>DASXFW010000317.1:0-2892 GCA_036489395.1 Acetobacteraceae bacterium | reverse complement strand
ACGAAGGTCGGCATCCACGTCTTCCTCCGCTGCGGCACTGCAAGACGTGGATGCCGACCGGAGCCTGCCACCGGGCACTTGACCCGGTGGTCGGCATGACGGGGCAAAGGCCGGTGCCTCGCTCAACCGATTCGATTATTCGTCAACAGTGCCTAAGCATCTCGGCGGCTCTGCGCGCCTCACCCGTCCTCCGCGTTGAGAATCACAGCCGAAACGGCCTGCACGGCCCCCGCGCCCAAAGCGGCGCCCGCCACCGGTGCTCTCCCCGGCATCCGTCAAATCCGATCGCCCTGCCCACCGCAGTGCCCGACAACCCCAGGTCCCCATCCCCTCAGGTCCCACCTCGCCACGACGCCACCACGCGCCTAGGCTCGGTCGCATGGACGCGGCGGATCTGCGCATCTTCGAAGCGGTTGCCCGGCTTGGCGGCATGGGCCGCGCCGCCGAGGCGCTGCACACCGTGCAGTCCAACGTCACCGCCCGTATCCGCCAGCTCGAGGACGAACTCGGCACGCCCCTGTTCCGCCGCCTGCCCCGCGGGGTGGACACCACAGCCGCCGGCCGCCGCCTGCTGCCCTATGCCCAGCGCATCGCCCGCCTGCTGGAGGACGCACGCCGCGCCGTCACCGACGACGGCGTGCCGCAAGGGCCGCTGGTCATCGGCGCGCTGGAGACCAGCACGGCGCTGCGCCTGTCGCGCCCGCTCGCCGCGTATGCGGCCGCATATCCCGATGTGGACCTGACGCTGCGCACCGGCACCACGTGCGAACTCATCGCCCAGGTGCTCGATGGCGCGCTGGAGGGCGCCTTCGTCTGCGGCCCAATCGCCCATCCAGACCTGCACGCGACATCGGTCTTCACCGAGGAGCTGGCGCTGCTGACCGCCCCATCCGTCCGCTCGCTGGACGAACTGACCGCGCGCGGTGACGTGCGCATCGTGGTACTGCGCGCCGGGTGCTCGTACCGCCAGCGGCTGGAGGAGCTCCTCGCCCGCCGCGGCATCGCCGCCCCGCGCGTGCTGGAGTTCGGCACGGTCGAGGCCTTGTTCGGCTGCGTCGCCGCCAACCTGGGCATTACGCTGCTGCCGCGCGCGCTGATCGGCCCGGTGTGGCAGGAGGGCCGCGTCGCCGTGCACCGGCTGCCGCCCGCGGATGCCCTGGTGCAGACCATGTTCGTCCGCCGGCGCGATGCGCATCTGTCCAGCGCGCTGTCGGCGTTCCTGGCGATGCTGCGGCCGGCGGAGCAAATCGCCGCCGCGGAATAGGGCGGTGCCGCGCCACGGTGCGCGCACCCGCACGGCGACGACCCGGGCCATCGCCTATCCAGATGGCGGGCATCAGAATTAACCATTTTTCCCGATCGCACCGACAGCCCAGCTTCGGCTTTGGACAGACGGGGAGGCTGCGCACATGAGCGCCGAGAGCACATCCGGGATCGCCCAACCGGAGACATGGACCGCCGGTGCTGGGGCCGCGTTCGGCGGCATGCTCGCACTCGCGGCGGGAATGGGGATCGGGCGCTTCGTCTATACGCCCATCCTGCCGGACATGGCGGCGGCGCTCGGCCTCGGCAAATCCGCGACGGGGCTGATTGCGTCGGCGAATTTCATCGGCTACCTGGCCGGCGCGCTGCTGGCCGCTTTGCCGCACCTGCCGGGTGGACGCCGCGCCTGGTTCCTGGCCGGCCTGGCCGCCAGCGCCGTGACGACCGCAGCGATGGCATTGTGGACCGGCATGGCGGCGTTCCTGCTGCTGCGCTTCGTCGGCGGCGTCGCCAGCGCCTTTGTGCTCGTGCTGGGGTCGGCACTGGTGCTGGACCGGCTCATGGCGGTGCGGCGGCCCCGCTGGGCGGCGCTGCACTTTGCGGGTGTCGGCGTGGGCATTGCCGCGTCCGCCGTGCTGGTCAGCGTGTTGCATGCGGCCGGCGCGGGCTGGCAGACGTTGTGGATCGCCTCAGGCGCGCTCTCGGCGATCGCCGTGCCGCTGGTGCTGTGGCTGGTGCCCGAGACGACCGCCGGGCGCACCTCCCGCGCGACGGTGGCCGGGCGCGCCTCCCGCGCGACGGTGGCCGGGCGCGCCTCCCGCGCGACGGCGATCGTACGCGCACCGCTGCCCCGCGGGCTGCGCGCGCTCACGCTGTGCCACGGCTTGTTCGGCTTCGGCTATGTGGTGACGGCCACCTTCCTGGTGGCGGTGGTGCGCGGTTCGCCGCAGGCCCACACGCTGGAACCGGTGGTCTGGCTGGCCGTCGGGCTCGCCGCGGCGCCATCCACCGCGCTATGGGGCTGGATTGCTGGCCGCACGGGTCCGTTCCGCGCCTACGGCATCGCCTGCGTGGTGGAGGCGTTCGGCGTGGCGGCCGGCGGCGTGTGGACCTCACCGGCCGGGGCGCTGGTGGCGGCCGTGCTGCTGGGCGGCACCTTCATGGGCATCACCGCGCTGGGGTTTGCCGCCGCGCGATCGCTCGGACCGCGGCAGGAGCGGCGGTCCTTCGCGGTGATCACCGCGGGTTTTGGCCTGGGACAGATTGCCGGTCCGTCGGTTGCCGGCGCATTGCTCGACCGCACCCACAGCTTCGCCGCCCCGTCATTGCTCGCCGCCGCCGCAGTGGCCGCCGCGGCCGGCGTGGCCTGGTGGCTGGCGGCGAGGCCCTATGCGGCGGCGGTCCTGAGCGCCCGAGCAGCCTGAGTGGCTGGGTGGCTGGGTGGCTGAGTGACTGGGTGGTGGCTGGGTGGCTGAGGCGCTGAGTGACTGAGTGACTGAGTGACTGAGCAGATCCCCCTCCCCTTGAGGGAGGGGCTGGGGGAGGGGTGCGTGCCATCCGATGGCCATCGGATGGCACGCACCCCGCCCCCCGCCCCACCCTCAAGGGGAGGGGGGCAGAACCACGAAC
>DASXFW010000288.1:0-3852 GCA_036489395.1 Acetobacteraceae bacterium | reverse complement strand
CGAAGCAATCTCCTTCGTGACAAGCGGCAGGCGGCTTATCACGAGGGAGATTGCTTCGTCGCTTCGCGCCTCGCAATGACAGTGAGGCAGCCGCGTCGTTTCCGCTCTAAGGTAACACCATGTCTGAAACGCTCCTTCCGTACTACGACCGCGAGCTCGCCGCGATCAAACGCCTCGCGGCGGAATTCGCCGAGACGCACCCGAAGATCGCCGGCCGCCTTCGCCTTTCGGCCGATGCGGTGGACGACCCGCACGTCGCCCGCCTGCTGGAAGGCGTCGCCTTTCTCGCCGCGCGCGTGCACCACCGCCTCGACGACGAATTCCCCGAACTGACCGACGCGCTGCTCGGCCTGCTGTATCCGCACTACCTCGCCCCGATGCCATCCTGCATGGTGGCGCAGCTTGATTGCCAGGCCGACCTGATGTTGCCCGCGCGCCTGGCCGCCGGCCTCGCCTTCGACACCGAGCCGGTGCGTGGCGAAGCGCTGCGCTACCGTTCCACCTCCCCCGTCACTCTGTGGCCGATCGAGGTGGAAAGCGTCCGCCTGTCCGGTCTGCCGATCGTGGCACCCCCGAACGCCGCCGCGGCCGGAGCCGCCGGCGTGCTGCGCATCACCCTGAAATGCCTCGCGCCCGACGCGACATTCAACAAGCTCGGCGTGGATCGCCTGCGCTTTTTCCTGCGCGGCCCCACCACGCAGACCCTGCCGCTGTACGAACTGATCTGCGGCCACGCCATCTCCGTCGCCTTTGCCGACACCGCGGTCGATGCCAACGCGGTCATCGTGCCCGGCCACAGCATCGTCCCCGCCGGCTTCGAACCCGAGGAAGCACTGCTGCCCTGGTCCGCACGCATGTTCTCCGGCTTCCGCCTGCTGACGGAATACTTCGCCTTCCCCGACAAATTCTTGTTCCTCGACATCACCCGCATCGACGCGAAGACCATGGTTTCCGGCGGCGGCAAGCTGGAAATCTTCATCTACCTCGACCGTTCCGCCGCCGAGCTGGAACGCACCATCGGCCAGCAATCCCTCGCGCTGGGCTGCACGCCGCTGGTCAATTTGTTTCCGCTGCGCTGCGAGCCGATCCGCCTCACCCACACCGACACGGAATACCGCGTCGTCCCCGACGCCCGCCGCCCGCGCGCCGCCGAGATCTGGAGCGTCGAGCGGGTACGCGAAACACTGCCCAACGGATCGTTCCGTCCATGGCGGCCGTTCTACCGCCTGACCGAATCGGACACCGATCCCGGCGTCGCCGGCAGTTTCTACAACGTCAACCGCCGCGCCGCCGCGCCCGGCGTGCCCGGCACCGAAGTGTTCATCGCCCCGCACGACCCGGACTTCGATCCGGACAAGCCGGCCGAGGCCGTGCTGTCGATCGATGCGCTGTGCCTGAACCGCGACCTGCCCACCGACCTGCCATTCGGCGGCGGACATCCGACGCTGCGTCTGGTCGAGGGCGTCGCCGCGGTCGCCGCGATCAGCGCCGTCACCGCACCCACCACCACGCTGCGCCCGTCGCTGCGCGACAAAGGCTTCTGGCGCCTGGTCTCGCATCTGTCGCTCGGCCACCTGTCGGTGACCGGCGGCGGCGACGGTGCCAACGCGCTGAAGGAAGTGCTGCGCCTGTATGATCTGCGAGACAGCGCCGAATCGCGAACCGCAATCGAGGCCCTGACAGCGATCAGTGCCCGTCCCGGCACCGCGCGCGCGCCCGGCCGCATGGGCGCATTTTGCCGCGGCCTGGACGTAACGCTGGAGTTCGATCCGCGCTCCTGGCAGGTCGGCGGGCTGTATCTTCTCGCCTCGGTCCTGGAACGCTTCCTTGCGCTGCATGGAACGGTCAATAGCTTCACCCGCACCACCGTCTCGTTGCGTGGCCGCGCGGGCACGGCCGCGAAATGGCCGGCGCGCAGCGGCACGCGCGTGCTCGCCTGACCCTGCCGTAACCGCTTGAGCACCGCCCCGATCGATCCAGCCGGCGGTTCGCTGCGAACCATGCCGGTGGCGCCCCTCGCCGCCACGCTGGCGGTGCAGACGCTGGCGACCATGGCGTTGTTCTCCTTGCCGGCGATCGCACCGGCGGTCGCCGCTGCGCTGCATGTGAACGGCGCGCTGGTCGGCACCTTCGTCGCCACCGCGTACGGCACGGGGATCATCTCCGCACTGCTGTCGCCGGGGCTGATCCACCGCTACGGCGGCGTGCGCGCCACCCAGGCGGTGCTGGTCGCCGCAATGGGCATGGTGCTGATCGCAGCGACCGGGCACCTGGTGTCGCTGGCATTGGCAGCAGTGGTGCTGGGGCTTGGATATGGTGCGGCGGCGCCGGCCAGCACGCATCTGCTGGTGCCGCAGACGCCGCGATCCGTTTTCAACATGGTCATGTCGCTGCGGCAGATCGGCGTGCCGCTGGGCGGTGTGCTGGGCGCGCTCATCCTGCCGCCGCTGACCTTGCGCATCGGCTGGCGCGCCGCCCTGCTGTGCGAGCTGCTGCCGATGGCCGCGATGCTGCTGCTGATGGAGGTGCCGCGCCGCGCCTGGGATGCGGACCGCGATCCCCGCGCGCGCGTGCTCGGCCGTACGCTGTTGCAGCCCTTCGCGCTGCTGCGCGACCCGCGTATCCGACGACTTTCGGTCTCCAGCTTCGTCTATTCCGGCACGCAGCTTACTTTCGTCGCGTTCATGACCGTGCAGCTTACGCGTGAGGCGGGCTTCGACCTCGTGCAGGCCGGGCGCTTGCTCGCGATCTATCAGATCGCGGGCACGATCAGCCGGCCGATCTGGGGCTGGATCGCCGACAAACTGCTGACGCCGAGCCGGACGCTGGCGCTGCATGGCGTCGGCATGGCGGTGTCGGCGGCGCTGGCCGGACAATTCGGGCCGGGCTGGAGCGTGTGGCAGGTGGCGGCGGTGGTGGTGCTCGCCGGCTGCACCGCCGGCGGCTATACCGGCGTCGCCTATGCCGACTACGCGCATCTCGGCGGCGCGCGCCGCACCGAGGCGACCGGCCTGGGCACCGCCATCATGTTCTGCGCTGTCATGCTGATCCCGCCGCTGTTTGGTTTGTCGGTGACCGCGTCGGGCGGGTTTGGCCTGCCCTACGGCGTGCTCGGCGTGCTGGCGCTGGGCAGCGCGGCATTGTTGCTCCGCCCGGTGCGATGAGTCGCCGGCCGCGCAATCTCACCGACGCCGACCGCGCGCAATGGGCCGAGTACGCCTCGGCGATCCGGCCGCTGCGCGAGCGCGGCGAAGTGCCGGCGGTGGCGCGGGAGCCAAGTGACGTGCCGCCGGTGCCAGCCACGGTGCCGGTCCGCCGGGTGGCGACAAAGGCGCCGCCGCCCGCGCCGCTGACGGTCGGTGATCCGCCAGGCGGCGTGGATCGCGCGACGTGGGAGCGATTCCGCTCCGGTCGGTTGCCATCCGTGCGCACACTGGACCTGCACGGCCACACCGCGCAGCAGGCGTACCACGCGCTGACCCGGTTCCTGCACGCGGCCCACGCAGAGCAAGTGCGGTGCGTCGAGGTGGTGACCGGCCGCGGCAGCCGCGGCGAGGGCGGCGTGATCCGCCGCGAGTTCGCGCTGTGGCTGAACCTGCCGGAAATCCGCTCGCTGGTGCTGGCGGCGGCGCATCCGCACGCCGCCAATCCCGGCGCGGTGCGTCTGCTGTTGCGGCGGGTAAGGTAAGGGCGACGCCCCCCGGATGTGTCATTGCGAGTTGCCCACCAGCCTGGCGGCGGCCGACCCGCTCTGGATGAAACGGCTGTGATTGTAGTCCGAGGCGTCCCCCCTCCCCTTGAGGGAGGGGGACAGGGGGAGGGGTCAATACAGCCGCCGCGCCTGGAGCGGAC
>DASXFW010000282.1:0-63317 GCA_036489395.1 Acetobacteraceae bacterium | reverse complement strand
GTTGACGAATAATCGAATCGGTTGAGTGAGGCACCGGCCTTTGCCCCGTCATGCCGACCACCGGGTCAAGTGCCCGGTGGTCGGCATGACGACATTATGCGACCGTGCGTCAACTGCAGCGATTATTCGTCAACAGTGCCTAACCGCCGCGCTACCCCGCGTCCGCTCCGGCCACCAGTTCTGCCGTCGTGGCTTCGTCCACCACGACGACTGACGCGAGATTGTCCTTGATCTGCGCCAGCGCCTCGATCAGCACGTCGCGTGACGATGGCGGCATGCCGACGAACGATTCGGCGCGGATCGCCTGATTGATCTGGAAGATCACTTCCAGCACCGGCTGCGCCGCCTCGGTCAGCCACAGGGTGCGCACGCGGCGATCCGTCGGATGCGCGCGACGCGCCACCAGGCCTTCCTCGCACAGCTTGTCCAGCATCCGCACCAGCGCGATCGGCTCGATGTTCAGCCAGGCGGCGACTTCCGCCTGACTGACGCCTTCGTGGCGGGAAATGTAGATCATCACCGTCGCCTGGCGGCGGGTGATCGGCAGGCCGCTCTGTCGCGCACGGCGCTCGAAGTGGCGTTTCAGCAGCCGCGCCACATCCTGCACCAGAAAGCCGAAGGTGCGGCCGGATGCGGGATCTTCCGACGCCAGGCGCGCGGCGTCGTTCATTCCCCCGCGCCTTGCTGATCCTGCACCAGCGGTACCGGCACGGGCTCCAGCAGCATGCCCGGCTCGGTCAGGATTTCCGCGATGCGCGACGGATGATGCGCGCGTCCCAGCCAGCGGCTGAACCGCTCCAGGTACAGATAGATCACCGGCGTGGTGTAGAGCGTCAGCCATTGCGACACCAGCAGGCCGCCGATGATCGCAATACCCAGCGGCCGCCGAAGTTCGGACCCCGCGCCGTGTCCCAGCGCGATCGGCATCGCACCGAACAACGCGGAAAACGTCGTCATCATGATCGGGCGGAAGCGCAGCAGGCACGCTTCGTAGATCGCGTCCTGCGGACTCTTGCCCTCGATACGTTCCGCCTGCAACGCGAAGTCGATCATCATGATCGCGTTCTTCTTCACGATGCCGATCAGCAGAATCATGCCGATGATCGCGATCACCGTCAGGTCGTAGTGCAGCACCATCAGCATCAGCAGCGTTCCGACGCCGGCGGACGGCAGCGCCGACAGGATGGTGATCGGATGGATATAACTTTCGTACAGGATGCCCAGTACGATGTACACCACCAGGATCGCGGCAGCGACCAGCAGCGGCATCGACGCCAGCGAAGCCTGGAACGCCTGTGCCGTACCCTGGAACGAGCCGGAAAGAGTCGCCGGAATATTCAGCCGATCGGCCAGCTTGTTCACGGCATCGACCGCCTGGCCCAGCGATTTCCCGGGCGCCAGGTTGAACGACAGCGTGATCGCCGGGAACTGTCCCTGGTGACTCACCGACAAGGGTTGCAGGGTGTCGGTGTAATGCACGAAGGCGCTCAACGGAATCTGCGCACCTGTCGGTCCCGACACGTAGATCCTCGACAGCGCAGTTGGATCGTCGCGGAACTGCGGCGCGACCTCCAGAATCACCTTGTACTGATTCGTCGCGGTGTAGATCGTCGCGACCTGCCGCTGGCCGAAAGCATCATACAGCGTGTTGTCGATCAGCGTGGCCGACACGCCCATGCGCGAGGCGGCATCGCGATCGACGGCGATCGCGATATGCGGCGCTGCGATCTGCTGGTCCGACGCTACGTCCTGCAGCTCCGGCAATTTTTGCATGCCATGCTCCAGGATCGGCGCCCAATGGTTGAGCTCGTCCTGATTGGTGTCGGTCAGCGTGTATTGGTACTGGGTACGGCTCAGCCGCCCGCCCAGGCTGATGTCCTGCCCGGCCTGCATGAAGAACTTCGCGCCCGCCACACGGGCAACCTGCGGACGCAGCCGGTCGATCACCTGATTGGCGGTGACGTCGCGTTCGTCGAAGGCCTTCAACTGGAAGAACACGCGGGCCGCGTTCTCGGTCGGGTTGTAGGAATAGGCGCCGCCCATCGAGAACACATGGTCCACCGCGGGATCCTTGCGCACGATGTCGATGATCTCCGCGCGCAGCTTGTTGGTGGCGGCAAACGACGCATCCTGCCGCGTATCCACCTCGCCGAAGATGAAGCCGGTGTCCTGTTGCGGGAAAAAGCCCTTCGGAATGATCACATACAAATAGCCGGTGACGACGATCAGCCCCAGGGTCGCCATGAGCATCAACGGCTGATGCCGCAGCACCCAGCGCAGGCCGTGCTCATATGCGCGCAGCATCCAGTTGAAGAAACCCTCTGCCATGCGGTTGAACGGACCGCCGGCGTTCGCCTCGTGCTTCTTCAGGAACAGGGAGCACAGCACCGGCGTCAGGGTCAGCGATATGAACGCCGACGCGACCACCGCCACGGCCACCGCGACGGCGAATTCGCGGAACAGCCGGCCGATGATGCCGCCCATGAAGAATAATGGGATGAAGACGGCGATCAGCGAAAAAGTTATGGAGATGATGGTGAAGCCGATCTGTCCCGCACCCTTCAGCGCCGCCTGATACGGTTGTTCGCCTTGCTCGATATAGCGCACGATGTTCTCGATCATCACGATCGCATCGTCCACCACAAAGCCGACCGAGATGGTCAGTGCCATCAGCGAGATGTTGTCCAGGCTGTAGCTGAAGGCATACAGGATGGCGACCGTGGCGAGCAGCGACAGCGGCACCGCCAGACTGGGGATGATCGTTGCCCACAGCGTGCGCAGGAAGACGAAGATCACCATCACCACCAGCATGATGGTGATGACCATGGTAATCTGCACGTCGTGGATCGCCGCCTGGGTGATCAACGACCGATCCGCCATCAGCGACACATGCACCGAAGGCGGCAGCGACGCCTCCAGCCGCGGCATCACGGCCTTGATGCGGTTCACCAGCGCGATGGTGTTGGCGCCGTCGGCGCGCTGGATGCCAACGCCCTCGGCCGGCTGGTCATTGAACCAGGCGCCAACGTACATGTTCTGTACCGAGTTGACCGCCTTGGCGATATCCTTCACCCGGATCGGCGCGCCGTTGCGATAGGCGACGATCACGTTGCCGTACTCTGCGGCATTGAAAAGCTGGTCGTTGGTGTCCAGCGCAGTGACCTTGTGTGCGCCCTCGATCGAGCCTTTCGGATCGTTGACGGTGGCATTGACCAGCGCGTTGCGTACGTCCTCCAGGCCCAGGCCGCGCGAGGCGAGTGCGCCCGGATTCACTTCAACCCGCGCGGCGTATTGCTTCTGTCCGAACACGAACACCTGCGACACGCCCGGTATCGTCGAAAGCTGCTGCGCCAGATAGGTGTAGGCATAATCATCCAGCCGGTAGGGCGGGATCGCATCGGAATGCACCGCGTAGATCATCACCGGGAAATCCGCCGGATTGACCTTCTTGTACGTGGGCGGGCTCGGCAGGTCCTTCGGCAGCAATGCGCTCGCGGCGTTGATCGCGGTTTGCACGTCCTGCGCCGCACCATCGATGTTGCGGCTGAGGTCGAACTGCATGGTGATGGTCGTGGTGCCGGTGCCGCTCAGCGACGTCATCTGCGCCAACGCCGGAATCGCCGTGAATTGCTGCTCCAGCGGCGTGGCGATGGCCGAGGCCATGGTGGCGGGGCTGGCGCCCGGATAACTGGCGCTGACCGTGATGGTCGGGAAATCGACGTTCGGCAGCGCCGCGACCGGCAGCAGCGTGTAGGCGAGGATGCCGAACACCAGGATGCCCAGCATCAGCAGCGAGGTGGCGATCGGCCGGCGGATAAAGGGTTCAGAAATGCTCATGGCTGGTACGCGTCCTCATCCCGCCGTGGCCGGACGCAGGCGCACGCGGACGCCATCGGTCAGCCGGTATTGTCCTTCAACCACCACACGTTCCCCGGGCGTCAGGCCCTTGCCGATCACCGCCAGCCCATCCTGCGTTGCGATCACATCGATGTTGCGCCGCTGCACCGTGTCGTCCTTGCTGATGACATACGCGAAGTCGCCATCAGGCCCTTCCTGCACTGTCTGCGACGGCACCGTGGCCACGTCCTTGCGCACGCGCAGCACCAGGCGAAGATTCACGAACTCCCCGGGCCACAGCCGTTCGTTCAGATTGGCGAACGTCGCCTTCAGGTGGATGGTGCCGGTGGCCTGGTCGATCGCGTTGTCGATCAGGGTGAGGCGGCCTTCGCCGAGTTTCGTCTCGCCGTTGCTGGCCAGCGCAACGACTTCCAGCGGGCCCTTCGCCTGTTGCTGGCGGATCTGGTCCAGGTCGCTCTGCGGCAGGGTGAAGCTGACGAAGATCGGCTTGATCTGGGTGATCGTCACCAGCGGCGTGCCGTCGGTCGCGCGCACCAGGTTGCCGATATCCACCAGTCGCGCACCCAGCCGGCCGTCGATCGGCGAGCGGATGTCGGTATAGCCGAGGTTGACGCGGGCAGTGTCGATCTGCGCCTCGTCGCCTTTGATCGAGGCCGTAAGCTGCGCGACCATGCCCTTCTGTTCGTCGAAGCTTTGCCGGGTCTGGAAGCCGGGGCCGACCAGCCGGCCGTAGCGCACCAGGTCGGTCTGCGCGGTCTCAAGCTGCGCCTGGTCCTTTTCCTTGTTGGCCATCGCCAGGGCGAGCGACGCCTCATACGGCCGCGGGTCGATCTGGTACAGCAGGTCGCCCTTGCGGATTTCCTGGCCTTCGACGAAGGCGACCTTGACGATGGCGCCATCGACCTGGCTTTTGATCGTCACGGTGTTGAAGGCCTGGACGGTGCCGATGCCCTGCAAGTACTGCGGCACGTCGCGTGCAACCACGACGCCGGGCGTGACCGGGACTTCCGGCGGTGCGGGCTGCGCTTTAGCGGTCGGCGCGACGTCGAAATCCAGCCGCCACAGCGCCACGGCGGCCACGCACAGCACAAGCCCAACCCCGGCGAGCAAGCGTTTCGCCATCGGAAGCATCCCCCTGGTCTGGCCGGCACTTCCTCGCGTCGCCGAGGCCACGCCTCGACGCGCAATCGACGCGGCGGTTCTTGAAGGCTTAAGTATGCCTCATCTGTGATAGACAATCTATACGGAAAACGCCGGCGGGGGCGGTTAATCTGGCAAACAGCAATCCCGGCGAGGGATGCCGGCTATTGCCGGGCCGGCACATCGATCGGCGCACAATTCCGCCGCCCCGCCATCAGGCAGTCCTCGCGCTGGGACTCGGTGCGCAGCGCCCGTACCAGCATGATGGAGCCGATCGCCAGGACGAGAATGACGATCAACCCGATCAGTGCCGCGGTACGCGTATCGCGCGGCTCGTCATGGTCGTGCTGCTTGTGGTCGGACATCGGTGCGTTCTTGCCGTCCGTAGGGGCGGCCGGCACCATAGCCGCGAATGGCAAGATAGTCCCCCCACCCTTGCGGGGGCGGGGACGCCGTGCGTGCTTGCGCGCCGCCGCACCTCGCCTGATATAGCCGCCCATGCTCACAGCCCCGCTTCGCATCGGCATTGCCGGCGCCGGCCATTTCGGCCGCTACCACGCACTGAAAGCCGCCGCGGAGCCTCGCGCCAAACTGGTCGGCATCCACGACACGGACACCGAACGCGCGCGCACCGTGGGTTGGGAAGCCGGCGCGCCGGACATGGACCTGCCGACCCTGCTGGCCGCCTGCGACGCCCTGATCGTCGCCGCACCCGCCGAGGCGCACCACGCCCTCGCCGCCGCCGCGTTGAACGCCGGCAAGCATGTGCTGGTGGAAAAGCCGATCGCGGCCACGCTCGCCCAGGCGGACGACCTCGCCGCGCTGGCCGCTGCGCACGACCTTGTTCTCCAGGTCGGCCACCTGGAACGCTTCTCTGCCGCGCATGGCGCGCTGACCGGCCGCATCGGCGCGCCGCTCTATATCGAGGCCACCCGTATCGCGCCGTTCAAGCCGCGCGGCACCGACGTATCGGTAATCCTCGACCTGATGATCCACGACCTCGACCTGATCCTGTCGCTGGTGGATAGCCCGATCGCCCATGTCGATGCGGTCGGCGCCGCCGTGGCCAGCGCGCACGAGGACATCGCCAACGCCCGCATCCGCTTCGACAGCGGCGCGGTGGCGACGATCACCGCCAGCCGCGTCGCGGCGCGGACCGAGCGGCGCATGCGCATCTTCGCCCCTGACGGCTACGTCGCGGTGGATTTCGCCAACCGCCAGCTCAGCGTCGTGGCACGCGGCCGCGGCCGGCCGGTGCCGGGCGTCGATGGCTTCGGCATCGAGGAAATCTCCTGGCAGGACCACGACTCGCTGGCGGCAGAGCACGCGGCGTTCGTGGCCTCGGTGCTGGACGGAGCGCCGGTGGTGGTGGATGCCGCCGCCGGCCGGCGCGCACTGGCGGCGGCGCTGGCCGTCGCCGACGCGATGCAGGAGGCACGCAATCGCATGATCGCCTCCGGCCTGCTGCCGGGTTGAAGTCGTTCCTCGCGCTGCTGGCGTTTCTGACGCATGCCGGCGTGCACGCGCAGCGCGTAGCCATCCCGACGACCGGCGGCGTGACCCTGGACGCCGCGCTGGTGCTGCCCGACGGCCCGCCGCACGGTCCTGCTGTGGTCGCCCTGCATGGCTGCGGCGGGCCGTTCCCGACACGCGACGGAAGCTGGGCGGTGGTGCTGGCGCATGCCGGCCATATCGTGCTGCTGCCGGACAGTTTGGGCTCGCGCGGCCTCGGCTCGCAGTGCCGCAACGCCGACCGGACCGTGAATCCCAGCGGGGCGCGGCGGCACGACGCGATCGCCGCGGCCGAATGGCTGACCCGGCAGCCTGGCACGCCGCCGGGCGGCGTGGACCTGATCGGCTGGTCCAATGGCGGCGGCACCGTGTTGTTCGCGGCGGCGCAGCGGCCCGACCTGCCGCCGGGTTTGTTCCGCCGCTTCGTCGCGTTCTATCCGGGCTGCAAGACCGAATCGCGGCAGGCGAGCTGGCGGCCGTCCGAACCGCTGATGATCCTGGTCGGCGCGAACGACGACTGGACGCCGGCGGCGCCGTGCCGTGATCTGGCGGCCCGGTTCCCGCGGCAGATCGAGCTGCATGTGTATGCCGGCGCCTGGCATGATTTCGATGCGCCGGACCGGCCGGTGCGTGCGCTGACCGGCCTCGCCACGCCGCCGAGCGGCACGGGTATCGCACATACAGGCACCAACCCGGTTGCGTGGGCCGACGCGCTGGCCCGGGTTCCCGCGTTCCTTGACGGCCCGCCATAAGCGGCGGGGGTCCGCGCCACTCGTGGTCCGGAAGGACGCGGTCCACGACAGCGTGCCGGCGCGGCGGTCTTTTGGCGTGCCGGGTCCGTGTGGTAAGCGCGCGCAGTGGTAGAGCAGGATGGGTGGCCGAGCGGTTTAAGGCAGCGGTCTTGAAAACCGCCAGGGGGCGACTCCTCGTGGGTTCGAATCCCACCCCATCCGCCATTTCAGAACAGAACTGCGAACGCCTGGCGTAGCCGGCTTTACGCCGGCCGCGGCGGTCAGCGTCTGAAGCAGGGTGCTTTTCGAGCCGATGATGCGGACCTCGCGATCCGCGACCTCGACGCGCTGGGCGAGCGCGCGGAGATGGTCGCGGCGATAGCCTCCGCCGTCGATCTTGATCCGCTCGCGTGCCGTCCTGGCGAACCTCTGGACCATTTGCGGCGTGATCGCCTGCTGTCCTGACGCCTCCAGCATGGCGTCGGCACGCGCGGCGTCGGCTTGGGCCTGGTCACGTATCGCCTTCAGGCTTGTGATGCGCTCTTTAAGCGCGAGGTCGTCAAGATCGGCGACGCCCGCCTCGATGGCGTCATAGAGCCGCTTCAGGCGCAAGCCGGCTTCGGCGGCACGCTTGTTCAGCTCGGCGATGTGCTCGCGTCGGCGCTCGGCGCGTTCCTGCCGGCGGTCAAGGACGGTTGCCAGGATTTCCTCGAGCCGCTCCGGCTGGAGCAATCTGTTGGCAAGGTGCTCCGCTACAAGGCTGTCCAGCTTCTCCATCGGGATCGACCGGCCCTTGCAGCCGGTCTCGCCCTGTCGGGCTTTGATCGAGCATGTGTAGTAGCGATACCGCCCTCCCTTCCCGGTCCTGAGCGTCATCGCACCGCCGCAGTCGGCGCAGAAGCAAATGCCGGTAAGGAGGGTCGGGCCGCTCACGACACGCGCCGGCGTGACCTTCGGATTGCGGGCGCGCAGATGCGCCTGCACGGCATCGAACGTTGCCTGATCGATCAGCGGCGGCACCTCGACCATGACGATCTCGCTGACCGGCTTCAGCATCTTGTTCTTGGCGCGTTTGTTGAACTCATGGCGGCCGACATAGGTCGTCCGCGTCAGGATGCGGTGAACCTGGCCGATGCCCCAGCGCCCGCCGTCGCGGGTGAAGATGCGATGTTGGTTGAGAAAGGCGGCGATGTTCTTGACGCCCAACGTCCCGCTCGTGCCGTCACCTCCAAGGGCGAGCCTGTAGATCAGCCGCACCGTGTCTGCGTGCAGCGGATCGATTTCCAGCTTCTTCTTGACCTTCGCGCCGCGCTGCTCGGCCGCGACGACGCGGTAGCCGATCGGCGGCAGTGAGCCGTTCCAGAAGCCTTGCCGCGCATTCTCCTTCAGAGCCCGCAAGACGTGCTTGGCGTTCTCCTTCGATTGGTATTCGTCGAACAGCGCCATGATCTGCCGCATCATGACATGCATCGGATCGTCGCCCATCTCCTGGGTGATGGAGACAAGCCGAACGCCGTTCTTGGCGAGCTTGCGGACGTAGAACTCGAGCTCAAAGTGATCGCGGAAGAAGCGCGAGAAGCTGTGAACGATGACGATATCGAACGGGGCGGGCTTGCTCGTACCCGCCTCGATCATGCGCTGGAATTCGGGGCGTCTGTCGTTGGTGGCGGATGCGCCGGGCTCCACATAGGTCTCGACGAGCTGGTACCCGCGCGCGGCGCAGTATGCTTCGCCTTGGCGCTTCTGATCGGGAATCGAGACATCATGCTCGGCCTGTCGCGCCGTCGAGACGCGCAGATACAAGGCGGCGCGCAACCGCACGGTCATCGCGATTGTCCTCTCAGATCATCGGCTCGGCCCGAACAACTCATCGAAGAGATCGCCGAACCACGCCTCGAACACGTCGAGCTCGGCATCGGTGATCGGCACAGGGTCAGGCCAATCGTACGTGACGGTCCACGCCGACAGGTCGTGCTTCGCCGGCCGACCGATACGAGGCCAAGGCTCAATCGGAATGTAAAGGTCGTCGGGCAAGATGCCCAGGCTGGCACGCGGTCGAGACATCCCGACAGGATCGCCCCATGCGTCTCCGCGATGAACGGCCGATCTCTATCCCGCAGCATCCTTCCTCTTCCCGGCCGTCTCACGGTATGAACGGATGGCGGTTTCGACGTTGATTTGATTGAGATTTCCGCCGAAACGTATGGCGAGGGTCTTCCGACGGATGACCAAAAAGCTCAATCATTCCAATCCACTGCGCGCGCCGGATGGCGTGCCTTTTCCCTTGCCGTCCAACTTCCGCCGAGACCGAACCGCCCGACAGCAGCGATTGATGGCACGAATGGCATTGATATCGTCGGAAAACTCCCACAAAGCGCCAGCGGCCCTTCCGGCGAGAACGCTATAAGTCGTTGATCAGACGAGCAAAGAAAACCAACGACGGCAACGCTTTTATCTTGCCGTCGCTGAACCGTCCTTACCGCCCCCGAAATCCACCCGCCACTCCCCTCCCGGCCACCACCGAAACAGTTTGGCGAAGGGGATTATTCTGCCCTAAATGGACGCTGGGATCGCCACGTGTCGGACCTTCAAAACCATGTCCGCGGACAAGGCGAAGAACACTTTTGGGCTGAATGATCGACATCGTGCGCGCAAATCCGCTGCTGATCGAGAAGCACGAACGCTGCGCGGTGGTGTCGCAGTGGAAGAGTGTGAGCGGCCGAACGGCTGCACGACTGCAGGGCCAAAGCGATCCGATCGCACCCTGGCCGTTCGTTCATCGGGGGTAATTAAGCCAGAAGCGGGAAGGTCGGCGAATCGAAGATGGTTTCATGGATAATCGCGCTCGCAGGCTATTTTGCCGTAGGTCTCACGTTCGTCTTCATAGGGCCGGCCGCAAGACTACGGCGAAATGAACTGCAAAATCTGGAGTGGCAGGCACACGATCAGGCACGGTGGAAACTGATCGCCTTTTCCTGCGCGATCGGGCTTGGCATCATTGTCCTTTGGCCGGCGCTGGTCGTCTCCGCGGCGAGGACTGAGGGCGCCTCAAAGGCCCATTTCGGTCTTCGCAACCCTCATCCTGATGAGCCGTCCGCGGCATTGGATCGCTGGGTTTCGGAGATACAGAGTCGATATTCGAGCTCGTTGCCCTTCGAAGATTATCGGGAAATTTCGTCCAAGCTGCCTTGGACCGATCACGAGCATTTCGACAGCCGGCTTGAGCAGCTGGGTTACGTGGTGACCGGCTTCGCCACAGGTTCCGAGGGTGAGGAACTCGCTGTGGCAGTTGCGGTGCTCGGCATCGGGATGCCATTTGCGTTGACCAGACTCCGAGGCAGAGCCGGTTCATTGTCGACGCCGCACCGACACGCCGAAGGCGCAATCTCGGTAGATCCGCTTCAAAATGGCCTCAAATTCCGGCTCCCGCCGAAGCCGGATGACGAGGTGTGGCAGTTCTCGTCTTCGCCGGATAGCTGGAAGCACTTGGCCGGTAGAGCTGGCCTTGCGCTCCTCCGGGAAAGGACCATAATTGACGCGCACGTCACGCTGATGAGCTGACCTACGAACATAGGAATGACTATGAGCGACGACCATCCCGCACTTATGTACTGCAAGCGAGAGTTGGAGACATATCGCACGCTTCTTGCCGACTATAAGGCAGGTCGTCGCAAAATTGGTGACTCGTCCGACGGTCACTCATGGACGGATACGACCTCGAAACAGATTGCATTGTTGGAAGAAAAGATCAAGGAATTGAAGGCAATTCTGGACACTTGGTCAGAATGAGTCCGGTCGACGATTTGATTTCGGAATTAGGATTGATTCGTAATGCATTGGGCGAGGAGACCGTCGAGCCTTCACGACGGCCACGACGTCGCGGACCGAGAGAATCCCCCGCGCCCGAACGTGTAAGCGGCGACCCCATATTCGACTCCGGCCAGTGGGACGTTACCGATCCGGGCCTATGGGAGGAGGAGAAGCAGCGCGCGCGTCGCGCCGTCGAGGGAGATGGGTCCGCCGGTCAATCGGGCATTTCGCGGACTGGGATTGAAGCACTTGCTTGGTACGTCTCATTCCATGACGACCAGCGTACCTGGGGCGTCTACATTCCTCTATCCAGCCTCGCACTCATGGATGAGCTTTACCTCAGCAAACTGCGCATCGGGCGGGATCGTCGGCTACATCTCGCCTGGTCAGCATTGCTGCTCCACGAACAGATGCATTTCGCGGTTGATTATGCCTGCGCCTGGTTCGAACTGGTGCTGAGGGCTCCGATCCGCAGAGAATTTATGGGGCGGTTCAGGGGCCAACTTCCACTTGCGGGACTAACCCCATCCGAAGCCTATCTTGAGATCGAGGAGGCGGCGGCTAACGCGCACATGCTGAGGCAACTCGCGCGCAAAGAGTCCCGCCAAGTCATGAGGACGATCGAGGGTTTCGTAGAAAGGCAGCCACCAGGGTATAAAGAAGGCCTTCGCGCTACCAGTGACGCATCGTTCGCAGAAGCGACGGCAGAAACCCTCCGCAGCTATTTCTCGCTATGGGCGATCGAACACCGGTTGGACTTCGGAAATCCAAAGACCGACTGGTTGCGACTGCTGCCGCTCGACGATGAAAGCGCGAGTTCCGAGTGTCTCGTTTACGTGATCAACGATCTGGACGAAATCGGCATGGCGGCGGGCTCGCTTCGCCTCATTCAATGCATCAGCGAGATCGTGGAAACAGCCGATTTCGAAAGACAGTTTCGGCGGCAAGACGCCGAAGTGCGAAGCGATTGGGGCCGGAAGAAGGAAGAGATCAAAATTCGGCTGCCGTCGCCGCCCCGCTTTGAGAAGCTGAAAGATTGGAAGCCTCCGACATGGTCATTGCGGTTACGCGCTGGACATCGAGCTCATTTGCGGCCACCCGATCCAGGCACGACGGCGTGGCGTGCAGTCGCGATCGGCAATCACAAGGAAATGGGGCATGGGTAACGGCTTCCCAACTCCCGAGGTCGAAGTCGGGCGCATTGTGTTCCGATCGTGGGAGCATGAGTGGCAAACAGGGGATAAGGAAACTTTCTCGCTTGCGTCGGCCAAGAAGCTCCTACCCAGCGAAATAACGCGACCGATCTACGAAGTGCTGGAGCGGTGGGAGCGCGATCTTCTGAGGTCCTCTCTTCCCTACCCGCCCTACGGATTGCGGATTCGGCGAGCGAAGAGCGAGTGGCTGGATCTTATGCTCTCTGCGTACAAAGGCGAACCGCTTTTCTACGGAGTTGAGAATGCGACGAAGTACGGTCTCGAAGGACGCTCGATTGGCGAACTCTGCCCGAATTGGGATGCGGCGCTACCTGAGCCTCGCAGTAAGCAAGGCAGATTTGGGACAACCCTGCACGCGCCGTTGGCCGGCAGTAATCTCACCTGGGCATACGAGCTTGAGTGGCGGCCTGCCGTTTTCCCAGAGCAGGAGGTCAACATTGATGATCTGCTTCGCCACTTTTCGCCTCGATACAGAGAGCCGACAATTTTTGGGTGACTTTTCTTGGGTGACTTTTCCATTCAATCGGCACATCGGGCCCGTGGGGCGAGGCTCGAGTCCGAGGCGATTGATATTTGATCGTTCGATCGTTCTGGGCGTCATGACTCTCGCGGACAGGCCCATCATAGGGCTATAGCGTAGACGTAGTGCTCATCATCATCGGTCGTGGCCCGCCACTTCAGTCAACGAGCGCCTTGCGTTTGCTGCTTGACGGTGTCCCGACATGCGCAAGCTCGTCAATCCTGAAACCAGGCGGCGCAATGGCTGACGCTTCAGCCGCGCCCCACCGTCATGCCGACGAAGGCCGGTATCCGGGACTCTTTGCCGCGGGCGGCGGAGCCAGACGTGGATGCCGACCTTCGTCGGCATGACGGTGGGGCAGCGCCGAGCGTTGCACTCAGGGCGCATCCGCCACGCCGGCCGGCGGTCAACGCACAATGACATCGGTTACGGCCTGTGCCGACCATGACACGATGAGTCGCGGCGGAAACGGCCGTCCCCTCCGCCCATTCTATTTTTTGCAGCACCCGAACAGGATCGCCTCGAACATCCGCCGATAACGATCCGGCAGACCGACCGCCGGCAGCGGCGGAACGCGGTGTTGTTGATCTCCACCGCGTGCGGCGACTGATCCAGGGCGCGCGTGCCTCGCCGCTCGTTCAGCGAGCTATGCGGCCGCGTTTTCATGTTGCACAGAATGCGCGAATATGAGAAACGCACAATGTCATATCTCGCGTGAACCCGTCACCGGGCAGGGCAGCCGGCGTGGATCCCGGTTCGTTCCGCCCTTGGCCTTTATCAGGTTTGGTGCGTCACTCAATGGGCGCCGCGCTGGCGCGCGGTAACCGGGTCCGGTTCGGGTCTTCTGAATGGCAGGAGGGAGAAGCATGTCAACGGCCTGCCCATGCCAAGGGTATCTTATTCCGGTAACGTATTGTAACCGGACGCCCGCGCAGGCGGATCGCATGACCCGCGCCATGACCGATGAGACTGACGAATGAACCACGGCATCCACTTCATCGCCGGCCTGCCTCGTTCGGGCAGCACCCTGCTGGCGGGCATCCTGCGGCAGAACCCCCGCTTCCACGCCGGCATGACCAGTCCGTTGGGGGTCATGTACATGGCGCTGGAAACTGCCATGAGCCGGCGCAACGAAGCCGCCGTCTTCATCGGCGACACCCAGCGCCGCGCCGTCCTGAAGGGGCTGTTCTCTAACTACTACGACGGCATCCACCAGCAACAGACCGTGTTCGACACCAACCGCGCGTGGTGCACCAAGCTGCCGGCGCTGACCCAGTTGTTCCCCGACGCACGCTTCATCTGCTGCGTGCGGGACATCGGCTGGATCCTCGATTCGGTCGAGCGCCTGGTCCGCCGCAACGCCTTCGAACTCTCCGGCATGTTCGGTTTCGAGGCGACCGGCACGGTATTCACCCGTGTCGCCCGCCTGGCATCCAGCGACGGTTTGGTCGGGTTCGCGCTGGATGCGCTGCGCGAGGCGTTCTTCGGCGAGCATGCGTCGCGGCTGATCCTGGTCGAATACCAGGCCCTCACGCGCGCGCCGCGGCAGACCATGGCGCTGCTCTATCAGATGCTCGGGCAAGTGCCGTTCGAGCATGATTTCAACAACGTCGAGTATGCGGCGGACCATTTCGACCTGCCGCTCGGTGCGCCTGGGCTGCACACCGTGCGCCGCCGGGTGGAGTGGGTGGAGCGGCAGACCGTCCTGCCGCCCGGCTTGTTCGAACGCTTTGCCAACGACGCATTCTGGCGCGCGCCGGAATTGCAGGCGCGCGATGTCCCGATCATCGCCTACGACGATCGCAATGACCCCGCACGCGGCTGATCGCATCGGCCGCGGCGCGGCTTCGCGCATCGCGGTCGGCCGCGCGCAAGCCAACCGCCCGGCCTCGCGCGGAGAGTTCTCATCATGACCGTGTACTACGTCGGCGATGAAACCGATCTCGACAACGCCATCGCCGGGATCAACGCGGGCACCGTCGCAACGGTCGACTTCCTGAGCGACATCACGCTCACCGCGGATATCCCCGTGATCGACGGCAATGCCGTGATAAACGGCGACGGCTTCACCATCAACGGCGGTTATCTCGATCGCGGATTGATGGTTCTCGGCGGGTCGGTGGCGGTCAACCACTTGCAGATTTCCGACGCGGCCGCGTTCGGAGGCACCGGCGGCTATGGCGTCCTCGGCGGCGGCGGCGGGGCCGGATTGGGTGGCGGTCTGTTCGTCGGCGCCGAAGCTTCCGTCACGCTGTCGAACGTTGGGTTCTACAAAGACCTCGCCGTCGGGGGCGCGGGAGGTTCCAACAACCGCAGCCTCAGTACGACGGCCAACAACATGATTGGCGCCGGCGGCGGCGGCGGAATGGGTGGGTGGGGCGGCAACGGCGGTTATTCGGACAGCGCCGGCGGTGGCGGCGGACTGGGGAGTGGCGCCTATGGTCAGAGCGGGCTCCGCGACGGCGGTTACGCGAAGAACCCGCTTGGCAGCGGCGGATGGAAGCAGGACCTGACGGATGCGTCATTCGCCAAAAGCGTGTTCGACCTTGCCAGAGCATATTTTGCCGAAGAAATATCGGACTTCGTTTTCGCGGGCAGCTTTTTGGCCGCGTTCACCTTCACTCAGTTCGTTGTCCGGGCGATCGGGGAACTGCTGAGCAAGCCTGTCGGCCTGGGTGGCGGACCTGGCGCTGGCATCGACGGCCTGGCCACCGGCAATAGTGGCAACGGCGGTGGCGTGCAGTCGGTCCTGCCGAGCTGGCTCTCGTACATCTCACTCGTCTGGTTCAACAGCTATCCCGGAGGAACCGGCGCGGCGAAAGGGGGTGGCGGCGGCGCGGGGTGGAGCGCGGCCGGCGGTGGTGGTGGCGCATTCTATGCCACAAGCGGACAGGATTACTCGCCTTCGACACCTTTGGCCGGCGGCAACGGCGGGTTCGGCGGCGGCGGCGGTGGCGGAGTCGGCGGCTTCTCGGGTGTCACCGGTAACGGCAGCGGCGGCGCCGGCGGGTTCGGCGGTGGCGGCGGCGGTGGCTTCGGCGGAGGCGCCGGCGGGTTCGGAGGCGGTGGCGGCGGCTACAGCGGCCGGGGCGGCTACGGCGCCGGTTCAGGATCGGGCGCGGGCGCGGGTGGCGGCGGCCTGGGCGCCGGCGGCGCGATCTTCGTCCAGGCCGGCGGATCGCTGAACTTCGCCTACGGCTCGCTGTCGGGCAACTACGTCGCGGGCGGTCCGGGTGGCATGAACTACGACTCCGGGCACTCGGCCCAGAGCGGCAAGGCGCTCGGCAGCGGCATATTTTTCCAGACCTCCGCTACGTCCCAGTCCGGCGTCACGCTGGCACCGGCGGCGCGGTACACCCTCACCATCGACAACGTCATCACCGGCGGCGGCAGCGGCGCCGGCACGGTTACTGTGGCGGGCGCCGGCGTGGTTTTGATGGACGTGGCCAGCCCTTCCACGATCATCATCGAGGCCGGCGCCACGCTGGAAGAGACCGGCGACCTGTCCAACAGCGGCGCGCTGTCCGTCGGCGGTACGCTGATCCTGGCTGAGCAAACCAACGGCAACGTCTCCGCGGTGCTCAGCGGCGCCCCAGACATCGGGGACGGCTTCGCCGACGTCGTTGAAAAGACCGGCGCGGCGACCCTGACCTGGACCACCCCCTTCGCGCTGCTCGGCGAATTCGATGTCGCCGCCGGCACCATCGGCCTGGCGACCGGGACCACCGAACTCTACGGCTTGAGCTACACCGGCAACCTGATCGGCGACCTGCAAGGCAGCGGTGGCGTCGCGCTGCAAGCCGGCGCCACGCTTGCCTTGGGCTTCATCGGCAACGGCACCGCTGAGGCATCGATCGGCACGACCGATTTCAGCGGTAACATCACCGGCGACGGCACAATCATCGTGCAGGGCGCCGGCACGCAGACACTGTCCGGCTCGAGTGCGGGATCGTGGATCGTCGATGCGGGGTCGGCGCTGCTGCTGAACGGCACGGGCTCGCAGTTCGCCAACGACATCAGCGACAACGGCGTATTGCTCGTCGCGTCCGCCGGCACCATGGACCTGGGCGCGCTGAGCGGCGCCGGGACCCTGGTCGCCGGGAGCGGCGTCGCGGCACTGACGGCCGATGTCTCCGGCTTCACCGGCAGCATCATCGATCAGGCCGAGGTGGCCTTCGACCCGAGCGGCAGCACCAGCTTCAACGGCGCGATGTCCGGCGGCGGCAGCGTGGCGGTGGATGGCGCCGGCACGCTGACCTTGGACGAGTCGCTGCCGATCGGCGGCGGCGTCACGGTGCAGGCGGGCACACTGGTGCTCGGCGGCGCCATCGGCACGCTCGGCACCGGCATCACCGACAACGCAACGCTGGTGTTCGACGAAACCGACAATGCCAGCGAAGCACAGACCATTGCGGGCAACGGCACGATCGTCCAGGCGGGCAACGCAACGCTGACCTTGACGGGGCAGGAATCCTGGCAGGGCGTGCTGGTTGTCAACGGTGGGGCGCTGGAGCTCGTGCCGAGCGTCGCGCTGCACGTCACCGACCTGATCGGCAGCGGCGGCACGATCCTGCTGAACGGCGGCACGTTGTTCGCGGCTGCCATTGATCCCGGGTTCAACGATTCAATTCTCGGTCCGGGCGCGCTGGCGGTCGGCGACAACGCGACGTTCAACAACCGCAAGACGATCCCCGGCGTCGTCTTCGGCAACAACGATACGCTGGTCAATGCGCAGGGCACGGTCGGGATCAGCGCGGCCGCGCTGTTGGGCGGCGACCTCGTCGCCGGCAGCGGCGCGGTCGTGCAGAACGGCGGCACTATTGGTGGCGCGGTCAACGTCGCCAGCGGCAGCATCACCAACCTGCAAGGCGGCGGCACGCTCAGCACCGGCGTCATCCAGAACGGGGTCAGCGCATCCGGCCAGCTCAGCCTGACAAATGGCGGCATGATCGGCGGCGCCGTCACCGCCGGCGCCAATTCCAATGTTGCCGTTACCAGCAGCACTGGATCTATCGGCGGTGGCGTCTATCTGAACGGCGCGAATGGCTCGGTCAGCAATGCCGGCACGATCAACGGTCCGGTGTCGGTCGAACAAAGCGCCACCGTCGCCATCCTCGCCGGGATCAACGCGGGTGCCGGCATAGTGGACGGCAACGTGGTCGCCGGCACCGGACTCGTGCTGTCGAACGGCGGCGTCATCGCCGGATCGGTGAGCATGCTGAATGGCAACGTCGCCAATCTGCATGACGGCACAAGCCACGGCGTGTCGGGCAATAACAGCGCCACCGCCGGCTTTATCGAGAGCGGCGTGACGTCGGCTGGTGCGCTGACCCTGACCAATGGCGGCACGATCTACGGCGGCGTGTCACTTGGCTCGGGCAGCATCATCAATCAGGGGGGCACCTACAACTACTTCCGGACCTCGCCGATACCCCCCGCGCTGATCGCCTATGATAGTACCCGTTCCTCCGCCGGGCAGATTTTCGGCGGAGTCACCGCCGCCGCCGCGCTGACCCTGACGAACTACGGGACGATCGCCGGCCTGGTCGCGCTCGGTTCCGGGACGATCACCAACGTCTATGGTTGGTATGATTCGAGCCCGGAAATGTCGCGGGGCTATCGCAAGGCCGCCGTCATCGAGAACGGCATCAGCGCGAGCAGCTCGCTGACGTTGAGCAACAGCGGTACGCTGCGCGGCGGCGTAACGCTCGGCTCCGGCACCATCACCAATATCGGCACCGCGCTCTTCGGTGGTGCCTACCCCAGCTATTTTGGCGGCGGCGTCACCGCGTCCGGCGCGCTCTATCTGACGAACGGCGGCACTCTGTTTGGCGGCGTTACGGCGGGCGGCCGTGCGACGGTCGCCAACGCGGGGATTTTCGGCCAACGCGCGACCATCGCGGGCGGCATCGTGCTGCAAGGCGCGGCATCGACCTTCACCAACAACGGTGTGGCGCTCGATGGCCTTACCTTGTCCAGCGGCGGCACGGTCTCCAACCTTGTTGCCGGCGTGCTTGCATCTGTCACCGTCGATGGTGCGGGGCAGATATACAACGCCGACACCATCGGCACCGTATGGGTCGGCGGTGGGGCGACGCTGGTCAACGGCGTTTACAATTTTGGCACCATCGACACGGTGACCGTTGCCGCGGGCGGCGCCTTGTTCAATCGCGTCTCGCAAGGTGCCATCAACGACCTGTACGTCTTCGGCACGGCCACCAATGCCGGCATCATCCGCAACATCGTTTCGGTTGCCGCCGGCGGCGTGTTCTATGACCAAGGGTTTTCCGCCGACCCCAGCTATATCGTCGATCGCGGCACGGTGGTGAACGCCGGCGCATTGCGCAACGGCATCTCGATCGGCAGCGGCGGCACGCTGATCAACCAGGCTGGGGGCCGTCTCTACAGCGTCGCCGATGCCGGCACCGCGATCAATTACGGCCTGCTGCAGAACGGCGCCGACGTGCAGGCCGGCGGTGTGCTGATCAACAAGGTCGCATACGGGCCGCCGGCGGGCGTCATCGTCGATAACGGCTCGATCGCCAATTACGGCGTGCTGAATGGCATACAGGTCGGCGGCGGCGGCACGCTCACCAATGCAGCCGGCGGTAGAGTTCCGGTTGCCAGCAGCAGTGACGGCCTGGTGGTCAACAGCGGTTATTTCTATCAACTGAGTCTCGGCGGCGGCACGGCTACCAACCAGGCGAACGGCACGTTCGGCAGTGTTGTTCTGACCAGTCCCAATGCCACGCTGATCGAGGCCGGGACGATCATGCACGGCATCTTCGTTGACGGCTTCGCAACCGGCATCGAAATCGACGGCGGCGGCGTCCTGCAAATCCAGCCGGGCGCGGTGCTGCAGGAACCGCCCGGCGCCCACGCGGTCTATCTCAAAAGCGGCTCGCTGACGCTGGCATCCGGCAGCACGCTGCCCGATGTCGATGCCAAGGAAAACACCGGGATAGTCCTGCTGAGCGGCACCGCAACGATCGGCGGCGTACACGGCGTGTCGGTGGTTACCCTCGGCGCCGGCGCTGTTCTTTCGGCAGCCGACTTCTCATACAACGGATCTTCGTCGGTCGCATTCCGCGGCGCCGGCACGCTGACCGGCGGCGCGATCCTTGCGGACAACATTTACAACGCGGCGACGATCGATAACGCCGTGACGCCGCAAGATGGCCTGTCCAATGGCGTGCTGACCAACGCCGCCGGCGGCGTCATCAACGGCAGCGTGGTCGTCGCCCACCTGACCAACTACGGCTACATCGCGTCAGCCACCGCGCAGGGCGTCAACAAATCCGGTGGCACGATCGGCTCTCTTAACGCTTACCCCAACGGCAGCTTCACCAATTCGGGGCTGGTGTCGCACGGCGTTGGGGGAGGTTTCCTGACCTTCACCAACGTCGGCACGGTCCTCGGCGGCGTCAACAACTACGATGGCCTGCTCGACAATAAAGGCAGCATCGGCGGCGGGATCAGCGGAGACGGCCGGACCATCGTCAACGAGGCCGGCGCCGTCATCTCCGGCAACGTCCAGATGAAAGGCTTCATCGGCGACCAGACGCTGACCAATGCCGGCACGATCGTCGGCAACGTCGTCAGCACCGGCCAGGCGATCGGCTACAGTGCCGCCACGGTTGCCAACACCGGCACGATCGAAGGCACCGTCCAGGGCGTCAAGATACTTTCCAACGCCGCCAACGGCGTGATCACCGGCGGGATAAGCGACGGCCCGGTCCCGCTCTATACGGCAACAAACGCGGGTTTCATCGGCGGCAGTGCAACGCTGAACGGGGGCGACCTGCTGGTGAACCAGACCGGCGGCACCTTGGGAACCGTACTTCTCGAAGGTGCGTACGCAACCCTGGTCCAGGCCGGCACCATCCTGGGTGGCGTGACACTGTCCGGTAACAAGGACCACGTGGTGTTGTCGCCCACCGCGGTGACCTACAGCGCTCTGGTCGGCAGCAACAACGACAGCGCGACGCTGGAATTGCAGGCCGGCTACGGCACGCTGAACGGCGTGGCGAATTTCGGCACCATTATTTTCGATGCCGGTGCCAACTGGGTGATCGGCGCCGGAGTCACCTTCACGGCGCATCCGCTGCTCGGTGTGCCGGGAACGCTGATCGGCACCGCTTCGCTCGACGTTGTTGGGCTGCTCTCGAACTACCAGACGCTGACGCAGACAATCACGGTGCAGTCCGCCGCCACGCTGACCAATGACGCGAGCGGCCGGCTGCTCGGCGGCGTCAACGATTCGGGGCTGGTGACCAATGCCGGCTATATCAGCGCGCTGAACCTGACCGGCAGCGGCGTGACGAATTTCAGCGGCGGCACGATCGCCGGCGCGCTGATCGAGGCGGACGCGAACGACACCGTCAGCAACGCCGGCACGGTCCTGGGCGGCATTACGCTGTCCGGAAGCGCCGCGGCGTTGACCAACACCGGCAGGATCACCGGTGCGGTGTACGTCGGAGGCCCGGCCGAGACCGTCACCAACGGCGGTTCCATCGCCGGCGGCGTGACCATCACCGGCAGCGGGGACGAACTGGTGCTGTCCCCGGGCGCCAATTTCGGCGCCCCGGTGGTGGGCAACGCCAGCGCGACGCTGGCGCTGGCGGCCGGCAGCGGCACACTCAACGGCCTCGGCAACGGCATCTCAGGCTTCGGCACCTACACCGCGGCGGCGGGCGCAGCATGGTCGCTGGCGGGCAGCACGAGCATCGCCGGCACCTTCGCTCTGGGCGGCCCCGGATCGCTGAGCGTCACCGGCAGCCTCGACAACACCGGCACGCTCTCCGGCAACATCGACGTCGCCGCCGGCGGCACCGTGTTCCATCACGCCGGCGCCTTCATCGAAAACGGCCTGACCGATGCCGGCGTACTGATCGACGCGGGCGTGATCGCCGGCGGCGTGTCGGTGGCAAGCGGCGGCAGTTTCAGCCTCGCCGCGACGGGCGATGTCGCCAGCGTCAGCGGCAACGGCACCGGGATCAGCGTCGCGCTGGCCGGCAGTGTCACCAGCGGGGTGACGCTGCAGGGCACCGGCAACACGCTGGCGCTGATCGGCGGCTACACCGTTGGCGGCTCGACACTGGCTGCGGCGACAACGATCGAACTGACGGCCGGCGGCGGCACGCTGGTCGGCGGCGTGTCCCTGCTCGGGCACGGTGTGCAACTGGATGGCGACGCGGCCTGGCAGGACGACGAAAGCGGCAGCACGACCGGCGGCATGAACGTCAGCGGCAGCGGCAGCCTGACGCTCAATGGCGATGTGACGCTGGGCAGCGGCGTGACGGTGGGCGCCGGCGTGACGCTGATCGATCTGCGGACCGAGACCGGCAGCGTCCATGCCGCGCCGGGAGCGGCCACCATCGTCGATGCGGGCACGATGGTTGGCGGCATCACCCTGGCCGGCGGCGGCGATGTGCTGGCCCTGGCGCCGGGGGCCGTGTTCCAGGGCGGGGTCTCCGCGGGCAGCGGCGCGATCCTGGAATTGCGGGCGGGCGCTGGCACGCTGCACAGCCTGTACGGCTTCACCACCATCGCCGCGGATGCGGGTGCCAACTGGACGCTGATCGGCATTCCGGCACTGAGCAGCGGGCTGACGCTGATCGGTTCAGGCACCATCAACAGCGTCGTGCTGTCCGGCTCCGGCTCGCTGAACAACAGCGCGACGCTGAACGCCAGCCTGAACGTCGGCGCTGTCGAGAACTACGGCGTCATCCTGGGAACGATCACCAGTGCCGGGCCGATCGACAACCGCGGCAGCATCGGCGCCTCCGTTACGCTGACCGGCAGCGGCGGGTTGTATAATCATCTCGATGAGTCTGTCGGCGGCGCGGTGTATGCCACCGGGGGCGGCGAGACCATTACCAACTGGGGCGTCATCACCGGTGCGGTCAGCCTGTCGGGCCACGGCGACACGGTGGAACTGATCGGTGCCGGAACCTATGCCGGCGGCGTTTTCCTCGGCGGCGTCACCGGCGCGTCCGATGGCAGCTCCACGCTGTACATCCCCGGCCAGAACCTGATTCTCTACAATTTGACGCTGGCGAACCTCGGCAACTACACCAACGTGCCCAACATCAGCGTGGCGAGCGGCAACACGCTGACGGTGCAGACGCTGGATCGTAACGAGACGTTCACCGGCTCCGGTGTGCTGAGTGTGCCGAGCATCGTCGCCGGCACGCTGACCAACGCAGGCTACCTACATTACGGCATCGTGCTGAGCGGCACCGGCGGGCTGGTCAACCTGCCCGGCGCGACACTGGCCGGATATGTCGCGAGCGGTCCCTACGGCGGACCGGCGATCAAGAATTACACGGCCGGCAACCAGACGATCACCAATCTGGGGGCAATGGGCGGCGTCAGCCTGGGTGCCGGCGGCGTGCTGGCGCTGGGGCCAACAGGGAGTTTCACCCAGAACGTCTATGGCTACCACACCGGCCCCGGGTTCTATCTGGGCGGCGCGTACAATTCGACGCTGCGGCTGCTGGCGGGCAGCGGTGGGATCAGCGATTTCGGCGACAGTCAGTTCGATCGTTACGGGCCGGTCTATGCGTTCAACAACTTCAACACCATCGACGTTGCCTCCGGCGGCACGTGGTCGTTGTCGGGCACGCCGAAGATCGCCAACGCGCTGCTGATCAGCGGCGGTGGCACGCTGAACCTGCCGCAGGGGCTGGTGATCGAGAACGGCCTCTACCGCAACTTCAACAACGTCGTGGATTTCGAGCCGCAGTATTTCGAGCAAGGCGGCCTGACCGTCTCCGGCATGCTGACGAATGCCGGGGTGCTGCAAGGCAATGTCGCGCTGTCCGGCACCGGCGGATTCATCAACCTGGCCGGGGGGAACCTCAACGGCGCGATCAGCGTCACCGGACCGGGCCAGACCGTCGGAAATCTCGGAGCGATGGCAGGCGGCGTGGCGTTGTATGGTGGCGACCGGCTGATCGTGGGCGCTGCCGCGACATTCGGCGGCGCGGCGTTCGGCGATGCGATCGCCAGCGGCGCGATTTCCGGCGGCAGCGGCAACAACGTGCTGGAGATCGCGAGCGGCCCGTTCGCGCTGACCAATTTCAACGCGCCTGGCTATGCGCAGTTCAGCGCATTACGGATCGATGCGGGCGTCAGCGTGACGCAGGACGCGTCGGACACGCTGACCGGCGTCGCGCTGGTGAACTACGGCACGATCGACCTGTCCGCCGGGTTCACCGCGCAGTCCACGCTGGTCAATGGCGGCATGCTGACCGGCGACGTGACGCTGGCCAGCGGCGTGCCTGTCACCAACGTGTCGGGCGGCACGATCTCCGGCAACGGGCTGGCGGTGATCGAGGGCAGCGGCCTGGCCGCGGTGTTCAATGCCGGCGTCATCGATCCGGCGACCTACGGTGTCTATTTGCCGGCCGGCGGTTATGTGACCAACGCCAGCGGCGGGACGATCGTCGGCACCGCGATCGGCGTGAAGATCAGTGGTGCCACCGGCAGCGTCAACAACGCCGGCAGCATCGCGGGGACCGGCGCGGGCAGCACCGGCGTGGAGCTGATCTCCGGCGGGTCTGTCACGAACCAGTCGGGCGGCACCATCGACGGCACGCTGTACGGCGTGCAAAGCAGCAATGCCGCGACGATCACCAACGATGGGCGGATCGGGGTTGGGGCGGTCGTGGGTGTCGGCCTTGCCTCGGGGCTGATCGCCAACGCGGCGACCGCGACGATCGGCGGCAGTTCCAGCGGCATCCGCATCTTCGGCGGCGGCACCGTCATCGATGCGGGGACCATTTCCGGCGGCGGCGATGCGGTGCATTTCTATGCCGGATCGGTGTCGCGGCTGGTGCTGGATCCGGGTGCCGTGTTGAGCGGCGCGGCGGATGGCGGCAACGCTGTCGGCGCGGCAATCGTCAGCACGTTGGAACTCGCGTCGGCGACCGCCGTCGGCACGCTGTCCGGCATCGGCGGCCAGTATGTCGATTTCGGCGCGATCACGATCGACGGCGGCGCCATCTGGACACTGACCGGCAGCAACTCGCTGGCCGCCGGCGGCACGCTTGGTAATGCCGGTTCGCTGATCCTGTCCGATGCCACGCTGACCGAGTCCGGGATGTTGTTGAACGACGGCGGGATCGTGCTTGATCCCAGCACGATGTTCGTCGCCAGTCTTCTGGGCACCGGCGCGATCACGCTGGCGGCTGGGGCGACGCTGGAAGTGGGCGGCACGATCGCCAGTGGCGAAACGATCGTGTTTGCCGGCAACGGTGCGGTGCTGGAGCTGGACAATCCGGGTAGCGTCGCCGGCTCCATCATCGGCTTCGTGCAGTCGGACACGATCGACCTGACCGCCGTCGCGCCTGGCTCGGTCAACTACACGCCCGACATGCTCGGCTTCACCCTGTCCGGCGGCGGGGATCACGACATTCCGCTGACGCTCGGCACCGGCACGATCCTGCAGCCCGCGGCGCCGGACGGCAGCGGCGGCGCGGACCTGACCGCGCTGTGCTTCGTCGCCGGCACGCTGATCGGCACGCCACGCGGCGAAGTGCCGGTGGAGAATCTGGCTGTCGGGGACATGGTGAATACGTGGAGCGGCGGCATCCGGCCGATTGCGTGGATCGGCGTCGGCAAGGTGCTGGCGACGCGCGGCCGGCGTGGCCCGGCGACGCCGGCGATCGTGTGCAAGGGCGCGCTGGCCGACAACGTGCCGGCGCGCGCCCTGCACGTCACCAAGGGCCACGCTCTATTGGTCGATGGCGTGCTGATCCCGGTGGAGTTTTTGGTCAACCACCGTTCGATCCTGTGGGACGATCGCGCGCAGGAAGTCTCGCTGTACCATGTGGAACTCGACGCACACGACGTAATGGTGGCGAACGGCGCTCCGGCCGAGAGCTATCGCGACGACGGCAATCGCTGGTTGTTTCGGAATGCGAACAGCGGCTGGGGCCAGCCCGCGAAGGCGGTGTGCATGCCGGTGCTGACCGGCGGCCCGATCGTCGATGCGGCCTGGACGCGATTGCTCGAACGCGCGGGGTGTCCCGGCACGCTTCCGCTGACCGGAGATTCCGATCTGCATTTGGTCGCGGACGGCATGCGCGTGATCGCCGCATCCCGTCACGGCATGGCCCATGTCTTCGCCTTACCGCGGGTGCCGCGGCGTGCCGTTATAGCGTCGCGTGCCGCGTCGCCGGCCGAACTGGGAATCGCGCGCGATCCGCGTATTCTGGGAGTGGCCGTGCGCCAGATTGCACTGCGGCAAGGCACGCGCTTCCGTGTGGTGGGAGCAGCGGATGGCCGCCTGACAAGCGGATTCCATGCCTATGAGTCAGAGGGCAAGCTGCGTTGGACCGATGGCGGAGCCGAGTTGCCGGCTGAGATGTTCGCCGGCTTCGATGGTGCGCTGGAGCTGGTTCTGCATGTCGGTGGCGTCGCCAGCTACATCGCCGACGCGGAGACGTGTGCGGCATAACGCTGCCGAAGGTCCGTATCCACGACTTGCCTTGGTGCACGTGTCGAAGTCGTGGATGGCGGACCTGCGCCGGCCATGACGACGGGGCCGGCCGAAGAGTCAGGCACTACGCCGCCTGATTTTATATTACCACGGATCGATATAGGGGTATTTCTTGCCCGTCCGCGGCACCGTCGGCGGCAGCCGCTTCAGGCTGTTGACGATCCATCGGCGCGTTTCCGCCGGATCGATCACGTCGTCGATTCCGCCCCCGGCGACGGCGTTGACCGCCTTCGCGCTGTCATAGGCGATCGCCGTCCGCCGCTCGAATTCGCTGCGGCGTTGTTCCGGATCATCGATCGCCATCAGCTCCTTGCGATAACCAAGTTTGACTGCGCCTTCGATGTTCATGCCGGCGAACTCCGCAGTCGGCCAGGCCACCGAAAAGAACCCCACCAACGCGCCGGCGCCAAGCATGGCCTGTGCACCAAGCCCGTACGCCTTGCGCACGACGACGCTGAGCAGTGGCGTGGTCAGGTTGGCGCCGGCGTTGAACAAACGAGTGCAGTGGCGCACCAGCGCGGTCCGTTCCACATCCGGCCCTACCATGATTCCCGGACAGTCGATCAGGCTGAGTATCGGAATGTCGAATGCATCGCAGAGTTGGAGGAATCGCGCCCCCTTGTCGGCACCTGGCGAATCGACCGCGCCCGCGAGGTGATGCGGATTGTTGGCGATCACCCCCATCGGCCGGCCCTCGATGCGGATCAGCGCGGTGATGATGCCGACGCCGAATTTTTCGCGCAGTTCGAGGACCGATCCCTTGTCCGCGAGGTGCTCTACGATCGTCCGCATGTCATAGAGGCGCAGCCGGTTCTCCGGCACCGCGTGACGCAGGCGCCGCTGGTCGTGCGCTTCCCATGATGCGATCGGACCTTGGAAATAGGACAGATATTTCTTCGCGACATCGACCGCGGCATCTTCGTCCTTGACCAGAACGTCCACCACGCCATTGGGGACCTGGAACGACATCGGCCCGACTTCCTCGGGCGTGTAGATACCAAGGCCGCCGCCCTCGATCATCGCGGGGCCGCCCATCGCGAGCGTGGTGCCCTCAGTCGCGATGATCACGTCGCTGCACGCAACCAGCGCGGTGTTGCCGGCGAACGTGCGGCCGGTCACCACCGCGACCAGCGGCACCAGGCCGCTCAGGCGCGAATAGGTGGTGAAGGTTGGCGTGTCGATTGCGACGCGCGGGCCGATATAGTCCTCGCCCGGACGGCCGCCGCCGCCTTCGCCGAACAACACGACCGGCAGGCGGAAGCGGTGCGCCAGCTCGAACATGCGGTCCTGCTTGTAGTGATTGCGGTGGCCCTGCGTACCGGCGAGCACCGTGTAGTCGTAATGCACCACCGCGGCGCGCGAGCGGCTTTCATCGAACAACGCACCGTTGATGGAACATGTGCCGGCGACCACGCCATCGGATGGCGTGTTCTTGCGCAACGTGTCCGCCGAATGGCGCTGATGCTGCCGCGCAACCACGAGAGGCCAGTATTCATTGAATGAGCCGGGATCGACAAGCCGAGCGATGTTCTCGCGCGGCATCCTGTGGCCCGTCTTACGGCGGCGCGCCGTGGCTTCAGGACGGTTCTCGTCCAAGGTCAGAGCGTGGCGCTCGATGTTTTCCCGCAGGTCGTCGCGGATGTGAGCCATATCCTGTTCGACCTCCGCCGTGACAACATCGCCCGCCTCGGCGGTCTGCTGGATGAACACGATCGGAAAGCCCTCGCGCACCACATCGCCACGGGTCATGGTGATCTTGCGAACGATGCCGCCATGCGGGGCGACGATGACATGCTCCATTTTCATCGCTTCGACCACGGCGACCTGCTGGCCGCGTCGCACCACGTCGCCTTCCGCGACGTCGATAGAGACGATCGTCGCCTGGATCGGCGAGGCGACGCCAACCGAACCGTCGGGCCCGATCATGTCGGGCGTTGCGTCATCCGCCTGGATCGCGGCTTCTTCCGCCTTCATCGCCGCATCATGTGCGAACAACGCGAGGGGATCGCGACTCTTGACCCGCGCGCCGGCAAACCCAGCCGTACCAGCGGGTTGGGTCGGCTGGACGAAGCGCTGGCGCTGATTGGTATCGCGCGCGAGCTCTGCCACATGCTCGTCAACCCAGCGCGTGTGGATATTGCCGGCGGCGAAGTCGGGATGCGCCACGACGTTGCGCAGGAACGCGATGTTGGTGGGCGTGCCGTTGATGCGAAATTCGCCGAGAGCCCGGGAAAGCCGAGCGATGGCGGCGCCGAACTCCGGCTGCGGCGCGTGCGCGATGACCTTGGCGAGCAGCGAGTCGAAGGCGCCTGAGGTTCGATAGCCAACATAGCCGAAGCCATCGGTGCGCACGCCGGGACCGCCCGGTGCTTCGTATGCGGTCAGCGTGCCGGAACCGGGTCGGATGGTGCCGTCCAAGGCAACGGTTTCCATGTTTACCCGCGCCTGAATCGCGAAACCGCGGGGGTGCGCCGCCTTTCCGTCATCCAGGCCGAGCTCGCGCAATGTCCGTCCCTGCGCGAGAAGGATCTGCGTCTGCACGAGGTCCACGCCAGTTACCGCCTCGGTCACCGTATGCTCGACCTGAAGCCGCGCATTGGCCTCAATGAACACGAACGGCAATTCATCCGCACGACCGCTTGCGTCCAGCAGGAATTCGAAGGTGCCCAGGTTGGTGTAACCAACGGCACTTGCGAAACGTACCGCCGCGGCGAGGATCTGCTCTCGCAGCACGTTATCCAGGAACGGCGCCGGCGCGAGCTCGACGATCTTCTGAAAACGACGCTGCACGCTGCATTCGCGCTCGCCCAGATGCACGACATGGCCGGTGAGATCAGCCAGAATCTGTACCTCCACATGGCGAGCGCGCGGCAGGAATTCCTCAACATAAACTTCATCGCGGCCGAAGGCGGCTTGTGCCTCGGAGCGGCACCGTTCATAGGCCGGCTCGAGTTCCGCTTCCGTCGGCACCGCCCGCGTGCCGCGCCCGCCGCCGCCGGCCAGCGCCTTGATTATCATCGCGCCGCCGCGCAGCGAGGCGAAGAATTCCTGCGCCTCCCGCAGCGAAACGGCGTGGTCGATGCCACGCAGCACCGGAACTTCCGCTGCGGTAGCCGCCGCTCGTGCGCGGGCCTTGTCGCCGAACAGCTCCAGATGCGCGGGTGCGGGGCCGACGAAGAGCAGGCCGGCGTCGGCACATTGCCGGGCGAAGTCGGGGCGTTCTGACAGGAACCCGTAGCCGGGATGGATCGCGTCGCAGCCTGTTGCTTTTGCCGCGGCGATGAGCGCGGCCGCGTCGAGATAGGCGGCGGCGCCACGTCCAGGCAGCCCCCTTGCATCGTCCGCGCTGCGGACATGCAGGGACGCCGCGTCGTCGGTGGAATAGACGGCGACGGAGGTTACTCCCAGATCGGCGGCGGCGCGCGCGATGCGAATGGCGATCTCGGCGCGATTGGCGATCAACAGCCTGGTTATCGGCATCGCGTGCGTTTCCGCCCCTCCCCCGACCCCTCCCTCAACCCCTCCCCCAACCCCTCCCCCAACCCCTCCCTCAAGGGGAGGGGGGAACCTTAAGTTTCTTGTTAGTCAATGACAGGAAAATCCCTGGCCCATGACGCCGGGCCGACAAGCCGTACCGACTTCACACCGCGTCGCGTTCGCGCAGGGCCGCAATCGCTGCCGCGTCATAACCCAGTTCGGACAGGATTGCGTCGGTGTGCTCACCCAGCTCTGGCGTGGGGCGCATCGACTCCGGCTGCGGTGCGTCAGTCAGCGTGAATGGCTGGCCGACCACCTCAATGTCGCCCAGCGTCGGATGACGGACCGGCCGAGCAATCCGCAGATGCTGGGTCTGCGGCTCGGCGAACACCGCGTCGATACGATTGATCGGGCCGCACGGCACGCCGGCCTTGTTCAATGCCGCCAGCCAATATGCGCTCGGCTTCTCCCGCGTGATCACCCAAAGCTGCTCATTCAGCACTTTGCGATTCTTCGAGCGCAACGCACCGGTCTTATAGTTCGGCTCGGACAGCGCCGCTTCCCAGCCGATCGCCTTGCAGAACCGCGTCCACAGCGCATCGCCCGACGCGGCAATGTTGATATGTCCGTCGGCTGTCGGAAACACACCGGTGGGAATCCCGGTCGGATGGTCGTTGCCTGCCTGGCCCGCCACTTCATGCGCGATCAGCCAGCGCGACGCCTGGAAGTCGAGCATGAAAATCTCCGCCTCCAGCAGCGAAGAATGCACCCACTGCCCCTTGCCGGTCTGCGCCCGCTGCATCAGCGCGAGCAGGATTGCCTGCGACAGGAAGATGCCGGAGGTCAGGTCGGCAATGGGAATGCCAACCCGCACCGGGCCCTGGCCCGGCAGGCCGGTGATCGACATCAGTCCGCCCATGCCCTGCGCGATCTGATCCACGCCAGGCCGCGTCGCGTCCGGTCCGCTTTGGCCAAACCCCGAGATGCTGCCATAGACGATGCGCGGATTGATCGCGGCCACCGTGGCGTAATCGACGCGCAGGCGGTACTTCACGTCGGAGCGGTAGTTCTCCACGATCACGTCAGCTTTCGCCGCAAGCTTCATGAAGATCGCGTGCGCTTCTGCATCCTTCAGGTTCAGTGTCATGCTGCGCTTGTTGCGGTGCAGGTTCTGGAAGTCGGAGCCGTGCCGCGTGCTGCCGGTGGCGTCCGCGCCGCCCGCGCCGGGCGGTTCGATCTTGATGACGTCGGCACCCCAATCCGCGAGCTGACGCACCGCGGTTGGCCCGGCGCGGTGCGCGGTCAGATCGAGGACGAAGAGTCCGGCAAGCGGAAGACCTGGCATGACAATCGCTCCGTCGGTACGTGTTGCGATCAGTGTTGGCCAAGGGAAGTCGCGCGGCAAGCGCCACAGCCCACCGTGTCATTGCGCGTTGAGCACCGGCCGGCGGCGGACCCGCACTGGATGAAACGGTCGGCGGCCGCTTGACGTAGGTTCCCCCCTCCCCTTGAGGGAGGGGTTGGGGGAGGGGTGCTCACATCCGCGGTCGGTGGATGTACGCACCCCTCCCCTTGAGGGAGGGGTTGGGGGAGGGGTGCTCACATCCGCGGTCGGTGGATGTACGCACCCCTCCCCCTGGCCCCCTCCCTCAAGGGGAGGGGGGAACCTTAATTTTCTTGGTTTCTTGGTTTCTTGTCAGGCCATTGGGCTTCGCAATGACAGATTTGCTTACTCTGCCCGCCTTCCTGCGGCGGCGCGCCGGGCCAGCGCCAATACTGCGTTCTGCGACAGCGTATGATCGGGCGCGCCGGTGCGCTTGCAGTTCCGCTCGGCGTGCGAGAGCCCGGCCATGGCCGCGGTCAGCGCCGGCGCGGACCATAGCGTCAGCGCCTTCGCAAAAGCCCCGGTGCGGCGGAAGAAGATCGGCGGACGCTGCGCCTGGGTCGCTTCCACGGCGGTCATGCCGGACTCCATCAGCAGCCGCGCGCGGTACAGCCGCTGCATGTGCATCAGCGCCGCGCGCAGCACGCTGACGGGCGCCGCACCCTCGGCGCTGGCAAGCTCCAGCGCCCGATCCGCGGTTGCGACGTCGCCTTGCGTCGCGGCAAACAGCGCATCATCGAGCGACAGGCCGGCAAGGTCACCGACGCACGCCATCGCCGCATCCAGATCGACCCGGCCGTTCGGACCGGCGTACAGTATCAGCTTGTCGAGTTCGCCCAGCGTCGATGCCTGGTCGGCGCCGAGCTGTGAGGTCAGCCATGTCAGTGCGTCGCTGTCGATCGCGACGCCGGCCGATTGCAGCCGACCGCGGATGGTGGCTTGCAGTGTGCGGCCTTCCTCGGGGTAGCAGCCGATCGCGACGCCGTCCGGCGCGGCGTCCAGCAAGGCGCGCAGTTTCGAGCGCGACGGCATGCCGGGGCCTTCCAACACGACCAGCGCCGGCGCCTTGCCGTGCAGGATGACCTGCACCATGGGCAGCGCGGCATCGGTCGCACCGCGCAATCGCACGACGCGGCGTCCGCCGGTCAGTGGCAACGACGCCGCCTCGTCGGCCAGCCCATCCAGGTCGTCGCGCGTCAATTCGGCCACCCGGAACGGATCGTCGAGCGAGCCGGCGACCACGCGCACCAGCGTTTCGGCGCGTTCGCTGACCATGCCGGCATCTTCGCCGTACAGCAGAACGACCCGACAGGCGCCGGGATTGCGCAGAAAGCCCGCTACCTGCTGGGCACCGACCTGCATGCGATCAGCGCGAGGCGATCACTGCCTGGCGGCGGAAATATACCGCAAGCTGTAAGGCTATCTCGTCTGCCACTTCGTTGGCCAGGCGGTGGTCGGTTTGCTCGGTGGACAGGTCCGCGGCGAAATACTGCTGGTCCAGGACATCGTAACCGTCCGACGCATTGGCCGTGCCGCTGGTCACCTTGGTCCCTGCTCCGTCGGCCGAGCGCAACGTCCAATTGGCCGAAGCCGACAGCCTTATGTATGTCGGCGTGCTGTCCTGCTGGATCCCGATGCCCTGGCCGGCAATCGAGTAGCCGACGGCGAGCTTGTAGCGCGGCGGCGCATTGCCTGCGTCGCTGCCAAATCGCTCCTGCAAGGCCTGGCGCAGCAACTGACCGGGCCGGTCGGAGATCAGGTCAACGCTGATTGCCGCGAGGTTGCGTTGCGCCGGGCCGGCGTTGCCCGATGCGGTACGCATATAGACCGGCTGAAACCCACAGGCGGTCAGCGCGGAACTTGCGCCGAGCACGAACAGGGCACGCCGTGGTACAACCCGTATCATCCCGCCACCACGAAATTGACGATGCGGTCGGGGACGTAGATCTCCTTGACGACGCGCTTGCCTTCCAATGCGCGCGCGACATTGGGATCGGCCTTGGCGGCGGGAAGCACGGCGTCGCGCGGGGCACCCGGCGGCACCGCGATCGTGCCGCGAAGTTTGCCCATCACCTGCACGGCGATGGTCACGGTTTCCGCGGTCAGCAATGCGGGATCGGCTTCCGGCCAGGCGAGCTCTGCGACCAGTTGCGCGGCGGAGGGATGCAGCCGGGCATGCAGCTCCTCCCCGAGGTGCGGCATCATGGGGGCGATCAGGCGCGACAAAGTCTCCAGTGCCTCCTGCCGGGCCCAGTCGAGGCCGGGTTCGTCGGATGCGCGTTCAGCCTCCCCGATGGCGTTGGCGAATTCGTACAGCCGGGCGACGGCGACGTTGAACGCGAAGGTCTCCAGCGCTTCGGTCACCGCGGCGATCGTGCGGTGGGTGGCGCGACGCAGGTTGCGCGCCGCCGGGCCTGGCTCGCCTATGGGCGCGGCGGCCGATCCGCCGGCAAGCGATTCAACCAGGCGGAACACGCGCTGAGTGAAGCGGTAGGCACCGGCGACGCCAGCCTCGGTCCATTCCATGTCGCGTTCGGGCGGATTGTCCGACAGGATGAACCAGCGCGCGGTGTCGGCACCGTAGCGTGCGATGATCGCGCCCGGATCGACGGTGTTGCGCCTCGACTTGCTCATCGCCTCGACGCGGCCGATCGTGACCGGGCTGCTGCCGTTCCGTTCGATCGCGGCGCCGTCCGGCAGCCGGTCCACTTCTTCGGGATACAGCCAACGGCCGTCCGCGGCACGGTAGCTTTCGTGCGTCACCATGCCCTGAGTGAACAATCCGGCGAACGGCTCCTCCACGTCCAGATGGCCGGTGGCCTTCATCGCGCGGGTGAAGAACCGCGAATACAGCAGATGCAGGATCGCATGCTCGATGCCGCCGATGTACTGATCGACCGGCATCCAGTGCTCGACCGCCTCGCGCACCACGGGCACGTCCGCGTGCGGGCTGCAATAGCGGGCGAAATACCAGGAGCTATCGACGAACGTGTCGAACGTATCGGTCTCGCGCACCGCCGGCGCGCCGCATGCCGGACAGGCGACGTGCTTCCATGTGGGGTGGTGGTCCAGCGGATTGCCGGGCCGGTCGAATGTCACGTCGTCGGGTAGCACGACGGGAAGCTGGTCGTCCGGCACCGGCACCACGCCACATGCCGCGCAGTGGATCACCGGGATCGGGCAGCCCCAGTAGCGTTGCCGGGATGCGCCCCAGTCGCGCAGCCGCCAGTTGACGACGCCCTCGCCGATGCCAAGGCGCTCGAGCTCGGCGATGACGGCGCGCTTGGCCGCATCCACGTCCAGCCCGTCCATGAAATCCGAATTATAGATCGTGCCGGGGCCGACATACGCCTCGTTGCCAACACTGAAATTCGCCGGATCGGCGTTCGGAGGCAGCACGACGGGCTTTACGTCCAACCCGTACTTGCGGGCAAAATCCAGGTCGCGCTGATCGTGCGCCGGGCAGCCGAAGATCGCGCCGGTGCCATATTCCATCAGCACGAAATTGGCGATCCATACCGGGAAGGTCGCGTCCTTCAGGAACGGATGGCGCACGCGCAGGCCGGTGTCGAAGCCGCGCTTTTCGGCGGCCTCGATCGTCGCCTCGCTGGTGCCCAGACGACGGCATTCGGCGATGAACGCCGCCGCGGCCGGATCGCGTGCGGCGGCCGCGGCAGCCAGCGGGTGTTCTGGCGCCAGGGCCAGGAACGACATGCCGAACAACGTGTCGGGGCGGGTGGTATAAACTTCGCCGCGGTCGATGCCGGCGATCGGTTGTGTCAGTTCGAAGTGCAGCCTGGCGCCCTCACTGCGGCCGATCCAGTTCTCCTGCATCACGCGGACGCGTTCCGGCCAGCGATCCATGCTGCCCAGCGCCGCCAGCAGGTCCTCCGCGTATTTGGTGATGCTGAAGAACCACTGGCTGAGCCGCTTCTTCTCCACCGGTGCGCCGCTGCGCCAGCCGCGGCCATCGATCACTTGCTCATTGGCCAGCACGGTGCCATCGACCGGGTCCCAGTTGACCCAGCTTTCCTTGCGCTCCACCAGGCCAACGCGGAGGAAATCCAGGAACAACTTCTGCTGGTGGCCGTAATAGGCCGGGTCGCAGGTGGCGAACTCGCGCGACCAGTCGAGCGACAGGCCCATGCGCTTCAACTCGTCGCGCATGGTGGCGATGTTGTCCCAGGTCCATTTCGCGGGATGGATGTTGCGTTCGCGCGCGGCGTTCTCCGCTGGAAGGCCGAACGCGTCCCAGCCCATCGGGTGCAGCACAGAACATCCGCGCGCACGCTTGTAACGGGCGATGACGTCGCCGAGCGTGTAGTTCCGCACATGCCCCATGTGGATCTTGCCGCTGGGGTAGGGGAACATCTCCATGACGTAGTATTTCGGGCGGTTGTCGGTGGGCACGTCGTTCACCTGGAAGCAGCCGCGCGCGTCCCAGGCCGCCTGCCACTTCGGCTCCGCCGTGCGGAAATCGTAGCGGGGTGCGTCAGCCGCGCCAGTGGATACAGTATCGGTCATGGCTTTGTATTGCCCGGTCGGAGCGATCAGACAAGACCGCGGAAGTTCGGGCCGCGGAAGTTCGGGCCGCGGGTGGTCAGGTTGGTGCTGCGGCGGGCTCTTGCTCCGCCGCCCTCCGCCGCTGGTGCCAGGCGTCCATCAGTTGCAGCACGGTCGCCGCGGTTTCCTCGATCGAGCGGCGGGTCACGTCGATCACCGGCCAGCGCCGGCTGTTGCACAAACGGCGGGCCCACAGCAGCTCCGCACGGACCGCTTCCTCGTCCACGTATTCGGTGGAATTCTGCCGGACCACGCCACCCGGCCCGCCGGCGGCGATCAGCTTCAACCGGTGGCGGCGGATCTCGATCAGCGACTCAGCATCCAGGGTAAGGCCGATCACCGGGCAATGCGGCTTTGCCAGGCCGGCCGGCTCCGGTGCCTGCGGTACCAGCGGTACGTTCGCGGCCTTGATGCCCCGGTTCGCCAGGTAGAAGCAGGTCGGGGTCTTGGAGCTGCGCGACACGCCTACAAGAATGACATCCGCCTCGGCCAGACCCGGCGCGGCCTGGCCGTCGTCGTGTGCCAGGACGTAGTGCATGGCATCGATCCGACGGAAATAGTCGGCGTTCAGCACATATTGCTGCCCCGGCCGCGCCATCGCCTGTTCGCCGATATACTCCTGCAGCAAGTCCATGACCGGGTCGAGCACATGCACCACGGGGACGTTCAGGCGGCGGCACGTGGTATCCAGCTCCGCCCGCAAGCCTCGATCGATCAGCGTGGTCAGCACGGGGCCCGGTTCATGCTCGATGCCCTCCAGCACGCGATGCATCTGGAAGCGGGTGCGGATCAGGCTCCAGCGGTGATAGACGATGTCCGCCCGCTCGAACTGCACCGTCGTGGCTCGGGCAATGGCGTTGAGCGTCTCGCCGGTGGCGTCGGAGACCAGATGGAGGTTGATGCGGAGCGGGTCCATGGGGGCTGAGGATAGCGGGGATGCTGTGGATTGGCATCAGATATGGCGACAGCGGGAGGAGAATCGGGGATAAGCCTCACGAAGTCGCGACCGGTGGATAACGGACCCCGGCTTTCAGACCGCTGGGGATGAAGCAAGGTATGACCAGCGAATCCCGAAGCCTGGCAGGCGATCATGATGTGGACAGCCGGCTGATAAGCCGATGGAGCCAAAGGTACCCCGCTATCCACACCCCCTACTACTACCACTATCAAGTAAGATTCTTTCTTTAGGTAAGAAGAAGGCGACCGGATGACGGATGAAGCGAAGCCGCTGCTGCAGGTGCTGTCCGGTCGGGCCGTATGGCCACCGCCGGTCTGGCTGATGCGTCAGGCGGGACGCTATCTGCCGGAGTATCGGGCGATTCGGGCCAGGGCCGGCGATTTCATCACACTTTGCACGACACCGGAGCTGGCAACCGAGGTCACGTTGCAGCCTATCCGGCGCTACGGTTTCGATGCGGCCATCCTGTTCAGCGACATCCTGATGCTTCCCTGGGCGCTTGGCCAGGGATTGGCTTTTCGGGAGGGCGAAGGGCCGGTCCTGCCGCCGTTGCGCAGTGCAGCCGACGTGGCAGCGCTGGAGCCGGGTCGTGTGTCCGCGGCGATCGCGCCAATCCTGCAGACGGTGCGGCAGGTTCGTGCCGGGCTGGCGCGGGAAGGTTTCCAGGGAACGACGCTGATCGGTTTCGCCGGCGCGCCCTTCACCGTTGCCTGCTACATGATCGAAGGCGGTGGCTCGCGCGACTTCGCCGAGACCAGGTCGCTCGCCTATCGCGATCCTACCTTGTTCGCGTCTCTGATCGAGCGGCTGACCGAAGCGACGATCGACTATCTCTCGGCGCAGATCCAGGCCGGTGCCGAGACGATCATGTTGTTCGATACCTGGGCCGGCATTCTTCCGCCGTCGCAATTCCGCTCGCACGTCGTCCGGCCCACCAAGGCCATTGTTGCCGCACTACGCCGCCGCCATCCGGATGTTCCGGTCATTGGCTTCCCCCGGCTGGCGGGGATGCTGCTGGGCGAATATGCGGCCCAGACGGGAGTGCAAGCGGTCGGCATGGATACCGCCATGGATCCGGTTCAGGCCCGGGCCCTCGTTCCGGCCGATATTGCACTGCAAGGCAATCTTGATCCAATGGCAGTCATCGCCGGAGGGCCAGCCATGCGGGCCGAGGCCGGCGCGATCCTGCAGGCCATGCGCGGCCGACCTTTCGTATTCAACCTTGGCCATGGGATTACCCCGCAAACGCCGCCAGAGCACGTGGCCGAGCTCGTAGGTTTCGTGCGTGCCGGCTGAATCGGCGAAACGCGTGGCGGTCGTGTTGTTCAACCTGGGCGGACCTGACCGGCCGCAGGCGACTGGCCCGTTCCTGAGAAACTTGTTCCGCGATCCCGCCATCCTGCGAGTCCCGCCCTTCATCCGTCCGTTCCTGGCCAAACGGATTGCCCGTGCCCGCGTGGCGCCTGCCACGGCCAATTACGCGTTGCTGGGTGGCCGGTCGCCGCTGCTGGAACTTACGCGTGTCCAGGCCTCCGCGTTGACGGCCGCATTGCCGGAGCTGACGGTTCGCTGCTTCATCGCCATGCGCTATTGGCATCCACTTACCGATGTTACGGTGCAAGCGGTGAAAGCATGGCGGCCGGACGAAGTCCTGCTGCTGCCGCTGTATCCGCAGTATTCCTCAACGACGACGGGCAGTTCGCTGACCGCATGGCGTGAGCATGCCGCGCGGGCAGGCCTGGCGGTGTCCACCCGGGCGATCTGCTGCTATCCGAGCCAGCCAGGATACGTGGCGTCGCTGACCCGCGCCGCGAAGTCGCTGTATCGGGACAAGCGGCGTGCGTTGCCAGCGACGGTGCCCCTGCGCGTGTTATTCTCCGCCCATGGACTGCCGGAATCCATCGTGCGCCGGGGCGACCCGTATCAGTGGCAGATCGAGCAAACCGTGGCCGCCATCCTGTCGGCTTGGGGCGATCCGGACCTGGACTGGGTGGTCTGCTACCAATCGCGCGCCACGCCGCAAAAATGGCTAGGGCCCAGCACGGACGCCGAGGTCGAGCGAGCCGCGCATGACAAGACGGCTGTTCTGGTGGTACCGGTTGCTTTCGTGTCAGAGCACTCGGAAACGTTGGTCGAGCTGGATGTTGAGTACCGCGCCCTGGCCGAAAGACTCGGCGTGCCGGGGTATTATCGTGTTCCCACGCCCGGCACAGATCCAGCATTCATCGAGGGCCTGGCCGATCTTGTGCGCAACGGCATGGCACGGTCCACGGGCCTGAACAGCGCCGCGGGCGGACGCATCTGCGCGCAAGAGCAGCGGGGTTGCCCGTGCAGCGAGGCCATATGCCTGGTGTCCTGACCAGCGTCTATCCGTGGATCAAGGCGTTCCATATCGTATCCATGGTCGCCTGGATGGCCGGCTTGTTCTATCTGCCGCGGCTCTACGTGTACCACTGCGAAACGGTGCCCGGCTCGGCGGAAAGCGAACGCTTCAAGGTGATGGAACGGCGCCTGCTGAAGCAGATCACCACGCCGGCGATGATCGCTACCTGGGTTTTTGGCATATTGCTGGTCCTGACCCCCGGCGTGATCGATTGGAGCTGGGGCTGGTGGCACGTGAAGCTGCTGGCGGTTATCCTGATGACCGGTTTTCACGGCACGTTGTCGCGCTGGCGCCGCGATTTCCTGGCCGATCGCAACGCCCGCCCTGCCCGGTTCTACCGCATCGCCAACGAGGTCCCGACGTTGCTGTTGCTGGTGATTGTCGTCATGGTGATCGTCCGTCCGTTCTGATCGCCATCCTGCTACTTGACATTCGTACCATCCCGGGCCACCTGCCGGTTGACGGAAAGGTGTCGGCTCGCCTAGGTTAAGGTACTCCTTCCTGATCCGGTGGCGTCATTCAGCCGCCCCGAACTCACCAACCAGACGAGACGCACCCAGCCATCCACCATAGATGGACGGCAACGGTTCCAGGGCGTCCTGCCCATGTCTCGTCCGCGCATCCTATCTTGAGGCATCCCGATGCACCTGGCCGAACTGAAGGCTAAATCACCGTCCGACTTGCTCAGCTATGCCGAGTCGTTGCAAATAGAGAACGCTTCGTCCCTGCGCAAGCAGGACATGATGTTCGCCATCCTGAAGAACCTCGCCGAGAACGACCAGGCCATTCACGGCGAAGGCACGCTGGAAATCCTGCCCGACGGCTTTGGCTTCCTGCGCAGCCCGGAGGCCAACTACCTCCCCGGACCCGACGATATCTATGTCAGTCCGAACCAGGTCCGCCGCTTCGCGCTGCGCACCGGCGACACGGTCGAGGGCCAGATTCGCGCGCCGAAGGACGGCGAACGTTACTTCGCACTGCTGAAGGTCGATACGGTCAATTTCGAGCCGCCGGAATCCGTGCGGCACCGCATCAACTTCGACAACCTGACGCCGCTGTACCCGGATGAGCGGCTGAGCATGGAAGTGGAGAACTTCCAGTCCGTCGCGAAGGGGCCGAGCAAGGACTACACGCCGCGGGTGATCGACCTGATCAGCCCGATCGGCAAGGGCCAGCGCGCCCTGATCGTCGCGCCGCCACGCACCGGCAAGACGGTGATGCTGCAGAACATCGCCACCGCGATCGCCGCCAACCATCCGGAAGTCTTCCTGATCGTGCTGCTGATCGACGAGCGGCCCGAGGAAGTCACCGACATGGCGCGGTCGGTGAAGGGCGAGGTGATCGCCTCGACCTTCGACGAGCCGGCTACCCGCCATGTGCAGGTGACGGAAATGGTGCTGGAAAAGGCCAAGCGGCTGGTCGAGCACAAGCGCGACGTGGTGATCCTGCTGGATTCGATCACCCGCCTGGCGCGCGCCTACAACACCGTGGTGCCGTCGTCCGGCAAGGTGCTGACCGGCGGTGTCGATGCGAACGCGCTGCAACGGCCGAAGCGCTTCTTCGGTGCGGCGCGTAATATCGAGGAAGGCGGCTCGCTGACCATCATCGCCACCGCGCTGGTCGATACCGGCAGCCGGATGGATGAGGTGATCTTCGAAGAGTTCAAGGGCACGGGAAACTCGGAAATCATTCTGGACCGCAAGCTGTCCGACAAGCGGACGTTCCCCGCGATCGACATCACCAAAAGCGGCACGCGTAAGGAAGAGCTGCTGGTGGAGAAGGGTACGCTGTCGAAGATGTGGGTGCTGCGGCGGATCCTGAACCCGATGGGCACCGTCGATGCGATGGAGTTCCTGCTGGACAAGCTGAAGTACAGCAAGACCAACAATGATTTCTTCGATGCGATGAATACGTAACACCAGGCACTGTAGTCCCCCCTCCCCTTGAGGGAGGGGGTTAGGGGGAGGGGTGCGCAACTCCGCGAACCGTGGCTGTACGCACCCCTCCCCCAACCCCTCCCTCAAGGGGAGGGGAGAAGAAGACGCCTTCAGTGAAATCGCGGCTGCACTTCCTGGCACAGCAGCCGCGTCGCCGACATCACCCGCTCATGCGGGATCTTCCCGCCCGCGTTCAGCTCGATCAGCACGCCGTCCAGCCCAAGGTCATCGCGCAACGCAGCGACCTGCGCGCTGACGGTATCCGGCGTGCCGATGAACACCGACCCTTGCAGCGTCTCCTCGTACGTGATCGTCGCCAGGCGATCCGCCGTATGGAACCGCCGGTCCGCCGAATCCACCCCCGCACGCCCGGCTGAATCCGCCAGCAGCTTCGACTGCGCGTGGAAATAGTGCATCAGGCTCGGTTCGGCGTCGGACCGCGCCTCCGCTTCCGTCTCCGCCAGGTAGCCGGGAGCGCGCAGGAACACCTGGCCCTGCCCGGGATGCCCGGCCGCGCGCCACGCCTCGCGATACGTCGCGATCTGCGGGGCAAACATCCGTGCATCCTCGTGCCGCACCGCGAGGAAGATCGGCAGGCCCTGTCGTCCGCACGTTACGTAGGTATCCGGGCTGGTCGCCGCGACGCGGATCGGCGGCAGCGGCTTCTGGAACGGCTGCGGCGTCACCGTCACGTCCTGGAAGCTGTGGAACCGGCCGGAGTAGGACATCACCGGCTCGGTCCATGCCTTCGTGATGATCTCCAGCGTCTCGGCGAACCGGTCGCGGCTTTCCGCATACGGCACGCCGTAGGCTTCGTAAGTCTTCGCCACGCCGCTGCGGCCGACGCCGAAGATCAGCCGGCCGTGGCTGATCTGATCCACCGTCGCGGCTTCTTCGGCGATGCGCAGCGGATTGCACAGCGGCAGCACCTGCACGGCAATGCCGATCTTGATGCGCTGCGTGCGCGCGGCGATCGCGCTGGCGATGCACATCGGCGACGACAGCACCGAGCGCTCCGGATCGAAATGCAGTTCCGCCAGCCAGATCGCATCGAGGCCCCAGCGCTCGGCGCCGTCCACGATGTCGAACGCCTCGGCGAACGCCTGCGCGTCCGGCCGTCCCGGCAGGGACGGAAACTCGTGAAAGATGCCGAACTCCATGAGCGAGTGCTCCCCCTCGATTTGTGCGCAGCGTAGGACGAGGCGGGAGATGCTGGCAAAACAGGCAAGGCGGCCCTTGCCATGACGTGCCGGCTGGCCAGGATCGCGTCGATGGATCGAGGCACAAGCTACACTGAAATGGACCGGCGCCGCGGGGATCAGAGCGCCGCGCTTGCAGCGCCATTGCCGTGAACGCGCGAAACCATGCCGCCAGGTTGTCAGGCTCTGTGTCGGCTTTGCTGCGTGGTGCCGCGTCGCCAATCGCACGGCTGCATGTCCGTTTTGTCGCGGCCGCATGCAACGGGTGGACCGGTGCCAATCAAACGCGGTCGGTGCGGTGCCCGGCCTCGCAAGAAGTTTTTGCCGCAGATGCACGCAGATGGACGCAGATGGGCCGGAGTCCGGCCTGTCCGACCGCAGCCAAGCACAGACAGCCGATCCTGCCGAGCCACGATAGTGGGTTGTCCAAGGCGCTATCTGCGTGCATTTGCGTGCATCTGCGGCAAAAACTTCTCGCTTGCCCGCCCTCGCGCACCGCCGGTGTGAATTGGGCAGACCATTGCAGCCGTCGCGCGTCGGTCCGTGCGTTGCCCCTGCAAAACCCCATGCGCCGTGGGGAGCCCTCTGTGGGGACGTCGGTATCCGTCGCATTGTGGAAAGAAGCCCATGCATCCTGACGCACCCCAAGGGCAGTCTGACGCGATCGCCAACGCTTTCCCGCCCGCCGAAGTCCTCGGTTCTCTCCGCCGCATGCATCTGCTGGACCCTGCCGCCATCGCAACGGGCGAGCGCCTGACCGGCGGCGTGTCGTCCGACATCTGGCGCATCGACCTCCCCACCGGTCCGGTCTGCGTGAAGCGTGCGCTGGCCAAGCTTCGCGTCGCCGCCGACTGGCACGCGCCGGTGCAGCGCAACCGCTACGAAGCCGCCTGGATGCGTCGTGCCAATGCCGCCGTCCCCGGCGCCGCCCCAGCCGTGCTCGGCCAGGACGAACACACCGGCGCGCTCGCGATGCAGTTCCTGCCGCCGCATGACCATCCCCTGTGGAAGACGCAGCTTCGCGACGGCCACGCCGACCCAGCCTTCGCCGCGCAGGTCGCCACCGCCCTCGCCCGCATCCACGCCGCCACCGCGGCCGATCCCACAACCGCCGCCGAATTCCCCACCGACGCGATCTTCTTCGACATCCGGCTGGAGCCTTATCTCCAGGCCACCGCCCGCGCCCACCCCGATCTCGCGCCGCAACTCGAAGCCCTGATCGCCACCACCCAGCAGAACAAGCGCGCGCTGGTGCACGGCGACGTCAGCCCGAAGAACATCCTGTGCGGCCCGCACGGCCCGGTCTTCCTCGACGCCGAGTGCGCCTGGTGGGGCGATCCGGCGTTCGACCTCGCCTTCTGCCTGAATCACCTCTTGCTGAAATGTGTCTGGACGCCATCCGCCGCGTCCGGCTTCCTGGCGTGCTACGATGCGCTCGCCGACGCCTATCGCGCGCACATCGCCTGGGAGTCTCCCGACGCCCTCGAAGCCCGCGCCGCCCATCTGCTTCCCGGCTTGTTCCTGGCCAGGGTGGATGGCAAGTCGCCGGTCGAGTACATCACCGAGGAAGCGGACAAGGATCGCGTCCGCCGCACCGCACGCGCCTTGCTGATCCATCCGCCGGAGCGGCTGGGCACCATCCGCCAGGCCTGGAGCAAGGAACTCGCCGCATGACGGAAACCGAAATCGCCTTCGTGCATGGCCGCCGCGTGTGGGACAGCCGCGGCCGCCCCACGGTGGAGGCCGACGTGCTGCTGGATGGCGGCGCGGTCGGCCGCGCCATCGCCCCCGCGGGCGCATCCACCGGCACCGGCGAGGCGCTCGACCTGCGTGACGGCGGCGACGCGTTCGGCGGCTACGACGTGACTCGCGCGGTGGGTCACGTGAACAATGAAATCGCCCGCGCCGTGCTGCACATGGACGCCGCCGACCAGGCGACGCTGGACGCGAAGCTGATCGAGCTGGATGGCACACCGAGCAAGTCGCGTCTTGGCGCCAACGCATTGATCGCGGTTTCGATGGCCGTGGCGCAGGCCGCAGCGTCGGCCGCGGGCGAACCGCTGTATCGCTACCTCGGTGGACCCGCGGCCAGCACGCTGCCCTTGCCGCAAATCCAGATCTTCGGCGGCGGTGCGCACGCTGCCCGCCGCATCGATATCCAGGACATCATGATCACCTGTCCCGCCGCGCAGAATTTCGCGCAGGCGCTGGATTGGACCGCCGAGGTGTATCGCGCCGCCGGCGCGCTGATGGCGGAGGCCGGAACGCTCGCCGGCGTCGCCGACGAAGGCGGCTGGTGGCCGGCGTTCTCGACCAACGAGCAAGCGCTGGAGACCCTGGTCCGCGCAATCGAGAAAGCCGGCCGGCAGCCGGGCACCGAGGTCGCCATCGCGCTCGATGTCGCAGCGTCGGAGTTCGGCCGCGGCGGCCATTACAAGCTCGGCCTTGAAGCGAAGGAGCTCGACAGCGAAGCCCTGGTCAAGCTGCTGGCCGGGTGGATTCGCCGCTACCCGATCGCCTCGATCGAGGATCCGCTGGGCGAGGATGACGATGTCGGGTTCGCCGCCTTCACCTCGGAAGTCGGCAGCCGCGTGCAGGTGGTGGGAGACGATTTCCTGGTCAGCCAGGAATCCCGCGTGCGCGAGGCGGCGATGCGCGGCGCCGCCAACTGCGTGCTGCTGAAGCCCAACCAGCGCGGCACGCTCACCGAGACGCTGAACGCCTGGAAGGCAGCGCAGGAGGTCGGCTTCGCCGGCATCGTTTCCGCTCGTTCCGGCGAGACCGAGGACACCACGATCGTCCACCTGGCCGTCGGTTGGGGTGTCGGCCAGCTCAAAGTCGGCAGCTTCGCGCGCAGCGAGCGCATGGCGAAATGGAACGAGGCGCTGCGCATCGAGGAGGCCCTGAGCGTGCGTGGCAGCTTCGCCGGCGGCGCGGTGCTCGGCCGTTCGAAGCGATGAATGTGGTGTTCCACTACGCCGTCGGGCCCGACCTGGCGGCGCGGCTGGCGGCCATCCCCGACCTGACGATCGCGGTCTGCCCGGAAGATGACGAAGCCGCGCTGTTGCGCCTGCTGCCGGAGACCGACGTGCTGTGGCATGTGCTGAAGCCGTGCACGGCCGCGATGATCGAAGCCGCGCCGCGGTTGCGGCTGATCCAGAAGATCGGCGTCGGCGTGAACACGATCGACCTCGATGCGGCAAAGGCGCGCGGGATTCCGGTCTGCAACCTGCCCGGCACCAACGCCCGCGCGGTGGCAGAGCACGCGTTGGCGCTGACGCTGGCCACGCTCCGCCGGCTGCCGCAGTTCGATGCCGCATTGCGCCGTGGCATATGGACCGATGCGGCGATGCAGGATGGCCTGGGGGAGCTGGGCGGACGCACGGTTGGGCTCGTCGGCTACGGCGCGATTCCGCAGGTGCTGGCGCCGGTTCTGGCGGCGCTCGGCTGCCGCATCCTCTACACCGCCCGCACTCCGAAGCCCGACGCGAAGGGCGAGTGGCGGACGCTCGACGCATTGCTGGCCGAGTCGGACGTGATCAGCCTGCATGTGCCACTGACATCGGAAACCACGAAGCTGATCGACGCCACGGCCTTCGCCCGCCTGCGCCCGGGCGCGGTGCTGATCAACACCGCCCGCGGTGGTCTGGTGGATCAGGCGGCTCTGGCAGATGCACTGCGTTCGGGCCGGCTTGCCGCGGCGGGCCTTGATGTGTTCGCCGATGAACCGCCGAGTGCCTCCGATCCTTTGTTCTCACTGCCGAATGTAGTCCTGACCCCGCACGTTGGCTGGCTTACCACCGGCACCTTCGACCGTAGTTTCGCCCTGGCAGCGGAGAACTGCCGCCGAATCGTGTCCGGCGAAGCGCTGCTGCATCGTGTCGCGTAACGACGCAACAACCTCCCTTGGCAAGCCACCCGGCATGACCACCCTCCGGCTGCTCGCGGACGACCTGACCGGCGCGTTGGACAGCGCGGCGCGCTTCGTTCCGTTGGTGGGACCGGTACCGGTGCTGCGGCCCGGCGACGATCTGCCGCCCACCGCGGCGATCGACGCCGGCACGCGCGAGCTCGATCCATCGAAAGCCGCCATCGCCGTCTCTTGCCTGGCCGCGCACCTGGGTGACGCAGATATCGCCTTCAAGAAGATCGACAGCCTGTTGCGCGGCCACGTCGCCGCAGAACTGGCTGCTTGCATGCGCCATTTCGATCATTGCGTCCTGGCACCGGCATTCCCGTTTCAAGGCCGGGTCACTCGCAATGGCCGGCAGTTGCTGCGTGGCCAGGATATCGGCGTCGATCTGGCTGCCGAATTGCGTGCGCACGGCCTTGCTGTTTCGGTGCTCGACGCTGGTACCGATGCCGATCTCGATGTGCTGGTGGCGGCGCATCGTACGGTGCCCGGGCGCGTTCTCTGGTGCGGTACGGGTGGTCTCGCCGGGGCGCTGGCGGGTCGCCGCGACGTGCCGTGTCCCCAGCTTCCTCGCCCGATCCTCGCTCTGGTCGGGTCGGATCATCCCGTCGCCGCGAGTCAGGTCGCGGCGGTCGGGCCACTGCTGCATCACATCGGCGACGATACTGCCGCAGATCGTGCGGCCTTGCGGCGCTCATTGGAAACCGGCGCGGCAGCGGCGTGTGTGATGCTGCCGGCCGGCGCGTCCCGATCGGAGGCGGCGCGTAGAATAGCCGCTCGTTTCTCCGCGGTGCTGGCCGCTATGCCCCGGCCCGGAACACTGTTCGTCACGGGCGGAGAGACCTTGCGAGGGCTATGCGACGCGCTTGCGGTACAATGGCTGGAGGTGGACGGGGAGCTGATGCCCGGCGTCCCCGCCTCCATCCTGCGTGGCGGCGATTGGGACGGGCAGCGCGTGGTCTCCATGTCCGGCGCCTTTGGCGACGTGGATTTCCTCGCGCGGCTGCTGGCTGGCTGACCGCGCCCCGGGTGTCACGCGAACTTGAACCGGTCCGGCGGTTCTTGCATCGACCGGTCTTGGTCCGCAGTCACAATCATTGTGTTGTCCGACGCTGGCCGATCCGGTCATATGACGGGCGGCAGCTTGCCGACATGCTGGGAGGGGGATGAATTTGGACGGATGGTTCCGCGGTTGCTCGACCGCGGGCCAGGCACGCCGTGCCTGGCCTCCTGCGCGGCCGTCCGAGAACTCGTCCAGGACCGTGGACCGCTTGTGATCTCTGACAATTCCACCATCGATCCGGTCGAAAATGCATCATCGCCCGGCGATGGCGACAGCGCGGCGATGCGCCGCCGCAGCCTTGCGGCATTATTGCTTTCCGCCCTGGCAATGCTCCTCGCCATCGCTCCATCTCGCGCGCAGGGCGGCAGCGATTTGGAGAATGCGGTAAAGGCGACCTACCTTTATAAGTTCGCGCCCTTCATCGATTGGCCCGATGCAACGGCCGAGTTCCCGTCTGGCTCCTTTACGATCTGCCTGGTTGGCGGCCAACCGTTTGGCGATGCGCTGGATCGTGTCGTCCAGGGCCAGACCGTCTCCGGCCGGCCGATCGTGGTTCACCGATATTCCAGCGTAACCGGTAATCCGGGTTGTTCCATCATGTTCGTAACCGGTCCGGATCCGCAGTTCATCGCGCGGACGCTGGCAAGCGTGCGGGGGACTCCGGTGCTGACGGTCACGGATGGGCAGGCGGACCCGTCGGGGTCGGGGATTATCAATTTCGAGCTGCAGGACAATCACGTGCGCTTCGCCATCGACGACGGCGCGGCGGTCGTGAACCACCTCGCGATCAGCTCCAAGCTCCTGGGCCTTGCGACCCGGGTTACCGGGAGGAATCGACCGCAATGAACGCTTTCGCGACCCGGCGGCTATGGAGGCTCACCCCGGCAATCGCCATCGTCACGGTCGTCGCCTTGTTGGGCGCGGGCGTTCTGATGGCGCGCTTCATCGACCACTCGACGGATCGGCAGCAGGTCAGCGAGGTGAGCGCGCAGGCGCGCGTTCTGGCGTCAACCGTGACTGCGGCCCTGGCGTTCAACGATCACAACGCGGCGCAGGAGTACATCAACGCAATCCGCGCCAATTCGGAAGTCGAAGTCGCCGCGATCTATGATGCCAACGGCAAGCTCTTCGTCAGCTATCCGCCGAAAGGTGCCAGCGTGCCAGCAACGGTCGTCCCGGCGCCCCCGCGATTCCACGGCGACCGGCTGGAGATCGCAGTCCCGGTGGTGCAGCGAGGCACGTCGCTCGGTACGGTCTATCTGCGCAGTTTCACCGAGCCCCTGCCGCGTCGCGTGCAGCGTTACGGGCTGATCGCACTGCTGGTCATCATGGCCTCGGTCGTGGTCGCTGTTCTCGGTGTGACGCAGCGCGCGCTGAGCCGCGTCAACGGCGAATTGGCGACGCGCGCGGCCGAACTGTCCGATGCCAACGAGAACCTTCAGACGCAGATCGCACAGCGCGAGAAAGTCGAGGAAGCCTTGCGCCAGGCCCAAAAGATGGAAGCGATCGGTCAATTGACCGGTGGCGTGGCACACGACTTCAACAACCTGCTGCAGGTGATCATGGGCAATCTGGAGCGCCTTACGGCGCGCTTGCCGCGCTCCACCTCCACATCGGAAGAAGAACCGCACCGTCTGGTCGGTGCTGCCACCCGTGCCGCCGCCCGCGCCGCGACCCTGACCCAGCGGCTGCTCGCATTCTCCAGGCGGCAGCCGCTGATGCCGACCACATTGGATGTCAACAAGCTGGTTGTCGGCATGTCGGAGCTGATCAGCCGCACGCTTGGCGAAACGATCCGCACGGAAACGGTGCTGTCGGGCAATGTGTGGCGCGTCTCCGCCGATGAGAACCAGCTTGAGAACGCGCTGTTGAACCTGGCGGTGAACGCGCGCGACGCGATGCCTTCGGGTGGGCGGCTGACCATCGAAACCCGCAATGTCACGCTGGATGAAGGCTATGCCCTCTCGCAGGATGACGTGCAGCCGGGTGATTACGTGCAGATCGCCGTCACCGATACCGGCACGGGCATGTCGAAGGACGTCGTGGACCGCGCGTTCGATCCATTCTTTACGACCAAGGGAATCGGCCAGGGCACCGGGCTGGGACTGTCGCAGGTCTATGGCTTCGTCAAACAGTCCGGCGGCCATGTGCGGATCTACAGCGAGGCCGGCCAGGGCACGACGGTGCGGCTCTACCTGCCGCGTCAGGCAGTGATGACACTGCCGCAGGACACGGCAGTGCCGCCATCGGTTCCGCGCGGCGCCAGCGACGAGACCATCCTGGTGGTGGAGGACGAGCCCGATGTGCGTGTGTTCGCTCGCGACACCTTGCGCGGCCTGGGATACGGCGTGCACGAAGCGGGGGATGGCAAGACCGCGCTCGACATCATCGATCACCAACCGGAGTTAACTTTGTTGTTCACGGATGTGGGGCTGCCCGGAGGCCTGGATGGCCGGCAGCTTGCCGACGAGGTGAAACGGCGCCGGCCCGCTCTCAAGGTGTTGTTCACCACGGGCTATGCGCGCGATGCCCTCCTGCGCAACGGCCGGCTGGACACGGGTGTGGAGCTGCTGCGCAAGCCATTCAATGCTACGGACCTGGCGCAGAAAGTGCGCTCGGTGCTGGACCTGTGATGGCAGACGCGGCAGTTGCGATGGCGGCTGCCTTGGCCGAAGCCCGCGCTGCTGCCGCGCGCGGCGAGGTGCCGGTGGGCGCTGTGGTGGTCGCAGCGGACGGAACGATGCTGGCCCGCGCCGGGAATGAAGTGGAGGCACGGGCCGATGCTTCGGCACACGCCGAACTACTCGCTTTGCGCGCCGCCGCTGCGTTGCGTTGCGAGCCACGGCTGCCAGACTGCGACTTGTTCGTGACGCTGGAGCCCTGCCCGATGTGCGCCCAGGCGGCCAGTCTGTTCCGCATCCGCCGGCTGGTGTTCGGCGCGTATGACCCGAAAGGCGGCGGTGTCGAGCACGGCGCGCGGGTGTTCGACGCTGCATCGTGCCACCACCGGCCTGAGGTGATCGGCGGAATGCAGGAAAGCGATTCGGCCGAGCTGCTGAAAGCGTTCTTCAGCGACCGGCGCGGCCGGAGTACGTAGTGGATTACGATGTTCGGACTCTGCGGTCGGCGGCGGCAGAGTCGCCGGATCTTGTTTACACCCCGTTTTCCGAGGCGGAAATCTCGGTTCCGCCGTCACCCCGGTTCGTGTTTGGCGAATGCACTCAGGAGCTGATGGCGCGGTATTACCGGGAGAACTACACCGCGCCCGTCGGGCTCTATACGGCCAGCAACGTGGGCGTGTTCGGCGAGGCGCTGCTGATCCACGGCAACACGATGCTGGCGTGCGACGAACTCGAGATGACCGTGGGCGACCTGGCCGCCTATCGCGCCAGGTACCAAGCCGCGCGCGGATTGCTGCGACCCAGGATGGAAGCCGGACAATGCGTGCTTCTGCTCGGGCGTGGCTTCGGAATTTACGGGCACTGGCTTGTCGACTTCCTGCCGAAGCTGTTCCTGCTGCATCAGGCCGGTCACGACCTGATGCGGTTGCGCTATCTTGTGCCGCGCAACGCGCCAAAGTTCGGCATCGATCTTCTCGAGCTTCTGGGAATCACCGCGGAAAAGCGGATCGCTTACCATCCGGATTTCGAATTGCTGTGCGCGGACCAACTTCTTGTGCCCACCATGGCTCGGAGCAGCAGCCGGACCTCCTCGCTGTTCAGGCAAGCCGTGGAATTCGTCACCGCGTTGATATGGCGGCGCAACGCCAGGCCGTTGGTTGCCGGAGATACGCAGCGTATCTTCATATCCCGCGGCCGCGCGGGCCGACCGGCTCGCAATCTGCTCAATCGCCAGCAAATTGAACGAACGGCCGGTGCGGCGGGATTCCGAATCGTTCATCCGGAGCAAATGTCCTTGCTGGACCAATTTGCTATGTTCGATAACGCCCGGCAGATCGTCGGCGAGTACGGATCGGCGCTGCATGCTGCGATCTTTGCCCGGCCCGGCGCGACGGTGTGTGCGCTGCGCGGTACTGGGTCGGAGATCGCCGGGTTCCTGCAATCCGGCATCGGTGCGGCACTCGATCTGCCGACCGGCTATGTGTTTGGTCCGACAATCGCCGGCGACCGCCGGGATAGCTTTTCGGTCTCCGAGGCCGCGCTGCAATCCTGCATCGATCTGATTTTCAGTGGCACGCCGCTGGCATGACCAGCGGCTTGCAGGGAGTCGGCCCGATATAATTGGTATTAGCCGTTCTGCGCCGCCGCGGCGCGCTTAGCTGCATCGTAGAACAAGTGAGCGACGGCGTTTCTGTCAGGCTGCAACAGGCGCTCCGCCGGCGGGTCGATCAGGTCGCCTGGAACAGCGAGAAGTTCGTAGATTTCAAATCCAGGAATCACGGGCGCCGATTCGGTTCGCACGTCCAGTGTGGCTGCATCCAGCTCGAAGATGCGGACGCGCTCTGTCATCAAGTCCCAAAGATTGCGCACGGGTGACGCCTTCGGGTTGCTGCGTGAAATGTAGCGCAACGTGCTGCTGGCAACGAACAGGGAGTTGCCAGCTCGGGTCGCGCCGCGGAGGAATCCATCGAGCGTCTGCTGTACCTTCGGTCCGGCACGGTCGAAGCAGATCACCCGCGCACCGACGCTGTCCAGCACCAGACAACCATCGCCGTACGGCATCAGCGAATGTGGCAGTCCGAGGTCGTGTAACAGGATGCGCCTGGTTGCCACATCCATCACGCCGCCGGCGGCCAGCCGCCGGTCTTCTGCGGAGCGCCGATGATAGCAGATCAGCAGCGACTCGCCGTCATAACAGGCGGAATTGAGATGGATGTTTTCAGGACTCTGGCACAACGGGGTGACGGCGCGATCCGCCAGGTTCAGGCGCAGCAGCGACTGCGTGCCGGTTGCCGCAGCGAGCAGTACCCCATCCATCGCAAGCAGCGAATGCAGATCGGCAAAAGCCGGTGCGGTCATTGCGCCGAGCGGCTCCAGCCGGCCGTTCAACATGATGATTCGCGGTTCAGAGGCCGATTGCACGGCCGCGTAGAGCGTGCCGTCGTGCCACGCGAGACCGGTCAGACCCGTATCCCCCGGCCGGCTCAGCAATGCGGAGAGATCGACAAGGTATTCGCTCTCGCCACGCGCCAGCCACAGCGAGATCGGTGCCGCGTTGGCGGTGGTGTTGCACACGCTGGCAAATAGACAGACTCCATCGGGCAGACGCATCGGATGGCGATCCAGTTTCAACGCGAGAGGCCGTGCACCAGCGAATCGATCGCCGCAGCGAGGCGTTCCTGATTCAGGTCACCGGCGGCTTGATTGAGAAAACCATAGGGCTGCCGGCGCGCGTGGGCCAGCAGATAGAACCACGGGCGCAGAAGTTCGCTGCCATCCAGCGGCAGGTTCAGCTCCATGACGCGCAGATCGCGGCGGCCGAACATGATGTTCGTAAGCCCGGCGCCGTGTACCCCGATCACCGCGTCCGCGTTGAACATTGCTTCTGCCTGGGTGCGGAAATCCAACGCCTCGAACGTGATGGGCTGAAAGCCATGTGCGGAGGCGAGCTTGATCAGCGTCTCCCACTCCTGCACCGCGATGCGCGGGTCGGTTGCGGTGGTGCGCGAGACAAGCAGGCGCCTGGGAAGTTCGGGCCGATACCGCAGGCCGCGCCGCATCCGCGCGAACACGCCGTGGAACGCGGGCAGGAGAGTCAGGCTGGTCGGCTCGTTCGGCTGGGTCCAAAGGAACCGGATCACGCCGGCTTTGTAGATGCCGGGCGGCAGGAATGTCGCGCGTCCGAGCAAACCCGCCGCCGCCAGCGACTGCCCCCAGGCGGCGTGGCTGAACCGCAGGCGCGGGCTGGCATCGACGGCCGGGTAGTCCGGCAGGACGATCGGGCAATCGTCGCGCAGCAATTCAGCCGCAAACGCCGATCGGAACAAAGCGAAGCAAAGCCAGTGGAACCAGTTCGTCCAGTCGGCATCGACGCCGATGAACACCTGGTCGAACCGCGTGTCCGAGAGCGGCAGGTCCAGTTCCGTCACCCCCGCGCCGGTGCGATCCGGGACGCTGAACTTTGCCGGCTGGCGCACGATGCGTTGTTCGCGGTTCAGGATGAGTCCATCGACGCCGTCGCCGATGACCAGCCAGCCGTCCCGCACCGTCAGCATATCAAGTCGCACCGCCGGCATCAGCACGTTGCTGCGCGGATGCCGCGGCAGCCGGCGCATCAGTGGACCGATGTCCTGCCCCGCATTGCGTGGCGGCGGACGATACGGCCCGCCGGAGTTCTGCATGACGACGCACTCGCGTTCGGTGCAGTCGGCGATATCGATGAAGCCGGCGGTACGCAGCGTGGTAAATCCGCTCAGCGCGACAGCGCACGACCGCCGATATCGTGGCGGTAGAAGCCTTCCGGCCAGTCGATGAGTCGCACTGCCTGGTAGGCCGAATCATGCGCGGCCCGCAGCGTCCCGCCGGTGGCGCAGACCGTCAGCACGCGTCCGCCGGCGGCGCGCAGCGTGCCGTCGGTATCTGCCTGGGTGCCGGCATGGAATACCTCGACGCCGGGCAATGCCGCGGCGCGATCGATGCCGCGAATGATGCTGCCGTGCTCTGGCGAATCGGGGTAGCCGCGCGCGGCCATTACGACGCCGATCGCAGCCTGGTCTTGCCAGCGCAGGTTGAAGTTCTGCAGCTCGCCGTCGCATGCCGCCTGCAATGCCGGCAGCAGGTCGGACATCAGGCGCAGCAGCAGCACCTGGCATTCCGGGTCGCCGAAGCGGACGTTGAATTCGATCAGCTTGGCGCCTTCGCCGGTAAGCATCAGGCCAGCGTAGAGGATGCCGCGAAACGGCGTGCCGCGGCGTGCCATCTCGGCCAGTGCGGGGCGGATGATTCCGTCCAGGGCCGCTTGCTCGTGTTCTGGGGCGAGCATCGGCGTCGGCGAATAGCAGCCCATGCCGCCCGTGTTCGGTCCGGTGTCGCCGTCGCCGACGCGCTTATGGTCTTGTGCCGATCCCAACAGGACCGCGGTTTCGCCGTCGCATAGTGCGAACAAGGAGACTTCGTCGCCGATGAGACATTCCTCGATGACGACCGAAGCGCCGGATTCGCCGAAGATGCGTGCATCCATCATGCTGTCGATGGCGGCGAAGGCTTCGTCTTCCGTGGCGGCGACGACAACGCCTTTGCCGGCGGCGAGTCCATCGGCCTTCACCACGATCGGCGCGCCGCGGCGGCGGACGAATTCGCGGGCGGCATCGGCATCGTCAAAGCGTTCCCACAATGCCGTCGGAATGCCCGCGGCGTCACAAACTTCCTTCGTGAAGGTCTTGCTGCCTTCAAGTTGTGCGGCGGCGCGGGACGGCCCGCAACAGACGATGCCGGCAGCCTCCATCGCGTCGGTGATGCCGGCGACGAGCGGCGCTTCCGGTCCGGGCACGACAAGATCGACCTGATTGTTCCTGGCGAACTCGACCAGGGCGGCGATGTCCAGCGCGCCGATCTGCACGTTCTCCGCATGTTCGGCGATGCCCGGATTGCCTGGTGCGCACCACAGTTTGGTCAGCAGCGGGCTGGCGGCTATCGACCAGCAGAGCGCATGTTCGCGTCCGCCCGAGCCAACCACCAGTACGCGCATGCGAGAGCTCCTGCCGATCAAACCGCCGCTGCGGATGGGGTTTCAAGGTCGAACGTTGACAGCAGCGTATCTACCATGCCGCGCGCGGCGGCCCAATCATAGGTCCGGTAGCTGTGGCCGGTGGTCACGAAGCGGGCGCCGGCATAGAACATTTCGTATTGCACGTGGCGGGAAGCGAATTCCGAACCAAGCGCATCCCAGGCGGCCTTCAGCAGCTTTACCTTTTCTTGCGGGTCGAAGTTCGCCGAACGCTGCGCGCGGCGCAGGATCGGTTCGAGCTCGGGATTGGCCCAGTCGCGGAACGACGACGGCAGCATGATCAGCGCGCCGCCCGCCAGATCGCGGATGAGGTTGATCATGCGCGGATACAGCTCCTGCGTCGTCACATGCGCGGCGTACAGCATATGGCGGTTCGGCAGATAGAACTCCCCGCGCTGCACGCCCGACGCCTCCATGCCGGCGACCATCGCTTCCACCATGCCGGCATTCGCCGCCAGCGCGCCGAGTTGTTCGCGCACCTGCGGCATGTTGGTGGTGCCGATCGCTTCGGTGATCTTGTGCGCCAGACCAACCAGGAAACGCAGCTTCACCGATAGGCGGATCTGCGCCTGGTAGTTCTGGAACACGTGGCCCGGCGTGTCGTGGAACTGCGCGCGGCACATGTCGGTGTCGCGGTGCACGAACACGCGGTCCCACGGCACCTTCACGTCGTCGAAGTAGATCAGCGCATCGTTCTCGTCGAAGCGCGAGGACAGTGGGTTGTCATAGACTGACACGGCATGCGCTTCATAACTCTTGCGCGACAGCACGCGCAGGCCTGGGGCATTCATCGGCAGGGCGCAGGAGAACGCAAGGGCTTCCTCGCCGGGCCGCAGCGGCTGCAGATTGGCAACGAAGACTTCGTTTGCCATGATCGAGCTGGTGCCTAGCATCTTGGCGCCGCGAATCGTCAAACCGGTGGTGTCTTCATCGACGATCTGCGCCACCAGCTCCTCCGCCTGGTCGCCCCAGTCCTTGGAGCGATCAGCCTGCGGGTTCACGATTACATAGGTCAGATAGAGATCGTTCTCGGTGGCGTAGTCCATGTAATCGGATAGCGCTTTGGCGCGTGCGGGGCCGTGCTTCTCGAACACCTCGATGCCCATGCGCTGGCCGATCAGCGCGGAGGCTACGTGGTCGGGCGAGCGGCCGACAAAGCCGTAGCTGAGATGAGCCCAGGCCTCCAGCGCTTTGCGCCGCTCGACGAGCTCGGCGTAGCTGCGCGGCATCTGCCAGGCACGGCTGACCCGGCGTGTGCCGCTGTCTGGGGCGAAGGTCATGCGCTCCAGGTTTTCCGGATGGGATTGGAAATCGTAGAAGCGGGCGGCAGATGCGATGGTGTTGCGGAACGCCGGGTGTGTAGTGACGTCGGCGACCAGCGTGCCGTCGATATAGACGGTCCGTCCGTCTTTCAGCGACTGGACGTGCTCTGCTCCGGTCTTGCACTGCATTGGTGCGTCTCCCTGTCCGTTCGTTGCCGAGGCTGATCGTGACCGAGATTGCTTCGGCGCCGCTGGAGCCCCTTGTCATTGCGAGGCCGCCTGGCCCAAGCAATCCCGTGCGTGACGAGCCGCCGGCACCTCGTCGCGAACGGGATTGCTTCGGCCAGGCAGCCTCGCAATGACAGAACGCTGCCGTTTCATCCAGGGCGGGTCGGGCGCCGCCGGCCGGTGGCCAACCCGCAATGACAGGGAATGCCAGCTCGCGTATCCTTCGTGCATGAACGACCTGGCCGCCCCGCCTGTCTCCAACGTCCCCGAATACACTGTGTCGGAGATTTCCGGCGCGGTGAAGCGCACGCTGGAGGGCAATTTCGGCCGCGTTCGGGTGCGTGGCGAGGTGACCGAGTTCAAGCGTTATCCGTCCGGCCACATCTACTTCTCGCTGAAGGATGAGGGCGCGAAGATCTCCGGCGTAGTGTGGAAGTCCTCCGTCGCCCGGCTCGGCATGGTGCCGGAGAACGGCGTGGAGGTGATCGCAACCGGCCGCATCTCGGCCTACGCCGAACGTTCCTCCTACCAGCTCATTGTCGAGCGCATGGAATACGCCGGCGCCGGCGCGTTGCTCGCCCGGATCGAGATGCTGCGGGTCCGTCTCGCGGGCGAGGGCTTGTTCGACGCCGCCCGCAAGCGCGTGCTGCCGGTGCTGCCCACCGTGATCGGCGTCGTCAGCAGCGAACGCGGCGCGGTGATCCAGGACATCCGCACCACCATCGCCCGCCGCTTCCCTCGCAGCATCGTGCTCTGGCCGGTTCCAGTGCAGGGTGAGGGCGCCGCGGAACGCATCGCCGCCGCCATCGTCGGGTTCGAGCGTGTGGTACCGCGGCCGGACGTGCTGATCATCGCGCGCGGGGGCGGCAGCCTGGAAGACCTGATGGCGTTCAACGACGAAGCGGTGGTGCGTGCCGCCGCCGCATGCCCTATCCCGCTGATCTCCGCGGTGGGCCACGAGACCGACACCACGCTGATCGACTTCGTGTCCGACCGCCGTGCCCCCACGCCCACCGCCGCGGCCGAGATCGCCGTGCCCGCGCGTGCCGATCTGATCGCCGATCTGGAGCACAAGGCCGCTCGACTGGTCGGCGGACTGAACCGGCTGTTGCAGGAACGCCACCTCGGCCTGTCGCGCGCCACCCGCGGGTTGCCCGATCTGCCTGCATTGCTCGGCAGCGCCCGGCAGCGGCTGGACGATCGGATCGAGCGGCTGAACCTGGCGTTGCCTAACCTGGTAGGGAAGCAGCGTGCGGCGCTGGTCGCGGTGGAACGCCGGCTGCCGGACGTATCCGGGATGCTGCGGGCCGGTCGGGAGCGTGTGCAGGATCGCGGCGTGCGGCTGATCCTCGCGCTGCCTAACCTGGTAGCCGGGCGACGCTCCGCGCTGGACGTCTCTGCCGGCAAATTGCAGGCCTGCGTGCGACACGCGCTTGCCGGTTTGCACAACAGGGCCAATCGCGTCACCGGCCGCCTGACCGATGCGCCGGTGCGGTCCGGATTGCGTGAGGCGCGGGCGCGGCTGGAAGGTCTTGCGGGTCGGCTGGATTCGGTTTCGCCCGAGGCGGTGCTGCGGCGTGGCTACGTCCTGGTATCCGATCCGGCCGGCCATCCGCTGACCAGTGCCGCCGCGGTGCGACCGGGTAGCCGGTTGCGGCTGCGCTTCGCCGACGACACGATCAACGCGACGGCGGATCGCGCGACATCCGGCGCGGACCGACAAACCCAATTGCCGCTCTAACGGGAGGAACCCATGAAGGCTGTTCTGCTGACAGAACATGGCGGGCCGGAGAAGCTGCGGGTTGGCGACGTGCCGGATCCGGTCGCAGGGGCGGGCGAGGTCGTCGTCGATGTCCACGCTGCCAGCATCAATGCCGCCGATTACAAGGTGCGGCTCGGCAGCTACGACAGCAAACTGCAATTTCCCTATATCCTGGGCCGCGATTTCTCCGGCGTGGTCAGCGCGCTGGGCGCGGGCGTGACGGACCTCGCGGTGGGCGATCCGGTCTTCGGCGTGCTCGATGCCGGCAAGGAAGGCGCCTACGCGGAGAAGCTGGCGATCAAGGCGGCGATCGTCGCGCGCAAGCCCGATCGGCTGAGCCACGCCGAGGCCGCCGCCCTGGCACTGACCAGCATTACCGCCGAATGGGCGCTGGAGGACACGGCGAAGTTGCAACCCGGCGAGACGATCCTGATCACCGGCGGCGCCGGCGGGGTGGCGGGGTTCGCGATCCAGCTTGCGAGATATATCGGGGCGACGGTGATCACCACGGCCAGCGCGGGCAATCTGGATTATGTCCGCGGCCTGGGTGCCGGTCGCGCGATCGATTACCGCGCGGAGGATTTCAGCAAAACGGTCAGCGGCTGCGATGTGGTGTTCGATACGGTCGGCGGCGATGTTCGCCCCGGGTGTTACGCCGTGCTGAAGCCGGGCGGGCGGATGGTGTGGGTCGCGCCGGCGCCGGCCGGATTCCAGGTGCCGCGGACCGATGTGCAGACGCTGCGTCCGGCGGTGGCGCGCGATCGGGCGCATTTGCAGCGGATGGTGGAGCTGGTGGAAGCGGGCGCGGTGCAGCCGCCGCCGATCACGTTGTACAAGATGGCGGATGCCGCCGAGGCGCATCGCGTGAGCGAAGGGCGGCATTTGCGCGGGAAGCTCGTGCTGGAAGTGCGCTGATCCGGTTCCCGGTCATTTCAAGCCTGCTCTCTGTCATTGCGGGGCTGCCTGCTCTCTGTCATTGCGAGGCCGCTTGGCCCTCTGTCATTGCGAGGCCGCTTGGCCCTCTGTCATTGCGAGGCCGCTTGGCCCTCTGTCATTGCGAGGCCGCTTGGCCGAAGCAATCTCCCGGGGGGGATTGCTTCGGCCAAGCGGCCTCGCAATGACAGAGGGCGAGGCGGCGGCGTTCCGCGCGGCCGTGAAGCGGTCTATGGTCACGGCGCAATCGAAATCGCAGGAGGGAACGAATGGCTGACAACGGCGCAATGATCATCGAGCTCGACCGCAAGCGCATGACGGCGATGGCAGAGAAGGACATCGCGACGCTTCAGACCTTGCTGGCGGACGATCTGATCTACTGCCATTCATCCGCGCGGCTCGACACCAAGCAGAGCCTGATCGGCGCGATGCAGTCGGGTGCGACGGTTTATACCGGCGTCGATCCGTCGGACGTGAAGGCGCAGGACCTCGGCGATGCGGTGGTGCTCACCGGCATCGCGCGCATCCAGGTGGTGTCCAACGGCAAGCCGAACGCATTCTCGGTGCGGTTCACCGATGTGTATGGGAAGCAGGGCGGCAACTGGCAGATGGTGACCTGGCAATCCACCCGGCTGGCGGAATAGCCGCCGGCATTTTGTAAGGCCGAGCGGGTTGCCGGTTCCGGAAGCTGGGGACGGCAGCCCGTGGACAAGCGGTTTGCGGTCGTGCGCTGCAGCACTTCATGTATGCCGCCGGCTATGGCGCCTCACTCCGGGACGATACGCTGCCCGTTACCATAGCTAACGCAGAGCGTCAGGAACGCTTGCCTTGCGGGCCCGCCCGCCACAGGCAATCATCCAGCGTCACGCGGCCGGCAGAGCCGCATCGGAGGCGCCATGGAATTCCTGCGCAACACCTGGTACGCCGCGCTGTGGGCACAGGACCTGGCGCCAGGCCAACTGCTCGCGCGCACCTTTCTGAACGAGCCGATCGTCTTGTTCCGACAGGCGGATGGCCGCGTCGCCGCCCTCGCCGATATGTGTGCGCACCGGTTCAGCCCGTTATCGAAAGGCAGAATCGTGAACGGCAACAACGTCCGCTGCCCGTACCACGGCCTGGAATTCGATGCGCGCGGCCAGTGCGTGCGCAACCCGCATTTCGACGGCCGCATCCCGACGCATATGAAGGTCCGTTCGTATCCGGTCGCGGAAAAGCACTCGCTGCTGTGGATCTGGATGGGCGAGCGCGCCGCCGACCCAGCGCTGATCCCCGATTTCAGCCTGCTCGATCCCGACAACGGCCGCATGGTGAGCAAGCGCGACTGGATCGTGATGGAGGCCAGCTACCGGCTGATCACCGACAATCTGCTCGATCTCAGTCACACCGCGGTGATCCACGAGGGCATCCTCGGCGGCGAACACACCATCCGCGCCGACCTGCTGGTGACACAGAATGGCAACCAGCTTCGCGTCGCCCGCAGCATTCCGAACGTGCCGGCGCCGGGGCTGTACGACCTGATGTTTCACCGCGACGGGGGGCGGGTCGATCTGTGGATGGACATGCGGTGGGACGCGCCGGGCTGTTTGTTGAACGACACCGGCGTCACCGATCCGGGCAAGCCGCGCGAGCAGGGCACCGGGTTCTGGGGCACGCATTTCCTGACGCCACAGACCGAGGACACGACGTACTATCTGTTCGCCGCGGTGCGGATGAACCCGATCTCCTGGGGGCAGCCGCTGGATGCGGAAATTCACAAGCAGCTTTCCGAACTGCGGCGTATCGCGTTCGAGGACCAGGACCAGGTCATCATCCGGGCGCAGCAGCAGAACATGAAGAAGGCACCGCATCCGCTGAAGCCGGTCATGTTCGATATCGATGTCGGGCCAGTGCGGTACAAGCGGATTTTGGAGGCGATGATCGACGCGGAGCGCCACGCGGGAGCCCGGACGCCGGCGGCGGGTGCGGGCTTCGTTGCGCCGGAGCGGCGGGCCGCGGCGGCTCAGGCGAAATAGATCGCGCGGGCTTCGCCGCCGGACTATAGATTTCGTCCGCGCAGCGAACAGGCGCAGGACATGGGGGCCGACGAGTTCCGCGTATTCATTTCGGCGGTGAGCAGCGAGTTCGGTTCGGCGCGGAAGGCGCTGGCCGACGACTTTGTCACACGCCGGATGACGGTGAAGGTGCAGGACCATTTCCTGCCCGATCGCCGGCCGCGCTCCTTGCTCGCCGCGCTGGACGATTACATCGGCACCTGCACCACGGTGATCTGCATCGTCGGCAAGCGCAGCGGCGATTCGCCGGACGCGGAAGAAGCCGCTGCTTTCGCGGACGTGCTGCCGGACGGCGTTACGCATGCGTCATACACGCAGTGGGAATTCCACCTGGCACGGAAGCACGACAAGGAGTGCCTGATCTACATCGCGACCGATGCCTGGCGCCCCGACAAGGACGCACCGGCCGGCCCCGACGATCCGGACCTGCAACGCGCGTTCGTCGGTCGCATCCGCGCGCACTACGAGGCATTCGCCTCGCTGGACGAACTGCGGTTGCGCGTTGCCCTGCACGACTGGCCGCCGCGCATCGCGCACCAGCCGAACAACCTCCGCCTCGCCAGCATCGGCGCGCTGTTCATGGGCCGCGACGACGCGATGCAGCGACTGCGCGAGAGCCTCACGCGCGCCGATGGCAACGCCGCGGCGATCACCACGCGGCAGGCGATCCACGGCATGGGCGGCATCGGCAAGACCCGTCTCGCCGTCGAATACGCGCAACGCAACGCCGGCGACTACACCGCGCTGCTGTTCGTCGAGGCGGAGACGCCGGATCAGTTGCGCGCGCAGCTTGCCGCACTGACCGGCGTGCTGGGCCTGCGCGAGGCCACAGCGACGGACGCCGGCGTGCAGCTCGCCGCCGTGCTGGCGTGGCTGCAGGACAACGCCGGGTGGCTGCTGATCGTGGACAACCTGGACAGCCGCGAGGCACTGGCGGAGCTGACGCCGCTGCTGGGCCGGCTGCGCCGCGGGCATGTGCTGGTGACCAGCCGGCTGTCGGCTTTCCCGGCCGCGTTCGCACCGCTGCCGCTGGACGTGCTGCAGCCGGGGGATGCCGCCGCCTTCCTGCTGCGGCGCACCGATGGCAAGCGCCTCGCCGCGGACACTGACGAGGCGGAGGCAGCCACGCTGGCCGAGGAGCTGGGGTGGCTCGCGCTCGCGCTGGAACAGGCCGGCGCCTATATCGCGACGCGGACGCCGGCGATTTCGCTGGCGGATTACCGGACGCTGCTGCGACACGGTTTCGACTCGGTGATGCGATGGAGCGACCCCGACATCACCCAGTATCCGCGTGCGGCGGCGGCGGCGTGGCAGACCTCGGTGGCACGGCTGGACATGGCGTCGCGCATGCTGTTGCGCCGACTGGCGTTCCTCGCGCCCGAGCCGATCCCGGCGTCGCTGTTCGACGTGCGAATGCGCGGATTCACGCCGCCGATCATGCGGGAGGCGCTGGTCGAGCTGGCTGGGCTGTCGCTGGTCGCCAACGTCCCCGGCGGCGGGGTCGTCATGCACCGGCTGGTGATGGACGTGACGCGTCGGGAGTGGGAGACGAAACGTTCCCGGCTGCTGTGGCTTGCGCTGGGGCTGCTGCCCCGGCGAAAGCGTATCCGCGCGCGCTACGCGCCCCTGACGTTCGCGCTGGAATGGGTCAGCGCGGCGTTCGTCGGCGATCCGCAGGACGTGCGGAACTGGCCGCTGCTCGACCCGCTGGTGCCGCACGCGGAAGCGGTCGCCGGGCGCGCGGACGCGGCGGGAATTGCCGAGCCGACCGGGCGACTGATGGATGCTCTTGGCCGTCTGTACGGCGCGAGAGCGCTTTATGACCGAGCAGAGCCGCTGAAGCGACGCGCTCTCGCGCTCGGTGAGGCGCATTTGGGAGCGGCTCATTCCGAGGCAGCAACCCGCCTCAACAACCTCGCCCATTTGCTGCAAGCCACCAACCGGCTCGGCGAGGCGGAACCGCTGATGCGCCGCGCGCAGGCCATCCACGAGGCAAGCCTCGGCAAGGACCATCCGACCGTCGCAATCGACCTCAACAACCTCGCCGCTTTGCTGCAAGCCACCAATCGGCTCGGCGAGGCGGAGCCGCTGATGCGCCGCGCGCTCGCCATCGACGAGGCAAGCCTCGGCAAGGACCATCCGAACGTCGCGATCCGCCTCAACAACCTCGCCGCGTTGTTGCAAGACACTAACCGGCTCGGCGAGGCGGAACCGCTGATACGCCGC
>DASXFW010000194.1:0-27985 GCA_036489395.1 Acetobacteraceae bacterium | reverse complement strand
CCCCAGGCTCGAGATTGCTTCGTCGCTGCGCTCCTCGCAATGACAGGGGAGGAGCCTGGGGGGGGGAAACGTCATGCAATGCAGTGAGCAGCGGATTTTGACCACCCACACCGGCAGCCTGCCGCGGCCGCCGGAGCTGCTGGCCCTGTATCAGCGGCGCAACCGCGGCGAGGCGGTGGACGTGGCGGAGGTGGAGGCGCGCGCGAGCGCGGCGGTGCGCGACGTGCTGCGCCGGCAGATCGCGGCCGGCATCGATGTCGCCAACAACGGCGAGCAGGGGCGGGATTCGTTTCATCTTTATGTGCGGGAACGGCTGAGCGGGTTGGGCGGAAGCTGGCAGCGTCCGCCTCGATCGGATGTGGAGCGCTATCCGGTGTTCAAGGAAATGCGCCAGCGACTGAGCCAGGTGTTTCCCTCGTCGATCAACGACGCGGCTCTGCCGACGGTGATCGGCGAGGTGCATTACCTGGAACGCGGCGCGATAGAGCACGAATGCGACGACTTCGAAACCGCGCTGGATGAAATCGGCGGCGGATTTGCAGAGAGCTTCCTGACCGCGCCGTCGCCCGGGATCGTGGCGACGACGATCCGCGACATGCATTACGACACGCAGGCGGCCTATCTGGCGGCGCTCAGGCGGGCGTTGCAGGTGGAGTACGCGGCAATCGTCAACCACGGCTTCCTGCTGCAGCTCGACTGCCCCGATCTCGCGCTGGAACGCCATCTGTATTTCGGCGACCGACCGTTGTCGGAGTTCCTTGATTTCGTCGAGAACGTTGTCGCGGTGCTGAACGACGCGTTGGTGAACATCCCGCGCGAGCGCGTGCGGATGCACGTGTGCTGGGGCAATTCGGAATCGCCGCACGACAGCGACGTGCCGCTGGAGGACGTGTTGCCGATCATCCTGCGCACCAACGTCGGCGCACTGGTGCTGCCGTTCGCCAACCCGCGCCATGCCCACGAGTTCCGTTGCTTCGAGAAATTCCGCCTGGCCGACGACCAGTTGCTGATTGCCGGCGTGATCGACACGCTGACCAACTTCGTGGAGCACCCCGAGGTCGTCGCCGATCGGATCCAGCGCGTGGCGCAGGTGGTCGGCGATCCGCGCCGCGTGCTGGCCGGCACCGATTGTGGCTTCGATACCGCGGCTGGGCTGGGGAGGGTCGCGTCGGATGTCGTCTGGGCGAAGCTTGCGACGCTGGCCGAGGGCGCGCGCCTGGCGTCGCAGCGCATGTTCCTGAGCGCGCGGTGATGCTCGGTCGCATGTTATCGATCGTCGCACTGGTGCTCGTCCTGACCTGAGTAATCGCCTGGTGGCATTATCGTCCCGACAAGACACTGCGCGTCGCCACCGGCATGACAGCGCATGTCCTGTGCTCTGAAATCTTCGTCTCGGGGCAGGACCCCGCCCAGGTCTTTGCGCAAACCATCGCCCCGTATCCCGGCATCCGGCTGCTCGCCCGCCATATCCATTATGCCGTCGATCGCACGCGGCGCGACGTGCGCGTCGATCTCTTCGGGCACTTCGCTGCGCACGCCGTTTACCGCGACAAGCTTGGCTGCCTGCTGCTGCAAGGAACCGGCACGGTTGACGACGCGTCACCTGCGGAGGCTTCCGCCAGCCCGCCGCCGCTGATGCCTGACATCGCCGGCCCCGCCGTCGTTGAACCGGACAATCCGGCACTGCGCGCGGCATTGGACCAGGTCTTTGCCGAACCGTCCGCACCGCCGCATCGCTGGGTAAAGGCGGTCGTCATCGTGCACGACGGACGCGTGGTCGCCGAACGCTACGCGCCCGGCATCGGCATCGACACGCCGCTGCTTGGCTGGTCCATGAGCAAGTCGGTCACCAACGCGCTGGTCGGCATCCTGGTGCAGCAGGGCAAGCTGACTGTCGATGCACCGGCACCGATCGCGGCGTGGCGCGACGCGAACGATCCGCGGCACGCCATCACGCTCGACAACCTGCTGCGCATGACCAGCGGCCTGGCGATCGCGGAGACTGGCAGCGGCTTCGATCCCGCCGCGCGCATGTTGTTCACAGAACACGATATGGCCGGTTATGCCGAGGCGCGGTCCCTGCGCGATCCGCCCGGCACCGCCATGCACTACTCCGATGCCAGCACGCAGATCGTCTCGCGGATCGTGCGCGACGCGGTTGGCGGCACCGGCGCCGCCGAGCAGAACTTCGCCCGGCGCGAATTGTTCGGTCCGCTTGGCATGCGCAGCGTGGTGATGGAGCAAGACTCTACCGGCACCCCCGTCGGCTCCAGCTTCATCCTGGCGTCCGCGCGCGACTGGGCACAGTTCGGCCTGCTGTACCTGAACGACGGCGTGGTCGGCGACCGCCGCATCCTGCCGGAAGGCTGGGTGGATTATTCGCGACGCTCGACCCTGGGCACCAGCTACGGCGCCGGGTTCTGGACCAATGCCGGCACGGATGTGGGTGCGCGAGGGCGCATTCGGGGCGGTGTGCCGTGCGACACGTTCTTCGCCACCGGCACCCTTGGCCAGCGCGTCTATATCATTCCGTCCGCGGCTCTTGTTATCGTTCGCATGGGCGTGACCCAACGGTTCCCCGATTTCGATATTGCGGGCGACAACCGGCTGATCCGCTCGGTGCTGGCGACGCTGGGGCCGCGGCCGCAACCGGCCTGTGCGGCGGCGTTTGTGCGTCCGTCCGGACCCAGCTAAAATCGCGGCAACCAAGCGCCAGGAAATCCCGCCATGAACGCTCCGGTCCATTTCGACCCCGGTTCCGACGCCTACGCGATGCCGCTTGACGCGATCGACGTTAGCAACCCGAAGCTCTACCAGGACGACGTCTGGCACCCGTATTTCGAGCGCCTGCGCCGGGAGGCCCCGGTGCACTACACGCGCGACGGCATGTACGGATCGTTCTGGTCGGTCACCAAATTCAAGGACATCATGCAGGTGGAGACCAGCCACCAGCTTTACTCGTCCGAGGCGAAGCTCGGCGGCATCACCATCACCGACCGGCCGATGGAATTCCGGCGTTCCAGCTTCATCGCCTCGGACCCGCCGCGGCATGACGAGCAGCGGAAGGTGGTCAGCCCGATCGTGGCGCCGGCGAATTTGCAGAATATGGAGGGGCTGATCCGCGAGCGTGTCTGCCGCGTGCTGGACGGGCTGCCGCGCGGCGAAACGTTCGACTGGGTGCAGCGTGTGTCCATCGAACTGACGACGCTGATGCTCGCGACGTTGTTCGATTTCCCGCTGGAGGAGCGGCGCAAGCTGACCTACTGGTCGGACGTGTCCACCGCCGACGTAAATGCCGGGGGCGAAGTGGATTCGGAAGAAAAGCGGTTGGCGATTCTGACCGAGGCGGTGCGCGTGTTCACCGGCCTGTGGCACGAGCGAAAGAATCGGCCGGGCGGATACGACCTGATCTCCATGCTGGCGCATGGCGAGGCGACGAGGAATTTGGTGGATGATCCGGCGGAGTTCCTCGGCAACCTGGTGCTGCTGATCGTCGGCGGCAACGACACCACGCGCAATTCCATGAGCGGCGGGTTGTGGGCGCTGTGCAAGCACCCGGCGGAATATCAGAAGCTGCGCGACGATCCCGGCCTGATCCCCAGCGCGGTGTCGGAGATCATTCGTTGGCAGTCGCCGATCGTGCACATGCGGCGCACGGCGCTGGCCGATGCGGAACTCGGCGGCAAGAGAATCCGCAAGGGCGACAAGGTTGTGATGTGGTACATCTCGGGCAACCGGGATGAGGATGCGATCGACCGGCCGAACGAGTTCATCATCGATCGCGCGCGTTCGCGGCATCACCTGTCGTTCGGGTTCGGCGTGCACCGCTGCGTCGGCAACCGGCTGGCGGAGCTGCAGCTTACGATCCTGTGGGAAGAGATTATGCAGCGGTTCCCCGTCATTGAATTGATGGGCGAGCCGAAGCGGATCTATTCGAACTTCATTCACGGGATTTCGTCGCTGCCGGTGCGCATTCCGGGGTAGAGGGAGAACCAAGGTAGGGAGATAAGGTTCCCCCTCCCCTTGAGGGAGGGGGCCAGGGTGAGGGGACCGACGCACGGACCCCTCACCCTAACCGTTGGTCCGCTTTGCGGCCCAAGCCCCCAAGGGGAGAGGGAATAGTGCAGTGCAGATCACCCCGTTCACCATTGCGATCCCGGATGCCGCACTGAGCGATCTGCGCGACCGCCTTGTCCGCACGCGCTGGCCCGACGAGATCAACGACAACACCTGGGAATGGGGCACCCGCGCCGACACGCTGCGGCGCTTCGTGGACCGCTGGGCCAACGGCTATGACTGGCGCGTCCATGAGGCCGCGTTGAACCGGCTGCCGCAGTTCCGTGCCGAGATCGACGGCCTCAACATCCATTTCGTCCACATCCGCGGCAAGGGACCCAACCCGCATCCGCTGATCGTCACGCATGGCTGGCCTGGTTCGTTCATCGAGATGCGCGGACTCATTCCGCTGTTGACCGACCCCGCGGCGCATGGCGGGGACCCGGCGGATGCGTTCGACGTGGTGGTGCCGTCGCTGCCGGGTTACGGCTTTTCCGATGCGCCGGCGTCGCCCGGCATCTCGCCGCGCGCCGTTGCGTCGATGTGGGTGAAGCTGATGCAGGGCGTCGGCTATTCGCGGTTCGGGCTGCAAGGAGGCGACTGGGGCGCGATCGTTTCCACCGCCCTTGCCATGCAGCATCCCGACGTTGTCAGCGGCTTTCATCTGAATTTTCTGGCCGGCGGGTTTCCGCCTCCTGCGCCCGATGCGCCGGCGGAAGAGAAGGCGTATTTCGCCGCCCGCACGCATTGGTACGAGATCGAAGGCGCCTACGGCCACGAGCACGGCACCAAGCCGCAGACCCTGGCGTATGCGCTGATGGATTCGCCCGTCGGTTTGGCCGCATGGATTCTGGAGAAGATCCGCACCTGGAGCGACTGTCACGGCGATCCGGGCGCGGCGATTCCGATGGACGACGTGCTGACCAACATCTCGATCTACTGGCTGACCGGCACGATCGGCTCGTCGATCCGTTTGTATAAGGAGATGCGGCGCGACCCGCTGCGCTTCAACGCGGCCTCGCCGGTGACGCCTCCGCTGGCGTTCGCGCAGTTTCCGGTGGAAATCCCCTGTCCGCCCCGCAGCATGGCGGAACGGTTCTTCAATGTCAGGCAATGGACCGTCATGCCGCGAGGCGGGCATTTTGCCGCCTGGGAGCAGCCGGCGCTGCTCGCGGAGGATGTGCGGACGTTCTTCCGGTCGGTGCGTTAGCGCGGTCAGGCTGACCCCGCGCAACGCGCTGGCCTTACGACCCTCCCTTCGGCAGGGAGAATGCGATGAGCTGGTCGCCGACCCGTGGCATCAAAATCGTGTTGCCACCGACTGCGAACAGTACGTATTCGCGGCCTTTGTAGATATAGACTGCGGGGATCGAGACCGCCGGCGCCTCGACCTGAGCCCGCCACAGCACGTTGCCGGTCTTAAGGTCCAGCGCGCGAACCCGGGAATCCATTGAAGCGCCGATGAAGATCAGTCCGCTCCTGGTAATCACCGGCCCGCCGATCGTCACCGATCCCCATGACTTCGGCATGTAAAAGCCCCAGTGCTGCACCTCGCCGAATGGATGGCGCCACAGCAGCTTGCCGGTATTCAGGTCATAGCCGGAGATAGTGCCAAAAGGCGGCTTCCAGCACGGCATCCCGAGCCAATTGACGAAATTCTCGATCTGAATGCCGTAGGGTCCGCCGGCCATCGGATAGAAGTCCTTGGGATCTCCTGCGGCCTTGGCCTCCCGCGCATAATCGCTGCGCTTGATCAGCCTATAGATCATCGCGACACTGGAGCTGTTGACGACGTAGGTATTGGTCGCCGGATCCAGCGCTCCGCCGCCCCATTCCACGCCGCCAGACGAGGGCGGATAAATCAGGCTGCCCGCACCCAGTGCAGGCGGGGTGAACTTGCCATTGTAGCGCAGCTTGCTGAAGGTCCGGCTGCAATAGCCGCCGCTGGCGATATCGGCGATCCGGGACACACCAGGCCACGTGTCATTCAGCGTCGGTGGCGGTGTCGTGGCCCAGGGCTGCGTCGGCGCGGATTGCTCACCCGGCACGTCGGATTGCGGCACCGCACGCTCTTCGATGGGGAACACCGGCTCGCCGGTGAGGCGGTTCAGCACGAAGATGAAGCCCTGCTTGGTCGGTTCCACCAATGCCGGGATCTTCTGCCCGTTGCGGTCGATGTCGAGCAATGTCGGCGCGGTGCTGATGTCGTAGTCCCACAGACCGTGGTGCACGAGCTGCCGGCTCCATACCACATCGCCGGTGTCGGCGTTCAGTGCGACGATCGCGTTGCCATACGGGATCTGTTCTTTGCGGTCACCGCCATAATCGTCCGGACTTGGCGGACTGGTGGGGATGTAGAGCAAGTCGTGTTGCGTATCGACTGACATGCTCGCCCAGACGTTCACTTTGCCGGTGTCCGCCTCCATGCGTTGGGTGAGTGGATGGAACTGCCATTTCAGGGAGCCGGTCTGCGCATCCAGCGCGAATATGATACCTGGCGGAGCCACCTCATAAGCCCACTCCTTTCCGGCCCAGCCAAAGAGCAGCAGATTTTTATAGACGGTCGGCGGCTGCAGTTGGGACAGCGGGTATTTGCCGTGCACCGTGTTCCACTGATCGACATCGACAACGCCGTTCTTGCCGAAGCCCTGGCATGGCTTGCCGGTATCGGCATCAACCGCGTACAGCCTGGCGTCCATCGTACCGACATAGACGATCTTCTGGCATGTTTGTCCCGGCTGCGGATTGGGTGCCTGCCAATAGGCGACGCCGCGCGTCTTCATATCCGGCTGGGTCAATGCCTTCAGCACCGCATGCGGATTGAACGTCCACTTGATCTTGCCGGTATCCGGCTCGATCGCGAGGATGCGATAGAACGGCGTGCTGACATAGATCGTGTGGTTGACGAACAATGGCGTGGCCGACCAGACGGTTGCCGGGATCTTGCCGGTGCCATCCGAAACATCGCCGGTATGCAATTGCCATGCGATCCGCAGTTTACCGACATTCGCCGGCGTGATCTGGGTCGCAGTGGCGTATTTCTGCGCGCCAAGGTCGCCGTTGAAGGTGTACCACGTCTGTGAGGGGGTATCTGCCGCTTGGCACAGACCCGTGACGCCGGCGAACACCAGCAGTGCGGCGGCAGCCAGTCCGGGCAATCGGATCATAGCGGCATCCTCCCTGCCACGGGATCAGGCAGTGGCCGTAGCTCGCGCGGTCCGGCGATCAAATGCAGCAACCAGCCAAGCAGGGCGACGCCCATGAAGGCTATCAGCAATTGGGTTTCCAGGAACCACGCTGCGATCCCCGTCCCAATGACGTCGATCAACAGCAGAACCAGGCTCAACGCACGCAGCCAGCGCGGAAGGAAGTGCAGCCCGGCCACCGCCAGTGCGGCGATCACCATTGCGGCTGTCGTAGCAATAACCAGCAGCACGCCGGCGGTATGGTTGATGGCTTCGCTGTTGAAGTAGGCGTAAATCGATAATGCTGTGCCGGCTGCCGCAGCCGCCGCCAGCAAAAGCATTCCATACGCCGGGCGTGTCTGCTCGTCGCTCATCTTCTGCCTCTATTCCAAATGCGATTGATATTGGGCAAGCGCGAACTGGCACCCGTGAATGTCGGTAGGCAAACTAACGAGCAAAAGACCGCTGTCGCGTCACATTGAGTTGAGGATGGCTCAAGACCGGGCGATGCCGCAACGTGCCGGTGGCCGCGGGCGTACGATAGCGTGAATGTCGCGGCTTCGCGCCAAGGAGTTATAGGTAGTTTCGGAATCTGCTGCACCCGCATCGGATCTCTATAATTTAAAGTCGTATTCGTCCCGGCTATTGGGATGGGAATGCATTTTGTCTCGCCTTCCAATCACGCGTCGTAGAGCGCGACCAACGCCGCAGGGTTCTCTCGGGGCATTCCGGCTGCCGTGCAGTTGCGCTACCTGCAAATTGACGGAGATGGGCGCCGAGCAGAACTTCAACATCATCTTCTTCCCGATGCCGATCGATATCATCAGGCCGCCCCTTGCGCGGCTTGATGAAGCCGGCGCTGGCCATTCGTGCTGAACCGGCTGCCGCAGTTCCGGGCCGAGATCGATCGCCTCAACATCCATTTCGCGCGCAGTTTCCGGTGGAAATCCCGTGTTCGCCGCGCAGGCTGGCGGAGCGTTTCTTCAACGTCCGGCAATGGACCGTCATGCCACGTGGCAGCCGCTGCGCCGCCTGGGGGCAGCCGGCGGTGCTCTCGGACGATGTGCGTGAGTTCTTCCCGATGCTGCGGCAGGAATTTGTCATTGCGAGTGGCGAAGTGACGAAGCAATCTCGTGCGCGGCTGACGCGCGGATATAGGATCGTCAGGCCCGAGACTGCTTCGTCGCCTCGCTGCTCGCAATGACAGTGAAAGAGAAATTCACATGCCGATCACGGATGCCGAATGGGTGTTCCGCTGCACCAACCCCACAGATATCACCGATTGCACCAAGGGCATCTGCAAGGGGATGGTGATGATGTTCATCCGGGCGGTGGCCGGGATGGTGGATGATCGCAACTGGTTCCAGCAGATCGGGAACGGCAGCTTTCTCGACCCCGACCGCCGCGGCGGGTTCTACGTCAACGCAGCGACGCTGCAGATCCAGAGCAAGGCGAAAGCTATCGAGTACCGCGGACGTCTGTCGGATCCGGATGTGAATGAGCGGACGATCGTACCGCTGATGTACCGCACAAGCGGCCTCGACGCGGTCGAGTTGACGAGGGGTTATGTCAGCCCGAGCCGAGGCCTAATGATCGCGGTCAGGGTCCGCGCCGCACGCTATGAATGGTTCCATATATCGTTGCGTAACGCGCGCGGCGCCCACTGCATCGCCATCTACCGTCCGACTCTACGAAATTACATGATTTTCGACCCGAACGCCGGTGCCATCCAGCTCCTGTCCTACACCCGCTTCTCTGCCATCATGCAGGAGTTGTTCGCGCACGGCGGGGATGACGGGGACGGCCTCTATGCCGAATACAATCGGATTTGCGTATGGGGTGTGGAGGTGGAGCCCATCGATCCGGGCGCGCTTCCGCCGCCGCCGCCGCCTCCGAGAAGATAAACTTCCGGGAGGTGCGCCGCCGCAGCGTGTACTGCACGGGGACGATGTCCTGAATTTCGTCGGGACGATGCGTGGGCTTCCGGCTGTCGGTTGAGGCGCTTTTTGCATGGCCGGTGCAGTGACGCCTTGTTAATCGATTGCGGTATATGACCGCGCATGTCCACCGTTCTACAGCTCGAGGGATTTCGGTTCTTCTTCTACAGTCGTGAGTATCTGGAACCGCCGCACATCCATGTCGAACAGGGTGACAGAACAGCCAAATTCTGGTTGAATCCCGTCCGGTTTGCTACTTCCCGGCGCTTCAGGCCGTACGAGCTCGGTGAACTGCAAGAAATGGTGGTGGTCTCGCGACAGACCTTCCCGGAGGTTTGGAATGCCCATTTCGGCGATGAGTCCTGAGCCGATGGCCACCGATGTGTCGGTGTCCGAAGATCAGCTCCGTGTGGCGCTGACCGACGGCAGGGAGATTGCCGTGCCGCTTGTGTGGTTCCCGCGTCTCTGGGACGCCACGCCGGCGCAGCGCGCGCATTGGCGGCTGATCGGTCGCGGCGAAGGCATCCACTGGCCGGACGTGGACGAGGACATCTGCGTCGCCGGACTGCTGCGCCCCTCCTGATCCGACCGCCGCGCCGCCGCGCAGCCCACCGCACCCCACCGTCTCGCTCCGCCGACGCATTGAAACCGGCCGCCCCCGCACGCATATCGCGCCTCGCAAGGAGGGCCTGCGATGAACGACGCGACTGCAGAACACCACACATTCGGTGCCGAGGTTGGGCGGCTGCTCGATCTCGTGGTCCACTCGCTCTATTCCGAGCGCGAGATATTTCTGCGCGAACTGGTGGCCAACGCCGCGGACGCGATGGACCGCCGCCGCTTCGAGGCGCTGACCGACCCCAACCTGTCGCCTCCGCCCGACGCAAAAATCCGCATCGTCCCCGACAAGCAGGCCCGCACGCTGCTGATCGCCGACGACGGCATCGGCATGGGCCGGCAGGACCTGATCGACAACCTCGGAACGATCGCCCGCTCCGGCACCCGCGCGTTCGGCGAGGCGCTGGCCGGCGCAAAGCCCGAGGACCGGCCCAGCCTGATCGGCCAGTTCGGCGTCGGGTTCTATTCGGCATTTATGGTGGCCGACCGCGTGGAGGTCACCTCGCGCAAGGCCGGGACGGACGAAGCGTTCACCTGGGCGTCCGAAGGCGCCGGCGCCTATACCATTGCGTCCGCCACGCGCGACACCGCCGGAACCGAGATCGTGCTGCACATCAAGTCCGATGCGGAAGAGTACCTCGATCCGTTCCGGCTTGAGAGCATCGTGCGGAAGTGGGCCGACCACATCACCCTGCCGATCACCATCGCCCGCGAGGGCAAGGACCAGCCGGCGAACGAAGGCACAGCGCTGTGGCGCAAGCCGCGCGCCGAGATAACGGAGCAAAACTATAAGGAGTTCTACCGGCATCTCGGGCACATGTTCGATGACCCGTGGGCCACATTGCACTGGAAGGCCGAAGGCACGCTCGAATTCTTCGCGCTGTTGTTCCTGCCCGGCATGAAGCCGTTCGACCCGCTGGACAATGACCGCGAGTCGCATGTGCGGCTGCACGTCCGCCGCATGTTCATCACCGACAAGGCCGAGCTGCTGCCGTCCTGGCTGCGCTTCGTCCAGGGCGTGGTGGATACGGAAGATCTGCCGCTGAACGTCTCGCGCGAGATGCTGCAATCGACGCCGGTGCTCGCCCGCATCCGCAAGGCGCTGGTCGGCCGCGTGCTGTCGGAACTGAAGACGCGCGCCAAGGATGCTGCGGACTACGCAAAGTTCTGGGAAAACTTCGGCCCGCTGCTGAAGGAAGGCGTCTGGGAGGACACCGAACACCGCACCGAGCTCGCGCCGCTGCTGCGGTTTCATTCATCCACACAGGAAGGCTGGACCTCGTTGCCGGAATACGCAGACCGCATGCAGACCGGACAGGACACGATCTGGTTCCTCGCCGGCGACAACGCCGATGCGCTGAAGACCTCGCCGCAGCTTGAGGGCTTCCGCGCCAAGGGCGTCGAGGTGCTGCTGCTGTCCGATCCGATCGACGCGTTCTGGCCGGAACGGATGGACACGTTCGAGGGCAAGAAACTGAAAAGCGTCACCCAGGCGGCGGACGATCTGGGTAAGGACGCCGATGCGCCGGATGTGTCGGCGCTGCTGGCGGCAATGAAGACGGCGTTGGGCCGGGACGTGTCCGACGTGCGTACGACGGCGCGGCTGACCGACAGCGCCGTGGTGCTGTCCGCCGGCGAGCGCGGCCCCGATCTGCAGATGCAGCGCCTGCTGCGCCGCTCCGGCCGTGCCATGATGCCCACCGCGCCGGTGCTGGAGGTCAACCCGCGGCACAAGCTGATCGAGACGCTGTCGGGCAAGCTGGCGGACACCGCGCTGATCGAGGAGGCCGCGGCGACGTTGCTGGACCTGGCGCGCGTGCAGGAAGGCGATCTGCCGCGCGATCCCAGTGCGTTCGCACGTCGGGTCACGACCCTGCTGGCGGGAAGCGTGGGGTAACCAACAAACAGCGAAGAACCCAAAATCCCTCCTCCCTCAAGGGGAGGGGGAATTTTGCTTCGTGCCACCTATCGCCCCGCGTCCCCCGGGGCGCTCGCCACCCGCAAGTACGCCGCGAAATGTGCGGCCGGCGGCGTCTCCAGGCCCTTCGCCTTGGCGCCCTCATCGAAGCGCCGCAGCCGCACGGCATCCTGCGAGTACGGCAGCGCATCGAATGCCGCCGCCTCGTCGGGCGACATCGGTCCACCCTGCAGCGCCAGGCTGCGCACGCTGTCCGGTGCCAGGCGGCCGAAGTAATCCGGCTCTGTACCACATAAGTAACGCTTGGCGGCGACGTGCAGCCGCACCGGCTCGGTCACCGCAGGGCCGAAGAACCGCGTCAGATATGCGTGCCCGAGCGATTCGTGCCGATCATCCACACCATCCGCGGCCGGATCCTCGCCAAGGCCGTGTACCATATGTCCGATGTCATGCAGCAACGCCGCAGCGATCAGCGACGGTGCGCATCCCGCGTTCTCGGCCAGCCAGGCCGCCTGCAACGCGTGTTGCAATTGGTTGACGCCGGATAGTCCGTAGCGCCGCTGTCCCTTGCCTTCCAGCAGCGTCGCCAGGTTCGCGGCAATGTCTTCCGCCATGTGCGTCTCCATATAGAGCGACAAGCCTACAGGCTGACGTCCGCGGCGGGCAAAAGACAGCCTGATGACCGCTGGCCATCGCGCGCCGCCCCCGACACACTGCCGCATCCCGACCCATGGAAGGAGTCTCCAATGCTGGACCAGGCGATCGATTGCGTGGTGGAAAGCGCGGGCGACGCGCGGCCGCTGTATCCGGTGCGTCCGTCCGATCTGGCGGCGTTGTTCGATCGCCTGCCGCAACCGCAGACGCGCTTTCTGCGCGGCCTGGATTTCGCAGCCAAACCGGGCGAGCTGCAATTCCTGCCCGACGCGGACGGGATTGCCGGCGGTGTTCTCGGCATCGGCGACGACCGATCGCCATTCCCGTTCGGCGATCTGGCATTTCGTCTGCCGGCCGGAACGACGTGGCGGCTGGAGCCTGGCGATTACGACGCGGCGGCCGCAACGCTCGGATTTGGTCTGGGTGCGTATCGCTATACCACATTGAAGCCGGCTGAGCGCGCCGCCGCGCGGCTGGTCGCACCGCCGGATCAGACTGCAAGCCTGTCGCAGGCGCGCGCGATCTGCATGGGGCGCGACCTGATCAATACGCCAGCGAACCTGTTGGGACCCGTCGAGCTTGCAGACTTTGCAGTGGCGCTCGGCCAACGTTATGGCGCGGAGACGCACCTCGCGGCCGGTGACGCGCTGGCGTCATCCTATCCGACGGTTGCTGCGGTCGGTGCGGGCTCGGCGCGGCCGCCGCGCGTCGCGACATTCCACTGGCGCGGCAGTGCCGCGCATGCCGACGCGCCGCTCGTCTCTTTGTGCGGAAAAGGCGTGTGTTTCGATACGGGCGGTTACGATTTGAAACCTTCCGCGGGAATGTTGCGTATGAAAAAGGATATGGGTGGCGCCGCCGCGGTTCTCGCGCTTGCCCGCATGATCATGGAGGCGGATTTGCCGCTGCGTCTCGCGGTGCGAATCGGTTGCGTCGAAAACTCCGTGTCGGGGACAGCGATGCGGCCGCTCGACGTGATTCGCACGCGGGCCGGCCTGACGGTGGAGGTCGGCAACACCGATGCCGAGGGACGCCTGGTGCTGTGCGACCTGCTGGCCGAGGCGGCAGAGGAACACCCGGCGCTGCTGATCGATTGTGCAACGTTGACCGGGGCGGCGCGCGTGGCGCTGGGCCCCGAGCTTCCGGCAATATTCTGTAACGACGATTCCTGGGCGGAAGCGGCGCTGGGCGCGGGGATGGAGGTATATGATCCGCTATGGCGGCTGCCGCTTTGGCGTGGCTACGACGCGTGGCTTAACAGTCCGATCGCAAATCTTAACAATATTTCATCCAAACCGTTCGCGGGTTCGATCGTGGCGGCTTTATTCCTGCAACGGTTCATTCCTGCCGGCGCGGCATGGATACATGTCGATCTTTATGCGTGGAACGATCAATCGCAACCAGGCAGGCCGGAAGGCGGTGAAATCCAGGCGGCGCGGGCGTTGCTTGGCGCGATAACCCGCCGGTTGACAAAGGGCGGTTAAAGGCCGTGCTGGTAACATCGTCGCGATTCGTCACGAAATTGCGGTTCTAGGAGCGCAATAAAGTTGACAGCGCACCGTCCGTTTTGTTTCTATACGGAAGGGGCAACGAGTCAATCTCGACTCGTTGGGTGTGGCAAAGGATTATCAAATGGCAACCAACCCGTCGTCGTCATCGTCTGACCAGCAGGTCGGCATGTTGCGAGACACCATCGTCGCTTTGGTACGCCGCGACGGACCGGATCTTTCCGCCCGTCAGCTTGGCGTGTTCCTGACCTGCTATTTGCGTGACGGCGGCCATACGGTTCGCGGTCTTGCCGCCGAGCTGAACGTTTCGAAGCCGGCGATCACGCGCGCGCTCGACCGGCTCGGCGAACTCGACCTGGCACGCCGCAAGGTGGACCCGCTGGACCGCCGCAGCGTCCTGGTGCAGCGCACGCTGAAGGGCGCCGCGTTCCTGCGGGACCTGCGCGCCATCATGAACGAGGCCGGTAGCGGCAACGGTTCGTCGCGCAAGCCGGCTGCATCGCACGGCCGCGAAACCGGAACGCGCCGCGCCGCCAGCGCCTGACATCAGGCGATCCGTTAACAGCCGCCTGCGGCGGCCGATGGCGAACAGTGGCGCCATCGGCCGCCGCATTGGCGCGGAAACGACCAGCGTAAAGTTGGATAGGGCGTGTGCCGTGCCTGATGCGGCCGGGTTGCGTGTGCTCGCCTTTTTCGGGTGGTTGGAGAGGCCGTTCGCGCCTGATACTCTCCTCGGAGCTCCGAAGAGATATCAGCAATGCGGGTTTGTTGCGTTCTGTCGTCCGATGCCGCCTTCTTCCATCAGGCGGCCGCCAGCATCGATACGATGCGACAAGCGCTGCTGCGGCTTCCACAACACGCCGTGGAGATCGCGTTCGTGGCAATCAATCTCCCGGCAGAACACCTCGACTGGCTGCACCGAAACGGCGTCAGGGTGCACAGCGATCTTGGGGACTTTCCTCGATTCCCCGGCGCACCCGACCACACCTACGCGCTGACCTGCCGGCCATACATACCGTGGATTCTACCCGAGTATGACGGCTACGTATGGGTGGACAGCGATATCCGCTTTTTGTCGCATGAAGGCCTGGTCCCCTATCTGGAGGGTCTGGCGGCCCCCGAAATATCTGTCGTGGCGGTGCAGGAGACCGAGGCCGCTTATGCGGTGCATACCGAACCAAGGCTGGCGCAGGTCTATCACTCGGCACGCAATCGTCGCCTGTCGCAGGTCTATGGTGATGAAGTCATGCAGTATTGCCAGTACTTCACCCCATTCAACGGCGGGCTGTTCGCCGCGACCGCGGATTCGCCGATCTGGGCACGTTATCGCCGCAACCTCGATAAGGCGCTCAAGGTGCCGTTCGATGCGATGCTGGAGCAGGATGCGCTGAACGTATCGATACAGGAGGTAGGGGACTGGCGCCGGCTGCCGACGGTGATGAACTGGCTGTGCTCCTTGCGCATGCCGGAGAAAGCCGCGGACGGAACCTGGCGCCATCCCGACGAGCCGTTCCGCCAGGTGCTCGTGGCGCATCTGACCAACTCATCGGCTCCCGTAATGCTACCCGACGGACCCGGGACGTATTACGATCAGTATCGTTCTGCCGGGCTTACGGTCTGATCGCCGCATGAGCGCGAACTGGCCTCTCATCCGTCGCGACTATGTCTCCCCCGGGTTTCAGCGAATCCACCTTGATGCCTGTTTTCCGGAGATGATGACGGCCGATCCGGCCACCTGCACCTGGCCGTATCTTCGGCATGGACCGCATCTTTGGTACGGCGACCGCCGCTTTCCCGGGACCGGATTCCTCAACCGCGACGAAGTGCACATCCTGTACAACACCGCGCTGCGATTCGAAGGCCGGCCAGCGCTCGAGATCGGCTGCTTCATGGGCTGGTCCACCTGCCATCTTGCCGCCGCGGGAGTGGACCTGGACGTGATCGATCCGATCCTCGGCGATACCGCGATCCGCGATTCGATCACCACATCGATGACCGCCGCCGGCATCGTGCGCGCCGTCCGGATGCACGCGACCACCAGCCCCGATGGCGTAACGACTCTGGGCCGCCTGGGCATGCGCTGGTCGCTGATCTTCATCGACGGCGACCATGAGTTTCCTGCCCCAGTGCGCGATGCGGTCATCGGCGAGCGCTACGCCGCGGTGGACGCGCTGATCATGTTCCACGACCTGAACGCACCGGCCGTGGCGGAAGGGCTCTACTACCTGCGCGACCGCGGCTGGGACACGCGCATCTATCATACATCGCAGATCATGGGCGTGGCCTGGCGCGGCGCGGTGTCGCCGGTCGATCATGTGCCGGATCGCGCGGCGCGCTGGCCCGTGCCGGAGCACCTGCGCGACCTGGTGTAGGACGGGGCTCCGCCCCATAGGCACCAAGCCAGTTCGTGACACGGCTCGGCAGGGTATGATTCCTTGCTGAGATGGCCGAAGCATCACACGACTCTATCGATCGTTTCCCGGTCTTCCTGGCGCGACTGCGGCGCGGGCGGGACATTGAAGCGTCGCCCGGGAGACGAAGGCGTCTTTGCGCCCGCGCGGGACTCGGTCCGGCACCGACCTGCTACGCCTGTCGGTGGCGTGGGGTTGCAGCGGCTATTCGCTGCGATGTGTCGCGGCCTGGATTGGTGGATCCACGCCGTTTATGACCTGGGATTGGGCGGCTTCACCCATCCGGAGGTGACCGACAGCCACGGCGCCGAAGCGTTGGATCGAGGCGTGCCCGTGGCGGGCGAGATTCCGTATGACCGATCCCTCAGGAGCTTTTTGGCGCCGGCGCGACCAGCTCCCTGTGGCGCATTACCAGAGGCGTGCTGGCTGCCATCCTGCAGGCGGTGGTTCCCGCGATCACTCTGGCCATGCAGGAACATGCCTCCGCAACGCTCCACAAACGCCTGGCCAACCCCAGGCGAAAACGCAGGCAGGCGGTCGATTACCCCTTGGGACGGTTATCTCAGTGCCTATGGGGGGAGCCCCGGCCTTCCCTTGGCCCTCCGATTCACGTTCCCCCGAAACCGCGCTGGGCTCTTTCATCTGGCGCCGACCTTCCGATATGGTTCGTGCTTCGGGCGGCGCGTGGCTGGCCTCGCGCTGCCGGAGGGGGTGCGGCTGCCGGCGGACAGCACAGCGGCGTGGTGCGACGGATGGGCGCAGTGGGACGATGAGTGAAAACGACAGACGCGGCGGAAACATCGAGGGCCCGAACACCGGCGTGGTGGTCAAGGCGCGGCCGAAGACGCGCAAGCCCGCCATGTATAAGGTATTGATGCTGAACGACGATTACACGCCGATGGAGTTCGTCGTCCACGTGCTGGAACGCTTCTTCCAGAAATCGCGGGAGGAGGCGACCCGGATCATGCTACACGTGCACCGGCGGGGGGTCGGCGTCTGCGGCGTTTACACCTATGAGGTTGCAGAGACGAAGGTGACCCAGGTCATGGACCTGGCGAGACAAAACCAGCATCCTCTGCAATGCACGATCGAGAAGGAATGACGACCGGCTGCGGCGGGCCATACCCAGATGACCCATCGTATCGACATTTTCTGGGTGGATCAGCCTGAAGACGACCCGGTCCGGCCGCCGGACCACAGCGCGTAGGAGCGCCGACGACCATGCTTTCACGGAACCTGGAGCAAACGCTTCACCGGTCTCTGTCACTCGCCAGCGAGCGGCGACACGAATATGCGACGCTGGAGCACCTGCTGCTGGGCCTTGCCGACGATACCGACGCCGCGACGGTGCTGCGCGCCTGCGGGGTCGATCTGGACAAGCTGCGCACCGACCTGGGCGAGTTCCTGGACAAGGACCTGGCCGGCCTGGCCACCGATCGCCCGGGCGACCCCAAGCCCACCGCCGGCTTCCAGCGCGTGGTGCAGCGCGCCGCGATCCACGTGCAGTCCTCCGGCCGCGATGAGGTGACCGGCGCCAACGTGCTGGTCGCCTTGTTCTCCGAGCGCGAAAGCCACGCGGTCTATTTCTTGCAGCTTCAGGACATGACCCGGCTGGACGCGGTGAATTTCATCAGCCACGGCATCGCCAAGGCGCCTGGCCGCTCCGCCCAGCGTCCGGTCACCGGCGCCGGCGGCAGCGGCGGCAACCAGGGCGACAACCACCCGGAGCAAGAGCGGGAGGAAAAGCCGAACCGGCGGAACCAGGACGCGCTGTCCAACTATTGCGTGAACCTGAACAAAAAGGCGATGGCCGGGAAGATCGACCCGCTGATCGGCCGCGAGCCGGAAATCGAGCGGACCATCCAGATCCTCTGCCGCCGCACCAAGAACAACCCGCTGTACGTCGGCGATCCGGGCGTCGGCAAGACGGCGATCGCGGAAGGCCTGGCCAAGCGCATCGTCGAGGGCGACGTGCCGGAAGTTCTCGCCCGCTCCACCATCTACGCGCTGGACATGGGCGCCTTGCTGGCCGGCACACGCTACCGCGGCGATTTCGAGGAGCGTCTGAAAGCCGTCGTCTCCGAACTGGAGAACCAGCAGGGCGCCATCCTGTTCATTGACGAGATCCACACCGTGATCGGCGCCGGCGCCACGTCCGGCGGCGCGATGGATGCCTCCAACCTGCTGAAGCCGGCGTTGGCATCCGGCAACCTGCGCTGCATCGGCTCCACCACCTACAAGGAATTCCGCAACTACTTCGAGAAGGACCGCGCGCTGGTCCGCCGCTTCCAGAAGATCGATGTCAACGAGCCGAACATCGAGGACAGCATCAAGATCCTGCGCGGTCTGAAGACCAACTACGAGCGCCACCACAAGGTGCGCTACACGGATGAGGCGATCCGCGCCGCCGTCGAGCTCTCCGCCAAGTACATCAACGACCGCAAGCTGCCGGACAAGGCGATCGACGTGATCGACGAAGTTGGCGCCTCCCGCATGCTGCTGCCAGAACACAAGCGGCGGAAGACCGTCACGCTGCGCGACGTGGAGGAAATCGTCGCCAAGATCGCGCGCATTCCCCCCAAGAGCGTGTCGGCGGACGACAAGGAGACGCTGCGCAACCTGGAGCGCGACCTGAAGTCCATGGTGTTCGGCCAGGACAGGGCGATCGAGGCGCTCGCCGCCGCGATCAAGCTGGCCCGCGCCGGACTGCGCGAACCGGAAAAGCCGATCGGCAACTACTTGTTCAGCGGCCCGACCGGCGTCGGCAAGACCGAGGTCGCGCGGCAGTTGGCCTCCACCATGGGCATCGAGCTGATCCGCTTCGACATGTCGGAATACATGGAGCGGCACAGCGTGTCGCGGCTGATCGGCGCGCCGCCTGGCTATGTCGGCTTCGACCAAGGCGGCCTGCTGACCGACGCGATCGACCAACACCCGCACGCCGTCCTGCTGCTCGATGAAATCGAGAAGGCGCACCAGGACTTGTTCAACATCCTGTTGCAGGTGATGGACCACGGGAAACTCACCGACCACAACGGCAAGACGGTCGATTTCCGCAACGTGGTGCTGATCATGACCACCAACGCGGGCGCGTCGGACCTGGCAAAGGAGGCGATCGGCTTCGGCCGCGAGGGCCGTGCGGGCGAGGACGAAGACGCGATCAAGCGCTTGTTCACGCCGGAATTCCGCAACCGGCTGGATGCGACGATCACCTTCGCCGGCCTGACGCCGGAGATCGTCGGCCGCGTGGTCGAGAAGTTCGTCATGCAGCTTGAGGCGCAACTGGCCGACCGCAACGTGACGATCGAGCTGTCGTCCGCGGCGAAGGAATGGCTGGCGGAGCGTGGCTACGACAAGCTGTACGGGGCGCGTCCGTTGGCTCGCGTGATCCAGGAGCACATCAAGAAGCCGCTGGCGGAGGAGCTGCTGTTCGGCCGCCTGGTGAAGGGTGGCTCGGTGAAGGTGACGATGAAGGACGGCAAGCTGGACTTCGAGATCATCGAGGCCGCGCTGCCCGCGTTGCCGAAGCCGGATGAGGACGGCGGCGACGGCTCGGACAAGGAGCAGGAAGTCGAGGTTTAGCGTCCTGTCATCGGGAGTTGAACACCGCCCGGCGTGGCGGACCCGCTCTGGATGAAACGCTGGGCGCTGTCCCCCGTCATACCGACGAAGGTCGGCATGACGAGCGGGTGACGGTGCGACGGCCCGATGACTTGCACGGCCCATTTTCTCGTCTGGACCGTAAGCGGCGAAGCAATCCCGGTCGGAGGTAGGTACCTGTGACCGGGAGTGCCTCGACGGTCTGCTTCCTGCAGCGGCCGCAAGACGCGGCCGATTGGTGCGCCGTCTCTATTGCTGCCCTCCCAATTGTCTCACCGCTCTCTACCGTGTCATGCGGCGGGCGGTCTCGCGATCGAATACGTACATGTCGCTACAGGCCGGACACGCCTGTGACAGCCTCTCCTGTTTCTTTTCCGTCTTCTTCGGTCGCCTTGATGGCGCTGCCGTCCCGCGCTGCCGCTGCGATGTCCCTGGTCAGCGCATCCGCAGGCAGAGCTCATCGCCGTGCCTACCGTCCGCCCGCCAGCCCGAGGCTTTGCAGATAGATCAGCACGCCAGCTTCGAGGAGCTCCTCCGGCGGCATCGGCAACTTCCGCCGTGACGGGGCGGGGCGCACGAACAGCGACGCGATGCCGTGCGACATTGCCCAGACGTGCAGCGCCATCATGAGTGACGGCGGTCGGCGGTCGCGTGGCAGCGTCGCGGTCAGCCGGTCCGCGGCATCGCGCAGGATGGCGAACGCGCGGTCGCCGGCGGACAGCAGCGCCGGGTAGGCGTCGAAGGCAATGCGAGCCTCGAACATTGCGGCGTAATAGGCCGGTTCGTCGCGCGCGAATGCCAGATACGCGCGGCCGACCGCCTCGAAGGCGCGCAGCGGGTCCGGGCGGCCGTCGTTCCAGGCGGTGGCGAGCGACGCGCTGAAGCGCTCGAAGCCGCGCAACGCGACCTCCGCCATCAGCGCCTCGGCGTCGCGGAAATGCCGGTACGGGGCGGCGGGACTGACGCCGGCCAGCCGCGCGGCCTCCGCGATGGTGAACGCGGCCGGGCCCTTGTCGGCGATCAGCGCCAGCGCGGCGTCGATCAGCGCCTCCCGCAGGTTGCCGTGGTGGTAGCCGCGCCGTTGTCCGCTCCAGCTCATGTGAAGGAGTTTTACATCGGCGGCTGAGGAAGAAAACCTCTCCCCTTGCGGGAGAGGCATGCCACCGGGCACTTGACCCGGTGGTCGACGCGAAGCGTCGAGGGTGAGGGGGCCAACGCGCGGACGATTGGTGCGTTACCCCCCTTCATCCGGCGCTGCGCGCCGACCACCGGGTCAAGTGCCCGGTGGCATGCCTCTCCCGCAAGGGGAGAGGTTAAGGAACCTCCACGATCTTCACATCTCGCCGCCTTACGAGGAGGTAGGTGTTGTCTGTTAGATGCAAGGTCTATATTAAGCATCCGCGAACGCCAGCCGGCGCTCGCCACCATTCGTACAACTGGGATTGCAAGGCATGGGGACAAAGCGCGTCGCCGTGATCGCGGCTGCCTGCATCGGGGTCGGCCTCGGATGCTGGGTCCTTCTCGGTCATCAATCCGCCCGGTCCGCGCCACCGCCGCCGCCTGATCCGGCGATCCCGGTGACCGCCGGTGTCGCCCAGGCGCAGGACGTGCCGGTCTATGTCGAGGGCCTTGGTACTGTTCAGGCCATCAGCACGGTCAACGTGAAGTCCCGCGTGGACGGCCAGATCATGCGCGCCTTCTTCACGCAGGGGCAGGAGGTGAAGCCGAACGACCCGTTGTTCCTGATCGACCCACGCCCGTACCAGGCAACGCTGGACCAGGCCGAGGCCACCGCGGCGAAGGACTCGGCGCAGCTTGCCGGCGCGCAGCGCGACCTGTCGCGTTACGGCAAGCTGGTGGGCAGCGGCTTCCAGACGCGGCAGAGCTTTGAGGACCAGCAGGCGACCGTCGGCCAGTCGCAGGCGCAGGTGCAGGCGGACAACGCCGCCATCGAAAGCGCGAAGCTGAATCTTGGCTACACGATGATCCGCTCGCCGATCGGCGGCCGCACCGGCGCGCTGCTGGTCGATCCCGGCAACTACGTGCAGGCGAGCACCGGCACGCCGCTTGTGTCCATCACGCAGGTCAAGCCGATCTATGTCAGCTTCACCGTGCCGGCGACAAACCTGGATGCGATCCGCCGGAACGACGCCTCCCATCCGCTCGACGTCGATGCCTATGCCGGTAACGGCAACACCCTGCTTGCCAAGGGCAGGCTCAGCTTCATCAACAACCAGGTCGCGACCAGCACCGGCACGATCATGCTGGAGGGCACGTTTGCCAACGCCGATGAACACCTGTGGCCCGGGGAGTTCGTCAACGCGCGGCTGATCCTATCGGTGCGGCACAACGCGGTGACGGTGCCAGAGCACGCGCTGATGGCGGGGCCATCGGGCGACTACGTCTATGTGATCGGCCAGAACGACATGGTGCAGCGGCGCGACGTGCAGGTGGCCAGCCGGCAGGACGGGATTGCGGTGATCGCGAAGGGCATCAAGGCGGGAGAGCACGTGGTGGTCGATGGGCAGTACCGGCTGGCGAACAATGTGAAGGTGACGATCCAGAGCGCCCCCGCGGCCCAGAGCGCCCAGGCAGCGACGAACCAGCAAGGTTGATCCGGCGATGAGCATTTCCGAAATCTTCATCCGCCGGCCGATCGCCACCGCGCTGCTGATGGCCGGCATCCTGGTGTTCGGCCTGGCCACGTTCACGCTGCTGCCGGTCGCCGCGCTGCCCAACGTCGATTTCCCCACGATCATGGTGACGGCGCAGTTGCCCGGCGCCAGCCCTGATACCATGGCGTCCTCCATCGCGACGCCGCTGGAGCAGCAGTTCGCGGCGATACCGGGACTGGATCAGATGTCGTCCACCAGCGGTTTGGGGACGACGCTGATCACGTTGCAGTTCGACCTGTCGCGCAACATCGACGGTGCGGCGGAGGACGTGCAGACCGCGATCAACGCCGCGAGCGGGCTGCTGCCGAAGGCGATGCCGTCGCCGCCGATCTTCAAGAAGACCAACCCGGCGGACCGCGCGATCCTGATCTACGCCGTCAGCTCCGACGCGATGCCGATCCAGGACATCGACCAGTATGCCTACAACGTTCTGGCCGAGGCGCTGTCGCGCGTGGACGGTGTGTCGCAGGTGAACATCGCGGGCGAACAAATCCCCGCGGTACACGTGCAGATCAACCCCGCTGCAATCGCGTCGCGCGGCATCAGCCTGGAGGACGTGCGCACCGCGCTGGCGAATGCCACGACGGATCTGCCGAAGGGCAACCTGGAGGGCAAGAACCAGGAATACAATATCGGCACCAACGACCAGTTGTTCGACGCCAGCGCGTACCGTCACATCATAGCCGCCTATCGCAACGGCGCGCCGGTGGAGATCAAGGACATCGGCGATGTCGTCAATTCCTCGGTCTCGGCGCGGACCGGTGCGTGGTACGACACCAGGCGGATCGAGCTGCTGCTGATCCAGCGCGAACCCGGTGCCAACACCATCAAGGTGGTGGATCAGATCAAGGCGATGATGCCGCAGTTGGAGGCATCGATTCCGCGCTCGGTGCATGTCGATCTGGTGTCCGACCGATCGACCAACATCCGCGACTCCGTCGCCGACGTCGAAGTCACCCTGATGATCACCATCGTGCTGGTGGTGCTGACGATCTTCTTGTTCCTGCGCAAGTTGTGGGCGACGATCATCCCCAGTATCACCGTGCCGCTGGCGTTGGTGGCGACCGCCGGCGTGATGTACATCGTCGGATTCAACCTCGACAACATCTCGCTGATGGCGCTGACCATCGCGGTCGGCTTCGTGGTGGACGATGCGATCGTGATGATCGAGAACATCGTCCGCTACATCGAACAGGGCGAGACACCGTTCAACGCCGCGCTGAAAGGCGCCGGCCAGATCGGCTTCACCATCGTCTCCATCACCTTCTCTCTCATCGCCGTCTTCATCCCGCTGCTGTTCATGGGCGGCATCATCGGCCGCTTGTTCCGCGAATTCGCCGTCACCGTCAGCGTGGCGGTGGTGGCATCCGCGTTCGTGTCGCTGACGCTGACGCCGATGATGTGCTCGCGCTTCCTGGCGCATGAGAGCGCGACGTCGAAGAGCCGGTTCAATCGCGTGGCCGAGGGCTTCTTCGACGCCACGCTGCGCGGCTACGACCGCGGCCTGCAATGGGTGTTCCGGCATCAGCCGCTGATGCTGGCCGCGACGCTGGGGCTGATCGTGCTGACCGGCTGGCTCTACATCGTCATTCCCAAGGGGTTCATCCCGCAGCAGGACACCGGCTTCATCTTCGGTGCGTTGCAGACGCGGCTGGATTCATCGTTCGCCTCGGTCGGCGAGAAGGAGAACCAGGTCGCGGCGGTGATCCTGAAGGATCCCGCAGTGTCCGGCGTGGTCGGGTTCGCCGGTGCCGCCGGCTACAATCCGGCCGAAAGCACCGCGCGGATGTTCATCCAGCTCAAGCCGTTCAATGAGCGCGCCGGAGTCCAGGCGGTGATGGATCGGCTGAAGCCGAAGATCGCGAAAATCCGCGGCGTGAAGTACTTCATGCAAGCGGGGCAGGACGTGACCGTCGGCGGCCGGCTGGAGCAAGCGCAGTACCAGTACACGCTGACCGACAACAATGCGGCGGAGTTGAACCACTGGGCGCCGATCATGCTGCAGAAGATGCAGCAGATGCATCAGTTGACCGACGCAGCTTCGGATCAGCAGATCGCCTCGCCCAACGTACAGATCACCGTGGACCGCAATGCGGCGTCGCGGCTGGGACTGTCGATGGGACTGATCGACCAGACGCTGTACGACGCGTTCGGCCAGGAGCAAGTGGCGACGATCTATACGGACACGTCGCAGCACAAGGTGATCCTGGAGGTGCAGCCGCAGTTCCAGGACAACCCGCAGGCACTGTCGCAGATCTTCGTCGCGTCGCCGTCCGGCGCGCAGGTGCCGCTGTCTGCGGTCGCGCATTACACTTACACGGTGGTGCCGCAGACGGTGAACCATCAGGGCGTGTTCCCGGCGGTGACACTGTCGTTCAACCTGGCGTCGGGTGTGTCGCTGGGTCAGGCGGTGGACGCAATCAACGCGATGCAGGTTGCGGCGCACGTGCCAGCCACGGTGCAGGGCTCGTTCCAGGGCACCGCGCAGGCATTCCAGTCGTCGCTGTCATCGACGCCGCTGCTGGTCGCCGCGGCGATCCTGGTGGTGTACATCGTGCTTGGGATGCTCTATGAGAGCTTCATTCATCCGATCACAATCCTGTCCGCACTGCCTTCCGCGGGCGTCGGCGCTCTGCTGATGCTGATGATCTTCCATCACGATTTGAGCCTGGTGGCATTGATCGGCATCATCCTGCTGATCGGCATCGTGAAGAAGAATGCGATCATGATGATCGACTTCGCCCTGGTAGCGGAACGAGAGCACGGGAAGAGCTCGCTGGAGGCGATCCATGAGGCGTGCCTGCTGCGGTTCAGGCCGATCATGATGACGACGATGTGCGCGTTGTTCGGTGGATTGCCGTTGGCGATCGGACAGGGCGCCGGTTCCGAGCTACGCCGACCGCTGGGCATCGCGATCGTTGGCGGGTTGCTCGTGTCGCAGTGGCTGACGCTGTACACGACGCCGGTGATCTATCTGTATCTGGATCGGCTGTCGCACTGGCTGGCGCCGCGTCGGCGTCGCGCGCACGTTGGTGTCCAGGAACATGTGCCGGGGAGTGCGGACTGATGGATGCCGCGGTTCCGGTGCGGCGATCGCTCGGGTTCCTGCTGCGCGACACGTCGCGGCTGATGCGGCGGCGCTTCGTGCAGCGTGCGCGGGACGTGGGATTGCCGCTGAACCGATCGGAAGCCTCGGTGCTGGTGCATGTCGATCGCGAGCCTGGCCTGAGTCAGGCGCAGCTTGCCGAGCGGCTGGACCTGGAGGCGATCTCGCTGGTGCGGCTGATTGACAGCCTTCAGGCGCGCGGGCTGATCGAACGCCGACCGCATCCGCATGACCGGCGCATCCGCACGCTGTGGCTGACCGAGGCGGGGCGGCCGATCCTGGCGCAGGTGCACGAGGTGCGTGACGAAGTGCGCGCGCAGGCGTTGGTCGGGATGTCCGAGGACGAGAGCGAGCTGCTGCTGGATCTGCTGATGACGGTGCGGAGGAATCTGGGGACATCGGCGGTGAAGTGTACTGAAATGGCACGTCTCCCACCTGTTGCGTAGGGCGGGCTGCTTTTCCCGTGGAGCCGCCAGCAATCCTCCGGGGTTGGGCGGCGAAGCGACCAGGGCTTCGGCCCTACGCGCCACCCAATGACAGCAGGAGACGCCCAAGCTGCTTGAAACGTCTTCCTGCCTCGCGTTAGCGTCGGGGCGGCAGTAACGTTCCGCTGCCAAACCGGCACGGCCGGCACCAACGAGAACACCGGTGGAGGACGCGGATGCACGTAACCCAGGGCCTGATACGCGCGACACAAACCAAGCCGAACGGACCCTCGACGATCTTCCGCGACCGCCGTCGCACCTGGCGCGAGACCGAGGCCCGCGTCGCCCGCATCGCCGGTGGCCTGCGCCAGCGCGGAATGCGGAAGGGCGACCGTGCTGCGATCCTCGCGCTCAACAGCGATCGCTATTTCGAATATTTGTTCGCGGTGCCGGCGGCGGGTGGGGTGACGGTGCCGCTGAACATCCGCCTCGCCCCACCTGAAATCTCCTACATCCTGCAAGATAGCGGCGCCACCACGCTGTTCATCGACGCGCCGTTTGCTCCCGTGCTGGAGCATCTGGGTGGGCGACCGAGTACCCTGCGCGACATCGTTTGGCTGGACGACGAGGCGCCCCCCGCCGGCATGATCGCGTTCGAGGACCTGCTGGACGCGCCGCCGTTCTCCGACGTGATCGCGCAGGACGACGACATCGCCGGCATATTCTACACCGGAGGCACCACCGGCCAGGCGAAGGGCGTGATGCTGAGCCACATCAACCTGGTGACCAACGCCGCCAACATCGTCGTCGCGGTGGGCTATCAAAGCGACAGCATCTACCTGCACGCGCCGCCGATGTTCCACCTGGCGGACGGTGCGTCCACGCTGGCGCTGACGATGCTGGGCGGCATCCACGTCTTCATCCCGCGCTTCGATCCCGCTGTGGTTGCCGCGACCATCGAGGCAGAGCGTGTGACCAACACGCTATTGGTGCCGACGATGATCAATGCGCTGGTGAATTACCCCGGCCTCAAGCAGCATGACCTGTCCACGCTGAAGATGGTGCCGTTCGGTGCCTCGCCGATGCCGGACGCGGTGTTGCAGCGCGCGACGGAGACACTGCCCGACTGCCGCTGGCTGCACGTCTATGGCATGACCGAGGCGGCCCCGCTGGTCACCGCGCTGGAGACGAAGGACGCACTGACGCGCAGCCGAAGCTGCGGCAAGGCGGCGCTGATGGTGGAGGTGCGCATCGCCGACGTTGACGACAGCGAAGTGCCGCGCGGTACGGTGGGTGAGTTGCAGGTGCGCGGCCCGAACGTGATGCTGGGCTATTGGAACAAGCCCGAACAAACCGCGGCGGCGCTGCGTGGCGGCTGGTACCACAGCGGCGACGGCGCTTACATGGACGACGACGGCTACGTCTATATCGTCGATCGGCTGAAGGACATGATCATCAGTGGGGGCGAGAACATCTACTCGGCTGAGGTGGAGAGCGCGATCTCCACGCTGGATGGTGTTGCGGAGGTTGCGGTGATCGGCGTTCCCAGCGAGCAGTGGGGCGAGACGGTGCACGCGATCGTCGTGCCGCGCATCGGGCGGACGCTGACGGAGGACGCGGTGGTCGCGCATTGCCGCGAGCTGATCGCACATTACAAGTGTCCGCGGAGTGTGGACATTCGTGCGATGTCGCTGCCGCTGTCAGGGGCGGGGAAGGTGTTGAAGACGGAGCTGCGTGCGCCGTTCTGGGCAGGAAAAGAGAAGCGGGTGAACTGAACGCACCCGGCACTGTCATTGGGAGGTGCTGTGCGCCTAACAAGAAACTCAAGGTTCTCCCCTCCCCTTGAGGGAGGGGACCAGGGGGAGGGGTGCGTACGTCCGCGGTCAGCGGAT
>DASXFW010000091.1:0-22414 GCA_036489395.1 Acetobacteraceae bacterium | reverse complement strand
GGCCATCCACGCACGATCGTGCGTGCCGCGTTTTTGCTGTACCGGAGTCCGTGCATGGATGGCCGGGTCAATCCTCGGGTCAAGCCCAAGGACATGGCCCGGCCATGACGGGAAATGTCGATGCCGCATGCGTCAAGACTTTCCGGCGCCTGGGATCAGACCGAGATCAATCGCATCCTGCGCGAGAAGATGGCAGCCGAAACGGTCACCTGAGCCAACGCCGCCACCACGGCGCGGCACTCGGCTGGCGCCCGGTCCGGCTGGCGTGGCGTCGGGGCGTTGGCCCGCTCGGTGCCGCCGCGACCTCGTGCTCGCATTGCGCGTAATTGGCCCGGGCCGTTCTGCTCGAAGGATGCTCCGGGCCGAGCAGACGCTCGAACCCGTCGGCGGCGCGCCGGAAGAGCGGCAAAGCCCCCGCCGCGTCGCCCAGCGCATACAGGCATCCGGCCAGATTGTTCACGCCAATGAGCGTCTGCGGATGCTCCTTGCCGAGCACGCGCTCGCTGCTCTCGAGCGCGCGCCGGTAGAGCGGCAAAGCCCCCGCCGCGTCGCCCAGCGCATCCATGCATGCGGCCAGATTGTTCACGCTGATGAGCGTGTCGGGATGCTCCTTGCCGAGCACGCGCTCGCGGCTGTCGAGCGCGCGCCGGAGGAGCGGCAAAGCCCCCGCCGCGTCGCCCAGCGCCTTCATGCATCCGGCCAGATTGTTGGTGCTGCCGAGCGTGTCGGGGTGCTCCTTGCCGAGCGCGCGCTCGCGGCCGTCGAGCGCGCGCCGGAAGAGCGGCAAAGCCCCCGCCGCGTCGCCCAGCGAATACAGGCATGTGGCCAGATTGTTCACGCTGGTGAGCGTGTCGGGATGCTCCTCCTTGCCGAGCACGCGCTCGAAGCTGTCGAGCGCGCGCCGGTAGAGCGGTAACGCCCCCGCCGCGTCGCCCAGCGTCTCCATGCATCCGGCCAGATTGTTCACGCTGGTGAGCGTGGCGGGATGCTCCTTGCCGAGCACGCGCTCGCAGCCGTCGAGCGCGCGCCGGAAGAGCGGCAAAGCCCCCGCCGCGTCGCCGCTCCCCTCCAGGAAACACCCTGCAAGATCCACCAACATCGCAAGATCGGCCGTGTCCTCACCGGGAGCGGCGTGCGCCACCAATGCTTGTTGATGCGGCAGCAACTGGCGGCAGATCGGCCACACGGCCGCGTCGCGATAGCCATACGGAAAGCTCGCTCGCAGGCGCGCAGTCGCCTGATGCAGAGCGGCGCTGCTCGTGGTGCCCGCGGCCAATCTCGCCCGCATCACCGTCTGCACCAGCCGGTGCACCGACACCGCTGGCCCGCATGCTCCCTCCGGCGCCGGCGTCAGCAGGGACACGCCGCGCAACGCCATCACCGCGGCCTCGCGGTCCGCCTCCGGCATCACGTCCGCGTCCGCCAGTGCCAGCGGGATCGCCTCCGGCGCGAACCAGCAGAACAAGCCGAGCAGCGTCTCCGCCGCCGGTGCCTCGTGCGCCGCTTGCTCGATCGCCAGTGCGAAGGTGGCGGCGACGCTGCGCGGATACGCCACGCCGCGTGGCGGCTCGGCCTGGATGCGTTCGGCCACCCGCCGCGCGTAATCGTCGAAGCCGATCGCGGCGCGCTTCACGGTGGCTCCGGCATGGTCCGGCGCCAGCGGCAGGCAGCCGAGCGCCGCCGCAAGGCGACGTGCGCCGTCGGCGTCATGGCGCTCGGCGCGGCGGAGCAGGAAATCCACCGCGGCGTCCTCGGGCAGCGTGTCCACGAACACTTCCTGCGCCACGCTGCTCCAGTCGGGCGCGCGCGAGGTCGCCAGCACGGCGGCGCCGCGCGGCGGTACCAGCCCGTCCAGCAGGTCGGGCGAGGGCACGTTGTCATAGACCAGCAGGAACGGCGCCTCCCCGCGCCGGTCCCGTAACGTTGCCAGAGCCTTGGCCGCCGCGTGCTCTGCCGTGGCGTCCGCCGGCAGCGCCGGGTCCAGGGCGCGTGCCAGGTCGAGCAAGCCGGCCTGGATCGCCAGCCGGCCGGTGGCGGCGATCCACCAAACTCCGCCGTATTCGTCACCGTGTTGCGCCACGTAGGCGCGGGCGAGCGAGGTCTTGCCCACCCCGCCCAGCCCGTGCACCGCTGCCTGGGTCAGCGCGGCGCGGCCGGTGCCGGACGACAGCGCCGCGTGCAGCGCATCCAGTTCCGCCTCGCGGCCGGTGAACAAGCGGTTCTCCGGCGGCATGGTCGTGCCGCCGAAGATGCGCGGGGACGGCCGGGTGGCGGGCGCGTCGCCACGTGCCACCGCCAGGATAATGCGGCGGCGCTCGGCGGGGTCGGCGACGTTATGCAGGTCGCCGTAGGTGGCGCTGTGGAGCAAGCCGGAGGGGTTGTCGTCGTCGCAACGCAGCAGGCCGATGCGGCGCGTGCCGTTGGCGGCGGCGACCGCGGCCAGGAAGTTGTGGAACTCCTGTTGGGTCCAGAAGCTGCCGTGGTAGTCGCGGCTGTAGAGGATCAGCAGGTCGCGCGCCTGCTTCAGCGCGTCGTCGATGTCGCGCACGAACTGGCCGCCGGCGGCGAAGTCGTAGTCCTGCACGCGGACGCGGTAGTTCTCGGCGGTCAGGACGTCGGCGACCTCCTGCGCCACCGAGGCGACGCTGCCGCGGCGGCTGAGGAAGAAGTCGTACGCGAACGGCGGTGCGTCCATCGCGCGGCCCCGGTGCGGGTGATCGTTATGAACGTGGGCCGAGGCTGGTGGGGTTGCAAGGTGCGTGCCGGACGTTGCTTCGGGATAACGGCCGTGCGGGTCCGCGGGAGGGGCTCGGCGACGTTGCGTCACCTGTCGCGGCCGGTCACCGCGAACGCGACGCGGCGTGCTCTCCCCGCGATCGCGGTGCGGCACGCGGCGAAGCAAGAAAGAATCTCAACGCAGATCAGAAAGGCGATGCACGCAAAACACGCAGATGGTTCCGGGTCCGGCATGCCGCGCCGCGGCAATAACAACATAACTGAACCCGGGAAGCCGCACTGCCGCAGCCACGCCCGCTCTATCTGCGTGTTTTGCGTGCATCGCCTTTCTGATCTGCGTTGAGATTCTTTCTTGCTTGCGTCACCGCGCGCCCGCACGCCGCCGAACGTGTCCCCCCTCCCCGCGCGCCAGCCCAACCCCAGCGCATGCACCCCGCCGCCTTGCGCCCCCGTCCGCTTCCGGCAAGGGTGCGCGCGCGGCGCAGAGGGGCGGCAGGGGGAAGCAAGACCCTCACCCTGACCCTCTCCCGCAAGCGGGAGAGGGGACAACCACCATGCCGGACGCTTCGGAATACCTGCGCGCACGCTTCGGCATCGATGTCCCCGGCGCGCAGATCCCCGACGCCATCGCACCGCTGCTCGACCGCCGCGTCGTCCGCCGCTACCGCGACGAGCCGGTGCCCGACTCCTTGCTCGACGGCCTGCTGGCAGCCGCGCAGTCCGCGCCCGCCAAGTCCGACCTGCAGCAATACTCCGTCGTGGTGATGCGCGATCCCGCCCGCATCAAGCAGATCGCCGACTGGATCGGCACCATGGACTGGATCGCCACCGCGCCGGTCTTCCTGGTCTGGTGCGGCGACATGCGCCGCGGCCAGCGCCTGTGCGAGCACCACGACCTGCCGCACGCCAACAACAACCTGGACACGTTCCTCAACACCGCCGTCGATTGCAGCCTGGCGATGGCCGCGTTCATGGCGGCGGCCGAGGCGGTTGGCCTCGGCACCTGCCCGATCTCCTACGTGCGCTCCCATATCGAGCGTGTCTCGCCGCTGCTGTCCTTGCCCTCCGGCGTCTATCCGGTGGCGGGGCTCACGGTCGGGTGGCCGGTGTTCCGCCGCCCGGTGTCGATGCGCCTGCCGCCGTCCGTCGTTGTGCACCGCGAACGCTACGACGACAGCGCCATGTTGGAAGAAGTCGCCGCCTATAACGAACGCCGCCGCGCGCGCGAACCGGTCGCCGCTTCGGCGCTTAAGAACAACGACGTCTATCCGCCGCGCGACGGCGTGGGCTGGAGCGAGAATGTCGCGCGCCAGCTCTCGGTACCGGAGCGCTTTGGTTTCGCCGCCTATTTGAAGACGAAGGGATTCGATCTTGCCTGAAGACCACGCGCACCGCGCGGACCTGATCGATCAGAGCGAACCGCCCCGGCCAAAAACCGTGCGCCCGCGCCATGCCGCCAGCATCGTCGTGCTGCGCACCGCAGGCGGGGAGCCGTCCATGCTGATGGGTATGCGCGGCGCGAAGCATCGCTTCATGCCGAACCGCCTGGTGTTCCCCGGCGGTGCGGTGGAACGCGCCGACCTCACCGCGCCCGCCGCCAGCGCGCTGTCGCCCCACACCGAGCGTCTGCTGCGCAAGGCGGCCAACGAACGCCTGGCGCACGGCATCGGCATCGCCGCCGCGCGCGAGCTGGAAGAAGAGACGGGGCTGAGCCTCGGCACGCCCCCACGGCTGGACGCGATCGAGTACCTGTGCCGCGCCATCACCCCGCCGCCCAGTCCGATCCGCTTCAACGCGCGGTTCCTGCTGGTGCCGGAAGCGGTGGTGTCCGGCGTCCTGGGCGGCGACGGCGAATTGGAGAACCTGCGCTTCTACGGCATGCACGAAGCGCTCGCGCTGGACCTGGCGCTGCCGACACGGCTGGTGATCGAGCGGGTGCAACTCTGGATAGCAATGGGCGAGACCGAAAGGCGGGCGCGGACCCACACGCCGATCCTGCGAAATCGCGGCTGGCGGATGGAATAGAATCCGGGATCGCGACGCGCCCGATGGCACTCCTCAATGCCGATCGCCAATGCGTGTCGCTATCGTGGCGTTGCGCACCCGCACAGGTAGCAATCGCCGCAATTCTCTCACTTGAATAGTAGTATTTTCATACAATGATGTGTGTCAAATCAGAAAAAGAACGCGCAGACGGGCGCCGGTTGCATATCCAAAATTCGCCTCGCGTTGATAAATTTGTATCATCCGGGGCAAAAGCACGCTAAATTCACTGTTGATCCGTTCGAGGTGGTGACACGCTTTTCCTTGTGGCAGTCGCCACCGGTTCCAACCGACGGTTGTGCTTTGGAGGCGTGCCTTATGACCGGGCCGGGCTGCTGCGAATCGGAATTAGACAAGCTTGTGCAACGAATAAACCAGGTCGCAGCCGGCGCCGGCGATCCATTGGGCGACCTCGTGCAAACCGTTCAGGGCATGATCCAGGGGGAGATCGACCCCTATCTGCTCGCCGGCGTACTGGTCGAAGGCGCGGCCCAGGCGGTGCGTCTTCGCGTCCCGCCGGAACGCCGGACCGTCGTCAGCGTCGCCTTGTTGCAGTTACTGCGCGACCGGCTGAGCGCGACGGAAGAAGATACGCAACCACCGCCCTGACACACGGCCCCTGCCCCGCCACCAATTCCGGTCACTGCGCAACCGCTCTACAGTGACCCCGGCCACCGGGGGGACGACACATGCGCTTCAAGGACAAGGCTGCGCTCATCACCGCGTGCGGCAGCGGCATCGGCCGCGCCACCGCCGAGATCATGGCGCGTGAGGGCGCTCTGATCGTCGGCGTGGACAACGACCAGCGCCGGCTCGACCGCACGGTGGAGGAATTGAACATGACCGGCGGCCGCGCCGTCGGCCACTGCATCGACGCACTCGACGAAGTCGAGGTGAACGCCGTCGTCGAGGACACCGCGAAGAATTACGGTATCGATATATTGGTCAACGCGGTCGGCGGCAGCACGATCATCGCCCGGCCGGCGGCGACCGTCGATGAGCTCTCGCTCGACGACTGGCAGAAAATCATCGCCTTCAATTTGCAAGGCACGTTCTTGTTCTGCCACGCCGTCGCGCCTGTCATGCAGCGGCAGAAGGCGGGCAAGATCGTCAACCTTGCGTCGATCGCCGGGCGCGGGCTGTCGCAGGTCTCCTCCAGCGCCTACAGCGCGGCGAAGGGCGGCATCATCGCCTTCACCCGCAAGCTGTCGTTCGAACTCGGTCCGTTCGGCATCAACGTGAACGCGATCGCGCCCAGCCTGACGCTGACCGAGCGTATCCGCCCGCACTGGAACCAGCGTTCGCCCGAGGCACAGACTGCGGAAATCGAACGCACCCCGCTGCGACGGGTCGCAGAACCAAGCGATCAGGCGAAGGTCATCTGCTTCCTCGCGTCGTCCGACGCGGATTTCGTAACCGGCCTGACGATCGATGTGACCGGCGGGCTGTGACTGTCATTGCGGCGCACATCACCCCGCAAACCGCGGCAGCTTCTCGGCCAGCGCCCGATACGCATCCTCATCCGTCCGGTCATACCGCAGCGGGGTCACCACAATCTTCCCCGCACGCATCGCGCTGTAATCGCTCTCCGGCCCCTGCTGCCGATCGCCGCGGCGGAAATTCAGCCAGTGGTACAGCATGCCGCGCGGATCGGTGCGCGTCTCCACCGCCATGCCCGCGATCATCCCCACACCCTGCCGTGCCAGCGTCAGCGGGCCCGCCTGATCCGGCGGCAGCGGCGGAAAGTTCACGTTCAGGCATGCATCCTTGCCCCAGCCGATCTCCAGCAGCTCCCGCACCACGCGCGCCCCCAGCGTCCGCGCCGTGTCCCACGGCACGTTGTTGCGGTCGGTAAACGCCTGGCTCAGCCCGATCGAGGGAATCCCCAGCATCATCCCCGTCATCGCGCCGCCGACGGTGCCGGAGAACACTGTCTCCATTCCCAGATTCAACCCGCGGTTCACGCCCGACAGGATCAACTGCGGCGGCGCGTCCGTCATGAAATGACAGATGCCCATCACTGCACAGTCGCCCGGCGTGCCGGTGACGCCGAAGCGCCGCGTCCCCTGGTGGCTGACGCGGATGGGATGATGCAGGCTGATCGCGTGCGACACGCCGCTCTGGTCGTGCTCTGGCGCAACCACCCACACTTCGTGCGCCAGCTCCGCGGCAATGTGCTCCAGCACCGCCAGGCCCGGTGCATCGATGCCGTCGTCGTTGGTCAGCAGAATTCGGTCCAGCACGTCGTCGCTCCGCTCGTTTTCGCCGCCCTGTTTGGCGGTTCGCGCGCGCAGCGTCCAGCGCCGGTTGCGTGACACCGGCCGCGCGGCCAGCATGCCGGCAACGCGAAGGAGGGAACACGCCATGCTGATCATCGACGCGCAGGTGCATATCTGGGGCAGCGGCAAACCCAGCGACCATCATCGCCAAACGTCGCGCTTCACTGCCGAGGAGCTGATTGGCGAAATGGACGCCGCCGGCGTCAACGGCGCGGTGCTGCATCCGCCGAGCTGGGACCCCGGCTCAAACGAATTGGCGGTCGAGGCGGCGCGGAAATACCCCGATAAATTCTGCATTCTCGGCTGGTTCCCGCTCGACCAGCCGGAGAGCCGTAGCCTGATCGACACCTGGAAACAGCGTCCCGGCATGCTGGGCCTGCGCTGGGCTTTGACTCGCCCCGAACAACAGACCTGGCACGCGGACGGCACGATGGATTGGCTATGGCCCGCGGCAGAACATGCCGGTACGCCGATCGCCACGATGGCCTGGCGCTTCCTTCCCATGTTCTGCCAGATCGCCGAGCGTCACCCGAACCTGCGGTTGATCATCGACCATTGCGGCCTCGTGCGTTCGGCGAAGGACGATGCGGCGCTGGTCAACCTCGACGAGCTGCTGTCGCTGGCGAAGCTGCCGAACGTCGCGGTGAAGGCGACCGGCGCGCCGGGCTATTCATCGGAACCATATCCGTTCCGTAACATCCATGAAGGCCTGCACCGCATCTTCGACGCCTATGGTCCGCAGCGCTTCTTCTGGGGCACCGACATCACGCGCATGCCGTGCAGCTATCGCCAATGCGTGACGATGTTCACCGAGGAGCTGCCGTGGCTGAAGGGCCGCGACCTTGAACTGGTGATGGGGCAGGGCGTGAAGGACTGGCTGGGCTGGAAGTGAATGGTCGCAACACAAAAACCTCTCCCCTTGCGGGAGAGGTCGAGACGCGAAGCGGCGAGGGTGAGGCACCTACGCCACAGACGTTTCAATGATTCGCAGGATTTCCTCCAGCACGTCCGCTTGGTGCCGCAGGATGTCCTCATTGGTGAACCGCACGACGCGCCAACCTTCCTCTTGCAGCCACGCATCCCGATGCCGGTCGGACGCAAGCCGCAAACCTCCATGCTGCCGGCCATCCGCCTCGACAATCAACCGGCGCGCGAGGCAGGCGAAGTCCGCGATGTACGGTCCGATCGGGTGCTGCCGGCGGAATTTGCAGCCGGCAAGCCGGCGATTCCGCAGCAGCAGCCAGAGCCGGCATTCAGCGTCCGTCATGTCGCGACGAAGCTGCCGGGCGCGGATGGTTTGCATGCGGGGGGATAAGCGGGAAAGAGTAAAGGAGGTCCTTACGGTTGGCCCCTCACCCTCGGTGCTTTGCACCTCTCCCGTGCAGCGGGAGAGGTGTTAGGATGGCAGCATGAACCTCGACAGCAACCTTCGCATTGGCATCCAGACCATCCATCGCCGTACCGAGCCGGCGACCGGCGATTGGCACCCGCGCATCGACGAGCTCGTGGCGCTGGTGCAGACGGTGGATCGTTGCGGCTACGATTCGCTGTGGGTAGGCGACCATGTGTCGTTCGCCATTCCGATCTTCGATCCGCTGCTGCAGCTCGCGCAGGCGGCGGTGGTCAGCCGGCGCCTGACGCTGGGCACGTCGGTGTATCTGTTGCCGCTGCGGCATCCCGCGCCGGTGGCGAAGCAGGTCGCCACGCTGGATCACCTGACCGAGGGACGGCTGATCTTTGGTGTCGGCGTGGGCGGCGAATTCCCCAAGGAGTACGAAGTCTGCGGCGTGCCGCGCGAGGAACGCGGCGCCCGCCTGGCGGAAGGTGTCGCGGTGCTGCGCAAGCTGTGGTCGGGTGAACCCGTCAGCCATAGCGGGCGATTCTACGGTCCGTTCGCCGACGTGCCGATGCGTCCGCCACCGCGCCAGCCTGGCGGTCCGCCGATCTGGTTCGCCGGACGCAACGACGCCGCACTGCGGCGCATCGGGCGCATCGGCGACGGTTATCTTTCGTATGTCGTAACGCCGCAAATGTATAGCGACGCGCTGGCAAAAATCGCCGAAGCCGCCGCTCAGGCCGGCCGCCAGCCCGCCAACTTTGGCACCGCGCATCTGCTGTTCGCGCGGCTGGACGACACTTACGAAAAGGCACTGGATGTCGCGACGGAAACTTTATCTGTTCGTTATGCAATGGATTTTCGCAAGCCGGCGATGCGGTACTGCGCGCTCGGCACGCCGGCGCAGGTTGCCGATCGCATCCGCGAATTCCATGCCGCGGGGATGCGGCATGTGATTCTGGATCTGCTGGGACCGTACGAGCAGCGGTTTCGGCAGATCGAGTGGTTCGCGGCAGAGGCGATGCCGTTGTTGAAGGATTTGACGGGCTAAGGCACTGTTGACGAATAATCGAATCGGTTGAGCGAGGCACCGGCCTTTGCCCCGTCATGCCGACGAAGGTCGGCATCCACGTCTTACAGTGCCGCAGCGGAGGAAGACGTGGATGCCGACCTTCGTCGGCATGACGACATTATGCGACCGTGCGTCAACTGCAGCGATTATTCGTCAACAGTGCCTAACAGGCGATCAAGGTCCTCCCGCTGCATTGCCTTATAGAGAAGGATGTTCCCATGTCCGACCGTCGCGTCACTGTCGCCGCATTGGCCGACTTCATCGCCGGCGCGCTGCGTGCCGTGGAACTGCCGCCGGACGACGCGTGCTCCGTCGCGGCACTCATGGCGGAAGCCGACGCGCGCGGCAGCGACGGCCACGGCGTGTTCCGACTGCCGCAATACATCCGCCGCATCAAAGCGGGCGGCATAAACGTCCGCCCCAACATCCGCGTGGTGCAAGAACGTGCGGCGACCGCGGTGATCGACGGCGACAACGCCATGGGCCACCTGGTCATGCGCCGCGCCACCGAACTGGCCATCGCCAAGGCGAGGCAATGCGGCATCGGCTGGGTCGGCGCACGCCATTCCAACCACGCCGGCCCCGCGGCGCTGTATGCGCGCATGCCGCTGGCACACGACATGGTTGGCCTGTATCTCGCCGTCGGCAACGCCAACCACCTGCCTCCCTGGGGTGGCACCGAGATGCTGCTCAGCACCAACCCCATCGCCATTGCCGTGCCCGGCCGCGACCGTCCGCCGATCGTGCTGGACATGGCGACCACCAACGCCGCCTACGGCAAAGTGAAAGTAAAGGCACAGCGTAACGAACCGATGCCGGAAGGCTGGATGGTCGATCGGCAAGGCCGGTCGCTGACCGATGCGCATCGCGCCAACGAGGGGTTCCTGCTGCCGATCGGCGGCGCCAAGGGCTACGGCCTGGCGCTGATGTTCGGCTTGCTCGCCGGCTCGCTGAACGGCGCCGCGTTCGGCAAGGACGTCGTGGACTTCAACGCCGACGACAGATCGGTGACCAACACCGGCCACGCGATCATGGCGCTGGATATTGCGGCATTCGGCGCTGTGGACGCATTCCGCGACAAGGTCGATGAGACCTGGAGCGTCATGCAGGCCTCACCCACGCTGCCCGGCTTCGACGCGGTGCGTCTGCCGGGAGAGCACGCGGCGCAGGTCTATGCCGAGCGGACCGCGCAAGGCATTCCCATTCCGGCGGATCTGCAACGTTCGCTCGACACGCTGGCCGCCGGTCTCGGGATAGCGTCGCTGTAATACCGGCGCTCCAGGTGCCATGGCCGCCGCGGGCAGCCCATGACGCGGACGGCCAGGCCCTGGCTGTCGCGCCGTTCGCCGGTACGCTACCCTCCCCTCCAGACACATCCGACAGGGAGGGAGCCACCATGAAGCTGGTCTATTTCGACGATTACAAACTCGGCGTGCTGAAGGGCGACAACGTGGTGGACGTCTCCTCCGTCGTCCGCGACATTCCGCATGTGGGTCCCGGCGATCACATCAGCGGCCTGATCGAGCGTTTCGACGCCTATCGCGGCCGCCTGGAGGACGCCGTCGCCAGCGCCGCCGGCGTGCCGTTGTCGGGCGTGCACATCCGCCCGCCGCTGCCCAAGCCGGGCAACATCGTCTGCATGGCCGTCAACTACATGGAGAACGGCACGCTGCCGAAGAAGCCGCAGATCAACGCCTTCCACAAGGCGGCGACGGCCATCATCGGCCCCGGCGAAACCATGGTGCTGCCGGACGAGCCGGCGACCATCTTCGAGGGCGAGGCGGAACTCGCGCTGGTGATCGGCAAGCGCGCGTCGTTCGTGCCGGCGTCGCAGGCGTTCGATTATATCTTCGGCTATGTGAACTTCATCGACGGCTCGGCGCGTGGCCTGCCCTCGACCGGGTTCTTCGCGATGAAGTCGCGTGCCACGTTCTGCCCGATCGGGCCGTACCTGGTGACCAAGGACGAGGTCGCCACGCCACAGAACCTGCCGATCAAGCTGACCGTGAACGGCGAGCTGAAGCAGGACTTCAACACCAACGACATGGCGCACGACATCGCGCGCTGCATCGAATGGGCGAGCTCGGTGCACACGCTGGAGCCGGGCGACATCCTGGCCACCGGCACCAACCACCGCGGGCTGTCGTCGTTCATGGACGGCGACCAGGTCGCGCTGGAAGTGCAGGGCATGGGCAAGCTGCAGTTCAACGTGCGGGATTCGGTGCAGCCGGCTCGCAAGTGGCTGCGCGAGACGCGGCAGGACCGCAAGGAGAAGGGCCAGGAAGGCCCGACGCCGCAGGTGTCCGGGAAGCACGCGCCGGGCGGCTGATGCCGGCGTATCTCGTGGTCCGCGCGGTGGTCGCCGATCCGGCCGACCGCGCGGATTTCGACCGCTGGTATCGCGACGAGCACCTGCCCGACGCGCTGCGTGCGTTTGCCGCGCGCGCGGCGTGGCGGACGTGGAGCGTCACCGACCCGGCGGTGCATTGCGCGTTCTATCGTTTCGATAATGTCGCGGCGGTGAATGCGGCCACGACGGGCGATGCGATCGAGGCGCTGGTCGCCGAGTTCGACCGCTGCTGGGACACGCGCGTCACGCGCTCGCGCGAAGTTCTGAACGTTGCCGACGAACTGGAGGGAACACCATGAGCGATCCGGAAATCGTTGCAATTCGCGAGCTGATCGCGTCGCGTCCACGTGCGACGGACGTTGCGCAACGCCGGCGCGACATCGACGCGCGCGGCCTGGCGTTCGGGCTGCCGGCCGACGTGTCGGTGCAGAAAGTAAGCGCGGGTGGTGTGCCGGCCGAGTGGACATCGACGCCAGGTGCCGACCACAGCAGCGTGGTGCTGTATGTGCATGGCGGCGGCTATGTGATCGGCTCGCTCGACAGCCACCGGCATCTGGTGGCGGAGATCGGCCGCGCGTCCGGCTGCCGCGCGCTGTCGCTGGACTATCGACTGGCGCCAGAACACCCGTTTCCCGCGCCGGTGGAGGACACGCTGGCGGCGTATCGGTTCCTGCTCGACAGCGGCACCAAGCCAGGCCGCATCTCCATCGCCGGCGACAGCGCGGGCGGCGGGCTGGCCGTCGCGGCAATGCTGGCGATCCGCGACGCAGGGCTGCCGCAGCCGGGATGCGGCTGGTGCATCTCGCCGTGGGTGGACATGCTGTCGTCGGGTGCGTCGATGGCCGATAACGCGGCGCGCGATCCGACCGTGCAGAAGGCCGGCATACTCGACATGGCCGGGATGTATCTCGGCGGCGCCGATCCGCGTTCGGTGCTGGCGTCACCGGCGTATGGGGATCTGCACGGATTGCCGCCGCTGCTGATCCAGGTCGGCGCGGTGGAGACGCTGCTGGACGACGCTCTGATGCTGGCGCGCAAGGCCGCGCTGGCCGACGTGTATGTCAATCTGCAGGTGTGGCCGGAAATGATCCACGTCTGGCACCAGTGGTTCACGCAGCTTGGTGCCGCGCGGCGGGCGATTGCGGCAGGTGGGGCGTTCGTGCGGGCGTACGTAACCGGCGGGTGATCTGATCGCCCGGACCAGGGCGCGAAACGGAGGGGGAGCGGGGGGTTTTGTGCCTTCGCTCTCCTCGCGGGGCATTTGAACAAGCAGGTTCTTGCTGTGCTATGCTGCCGGCGCGGCGCTCTGGAATCCGCCAGCTTCGACGAGGCATGCTGATGTCAACACCTACTGTCATCGAAGTTCCTGCAAAGGAAGTCGAAGCGGAACTCAAGCGTCAGGGCATTGATCCGGACGAACGAGTGATACTGACGATCGAGCCGGAACCGTTTCCAGGTCGCCGCGAGTCCCGCAAGTTGGTCATTGCCGCGGGTCTGACCGACGAAGACATTGACCGACTCATCGAACGGGCGCGAGAGGAGGTCGCTCCGCGCTTGAAATGAGGGTCGTCATCGACACCAACCTTTTCGTCAGCGCGGCGATCAAGGCGCACACCGTCCCCAGTACCGCGGTGAACCGCGCCGCGAATCGCGACACGCTGCTCAAGTCCAGTGTGACCGAGGCCGAGCTGATGGAGGTAATCGACCGGCCATACCTGGCGCGGCTGATTGCACCCGCCGCGCGCAATCGACTGGTGGAATTGATGGCGCTCTCGGAACTCGTAACCATCATCGAGCGGATCGCCGCGTGTCGCGATCCTAAAGACGACAAGTTTCTCGAATTGGCAGTGAACGGCCGTGCCGATCTCATCGTCACCGGTGACAACGATTTGTTGGTGCTCAATCCTTTTCGGGGCATTCCAATCGTCAAACCAGCCGCCTTCGTGCAGGGTGCACAATGACGCGCGGCGTGTGGAGAGACCAGGAAATTTTCGCACGTCCCACTTGGGCGCGCTCGGTCTTTCGGGATCGGTGACGGCGCTTTACGGATCTATAGATCGGCTTGGTGCCACGCGACGCGCGTATCCCAACAACGCAATGATGGCCGTCGCGAACAGGAACAAGGTTGGAGGCTCCGGAATCGGACTGTAGTACGAGGACGGGCGAGGGCACGGACGACTCGGGAACGTGCGCACCCAACGCGGTTCGGCGCGATGACTTCTGCGCGCTCTCTGCATCTCCGCTTCCTCTGCGATGAAACGCCAGCCACCGACAATCCAACCGTTGCCTGATTAACCTTTCCGCAACCGTCCGCCCCGATCATTATGGGCATCATGCGCAGCGAGGCCCCCAACTCCGATTTGACCGACCGGATCATCGGCCTCGCCATCAAAGTGCATCGCAAGCTTGGACCAGGCTTGCTGGAGTCCGTCTATCACCACTGCCTTTGCTGGGAACTGCAACACGCGGATCTGGAATTCCAACGCGAGGTACCGCTCCCCGTCATCTATGAAGACGTCCGGCTCAATCAAGGATTCTTTGCCGACATCATCGTGGCGCACACGGTTCTTCTGGAACTCAAGGCGGTCGAGCATGTCCTGCCGGTGCACAAGGCGCAGACCCGCACCTATCTGCGGCTAAGCGGTTGCTCCGTTGGCTTGCTCATGAACTTCAACAGCGTACTGCTGAAGAACGACCTGCACCGTCTGCTCCCGTGATCGTACCACAGCCGTTTACCGGCCCCGTGCGAGGGATAGCTTGCGGCATCGCAGGCGGCGGCAAGCGATCCGCCCGATTCGGCCGCGCCGGTGCTGTTCGTTCGTGGCATATCAATCGGTGAGGAAGCGGAGACGCGGAGGCAGCGGAGAGCCCGAGCCGCTGGCGAAGTGTTGGCTCGGCACGCACCACGGGTCATGAAATTTTCCGCGGACGTGCTTGCCCACGCGGATCACATAAATCCTTCTCCGCATTCTCTGCGTCTCCGCTTCCTCTGCGATAAAAACGCCAGCCGCCAACAGGCAGCGGCAGAGCATGACGAGCCGCTCGCCATGCGCCAACTGGGTCGGCAACCCACCCCATGACCATTCGTTTCGACGACCGCGTCGCCATCGTCACCGGAGCCGGCGCCGGCCTCGGCCGATCCCACGCCCTGCTTCGCGCCGCCCGTGCCGAAACTCGTGGCGGGTGCTATAGTTCGTCCGCCGCGTCTCGGAGTACCCGTGGGATGAACATCGCCTCCACAAAAGTTGACGAACTTGCCAGGCGCCTCGCCCGCCTGACCGGTGAGGACGTCGAGACAGCGCTCGAACGTGCCATTGAAGAACGCTTGTCCCGCGTCACCACGACTGCACCCGGGGATCGCCGGGCCGCGATAGAGACGTTCTTTGAGCTTGTGTCCCGGATGCCCGTGAGGGATGACCGTCCGATTGACGAGATCGTCGGGTACGGCCCTGACGGTCTGCCGACCTGATGATTCTGGACACCTCAGCGATCGTCGCGGCCATTGCCAACGAACCGGATGGAAGCCGCATTCAGAATGCGATGCTGAGCGCGACATCGTTGGCGATATCGTCGGTGACAGTGCTGGAAACCAGAATCGTCCTGCACTCTCGCTACGGCGGCGAGGCCGTCCGTGCGTTTGACGATATGCTGAACAATGCAGGTGTCATCGTCGTCGCGTTTGACGCAGACATGGCCGAGGTGGCGTTCGGCGCTTTTCGCCAGTACGGGAAAGGCCAGGGCCATCCTGCGCAGTTGAACATCGTTGATTGTGCCGTCTATGCATTGGCGAAGATCCGAGGCGAGCCACCGTTGTTCAAGGGTGCCGATTTCGGCAGGACCGACATCGAACCAGTGGGTTTGGATTGAGCAGGGGGGGATTGCGGCAGCGCACATCCATTACCCAACCCTGGCCGAACCCCACCCCCTCTGCCACACTCCCCGCCTCCCAAAAAACAACCGAGGCAATCCACCCATGACCATCCGTTTCGACAACCGCGTCGCCATCGTCACCGGAGCCGGCGCCGGCCTCGGCCGATCCCACGCCCTGCTGCTCGCCTCCCGCGGCGCCAAGGTCGTGGTGAACGATCCGGGCGGCGCGGTCGATGGCACCGGCAACGCGGCGGCGGTCGCGGACCAGGTGGTGGCGCAGATCAAGGCCGCCGGCGGCGAGGCTGTCGCCAGCTACGCCTCCGTCGCCGACGAAACAGCCGCGCAATCCATTATCGATACCGCGATAAACGCCTGGGGCCGCCTCGACATCCTGGTCAACAACGCCGGCGTGCTGCGCGACAAGGCATTCAACAACATGACGATGGCGGACTATGAATTCGTCAACGCCGTGCATCATTTCGGCACCGTGTATTGCACCAAGGCCGCCTGGCCGGTCATGCGCAAGCAGCAATACGGCCGCATCGTCGTCACCACGTCGGGTTCCGGCACCGTCGGCAATTTCGGCCAGGCCAATTACGGCGCGGCGAAGATGGCGGTGAACGGCCTGATCAACGTGCTGCGGCACGAGGGCGCGAAATACAACATCCGCTGCAACGCGATCTCGCCGTCCGCCCTGACCCGCATGACCGAATCCCTGCTGCCGCCGGACATCGGCCCGTGGATGAAGCCGGAGCTGGTGTCGCCGATGGTCGCCTGGCTGTGCAGCGAGGAGTGCGACCAGAACGGCGAGATCATGGCCGCCACCGCCGGCGGCTATGCCCGCGTGCAGTATTTCGTCACCGAGGGCATGCAGTTCGACCCGGCCGAACCGGTAACGATCGAGATGATAGCCGACTCGATCGACAAAATCCGCGACCTGACCACCGCCGTCCCCTACACCGGCATGATGGGCAACGTCGCAGAGAAGCTGCGGGAGATGGGCCGCATCAAGTAGCGGCGCGGCCCCCTGCCCTCCCCTTGACCCCTCAAGGGGAGGCAGGGCCCCGCCCCTCGCCGTCATTGCGGACCGGCGATCGAGCCGCCCTGCGGCGTGTCCGCTTTGTCCGCCTGCCGCTTTCCGCTATCAGTGCGGCCGCCGCCATGCACGGCGGCCTGGCCATACGGGACCTCGCCTGAATGATCTCCGCCTTCCGCCGCTCGCTGGACACCTGGGTCGTCCGCGGCTTCTTCATGATCCTGCTGATCGCCTTCATCATCTGGGGCGTCGGCGACGCCGTGCGCATGATCGGCACCAGTCCGACGTGGGTGGCCAAGGTCGGCGGCGACACGATCGAGCTGCCGACCTTCCAGTCCGAATACCAGCGCGCGCTGAACCTGGCGCTGCGCCGCCTGCCGCCCGGCCAGAACACCACGCCGGAGCTGCGCCAGCGTATCGGCGATTCCGCGCTGCAGCAGCTCATCCGGGAAGCCGCCATCGCCCAGGAGGTGCGGCACCTGCGCATCGACTCCCCCAACGACGCGATCCGCGCCGCCATCGTCTCGCTGCCGAATTTCCATGATGCCAGCGGCCAGTTCAGCCCGCAGATGTTTCAGACGGTGCTCGCCAACAACGGCTACACCGAGGCGCGCTTCGCCGAGCTGATGCGCGGCGACGTGGCGCAGCGCCAGGTGCAGGAGGCGGTGACGGCCGGCGCCGAAGCGCCGCGCGCCGAAGCGGGGCCGATCTATACGGAGCATTTCGAGCAGCGCTCGGCGGACATGGTGGAATTTGCGTTCGCCACGCAGCCTGCCCCGCCGGTGCCCACCGACGCCGAGCTGCAACGGTGGTACGCGAACCACCCCTTCGATTACAGCACGCCGGCGATGAAGCGGATCAAGGCGATCGTCCTGGCCCCGCAGGAGCTGGAAAAGGACATGAAGGTCAGCCAGGGCGATCTGCAGGCCGAGTACCAGCAGCTCAAGTCGGAGTTCATCACGCCGCCGAAGCGCTCCGCCCAGGTGCTGACGGTGCAGGATCAGGCAAAGGCGACCGCGCTGGCGGCGCAATGGCGCGGCGGTGCCGACTGGGCGGCGATGCAGGCCGCGGCGCAGCAGGCCGGCGGCTCCGGCGTGGAGCTGGACGACGCTGCCAACGCGGAGTTCCCCGATGCGGCGCTGGCCAAGGCCGTGTTCTCCGACGCGCAGGATGCCGTGTCCGATCCGGTGCACGGCACGCTTGGCTGGTTCGTGGTCAAGGTGGCGAAGATCTCGCCCGGCGCGGCGCGCCCACTCGATCAGGTGAAGGGCGAGCTGACCAAGCGCATCCTCACGGAACGCGCCACGGACCTGATGTATGACCGCGCCAACAAGATCGACGATCTGCTGGGTAACGGCACGCCGCTGGACCATCTGCCCGGCGATCTCGACCTGGTCGCGGTGTCCGGCACAATGGACGCGAAGGGCGACACCACGGAGGGCACGCCGGCGCCGATCCCCGGCTCGGCCGAACTGCGCGCCGCGATCGTCGCCGACGCCTTCAAGGCCGATCCCGGGGAGCCGACCGAGCTGACCGAAGTGCCAACACCGTCGGTCGGCGGCTCGGCCTATTACGCCTTGCAGGTGGAGGCGAGCATTCCCCCCGCGGTGAAGCCCTACGACCAGGTGAAGCAGCAGGTGACGGCGGACTGGACCGCGCATCAGGTGCGCCAGGCCGCGAACGAAGCCGCGGCGAAGATGCTGGTCGCGGTGAAGGGCGGCCAACCCTTCGCCGCTGCCGCTGCCGCCGCGGGCCTGCCGGTGTTTCACACCCCGCCGGCGACGCGCGAGGCCGCGCCGCAGGAAATGCCCGCCCCGCTGGCGCAGGTGTTGTTCGGGCTGAAGCCGGGCGAGCCGACCATGGTGGAGACCGACAAATCGTTCATCGTCGCGGTGCCGGCGAAGATCGACGATCCCGATCCGGCATCCGATCCCGGCGGCTATGCGGTGGTGCGGCAGGCACTCAGCCGCTCGGTCGCCGGCGACCTCACCACCTTGTTTGCCGATGCCGTGCGCAACCGCGCCAACCCGGAGATCAACCAGGTTAACTTCGACAGTGTCGTGCAGCCGCAGCAGTGAACCGCAAGTTAGGAAAGGTCCGATGAACGTCACTCTCCCCCCCGGTTTCGCCGCCTTCCGTGCCGCCTATGAAGCCGGACGCGGCAGCCTGGTGTGGCGACGCGGCGTGGCAGACCTGGAAACGCCGGTCGCGGCCTTTCTGAAAATCGCGCACGGACGGCCGAACAGCTTTTTGCTGGAAAGCGTGGAGGGCGGTGCGGCGCGCGGCCGCTATTCCATTATCGGCATGGAGCCGGACCTGGTGTGGCGCTGCGTCGGTGGGCGGGCCGAGGTCAACCGCTACGCCCTGTCGGCGCCGCATGCCTTCGTGCCGGACAAGCGCCCGCCGCTGGAAAGCCTGCGCGCGCTGATCGCCGAGACGCGGCTGGAGGTGCCTCCCAGCCTGCCGCCAATGGCGGGCGGCCTGGTCGGCTATCTCGGCTACGACATGGTCCGGCTGATGGAAAAGCTGCCGGAAAAGAACCGCGACGAGATCTGCGTGCCGGATGCGCTCATGCTGCGGCCGACGTTGTTTGCGATCTTCGACAACGTGAACGACGAACTGACGCTGGCCGCGCCGATCTACCCGTCGCCGGAGACGACGGCGGAGGATGCATGGGAGGGCGCGCAGGCGCGGCTGACCACGGCCGAGGCGGCGCTGGAACGGCCGCTGCCGCATCCCGCGCCGCCGGTGATGCTGCCGGACCTGCCGACGCCGGCTTCGACATTTTCCAAGCCGGAGTTCCTGGCGGCAGTGGGCCGCTGCAAGGAGTACATCGCGGCCGGCGATGCGTTCCAGATCGTGATTGCGCAGCGGTTTTCCTCGCCGTTCGCGTTGCCGCCGTTTTCGCTGTATCGCGCGCTGCGGCGAATCAATCCGGCTCCGTTTCTGTTCTTTTTGGATTTCGGCGGCTTCGCGGTGGTGGGATCGTCACCGGAAGTGCTGGTGCGGCTGCGCGACGGCGTAGTAACGATCCGGCCGCTGGCGGGCACGCGACGACGCGGCGCTTCGTACGAGGAAGACCAGGCGCTGGAAGCGGAATTGCTCGCCGATCCGAAAGAACGCGCCGAGCACCTCATGCTGCTCGATCTCGGGCGCAACGACGTGGGGCGCGTGGCGGCAATCGGCTCGGTGAAGGTGACCGACAGCTTCGCCATCGAGCGGTTCAGCCACGTGATGCATATCTCGTCGAACGTCGAGGGTCGGCTGCGCGACGGGCTCGATGCGCTGGATGCGCTGGTGGCTGGCTTCCCGGCGGGCACGCTGTCCGGTGCGCCGAAAGTTCGGGCGATGGAGATCATCGAGGAGCTGGAACCGACCCGCCGCAACATCTACGCCGGGTGCATCGGCTACTTTGCCGCGAACGGCACGATGGACACGTGCATCGGTCTGCGCACCGCGCTGGTGAAGGACGGGGTGATGTACGTGCAGGCCGGCGCGGGCATCGTCGCGGATTCCGAACCGGAGGCCGAGCACGAGGAATGCCGGCAGAAGGCGCGCGCGCTGTTTCGCTCGGCGGAGGAGGCGGTGCGGTTCGCGGCCGGAAAGGGTGGGGGGAATAACGCGGGGTAGGGGGCGGCTCGATCCGCCGGGACGGACGCCACCGCGTCACGGATTTCCGCCAGCCCGCTTCACCAGTTCCTCGAACGCCTCCTTGATGACCTCGAGCCAGAATTGTTCTGCCTCGGTCAGGTCTGGCGTCGTAGCGAAGTGGTCCAGTTGGCGGATGATTTGCCTGGCTCGGGCAATGACGTACCGGCGACTGCCGGGCAGCATGTGTGACAGTCGGTTGTACTCGCCTGCCGCTTGCTCGCGGAACAGTTCGAAGCCCAATGCCATCAGGGCTGCGGAGCATCCGGCGCCGACGATTCCTCGTTGAGGTCCAGCCTGAATCTAACCGGCGCGTTCATCAACTCCTCGACCTTGCGGTCCAGTTCCGCACCCTGGTAGCCACGCGCCACAAGCTTCTGGCGGAATTTGCGCCGGAAGACTGCTTCGGCGGCTTCTGGCTGAACATCGTGTTCCAGCATTCGGACATCTCCTGATCTGACATTTATCGCATAATTCCTCGCGTCCAGCAAAGCACGAGCGAACCGCTGTACTTGTATTCGGCCTTGCTGTGACGCAATTATCAATGACCGAAACAAAGCAGCGCGCCGGCAGTTGCAACCTCAAGCGGGAAAGTCGCGATGGCGCTGTGGCCGCGCCGGTTTGGACGTGACGCGCCAACGCCGCCGGCAACGGCAGCGCCCCGCCGGACGCGCGTCTTCGTCAGCCACGCCCATCAGCCGCCCGACCTCGCGGCTCTGGTGCGCGAGTTCGCGCTATACCTGACGGGAGCCAACTTCGACGTCTGGTTCGACGAGCTCGACATCCGCGCGCTGCTGTCGGACCACCACGCGCGGCTGGCCATCGGCGAGATCGCCGAACTCGCCGGCCGGTGGAGCCATGACCGTGCGCGCTGTGTACAAGGTGGTCGGTTACGACCGGCAGACCGAAAAACTGGCTGTCACGTTTGACGTGCCGTGGACCCAGATAGCCCAGGCACAAAGTATCGCGGGTATCGAAACACGCGATGATATGCAGGCCGGCGACTGGGAACTCACGCCGCAGCAATCGCTCGAGATCGCCCACCTCATTCGTGCCCCGCTGGATCTTGCGCGTTATGATTTCTTCCTCGAGCCGTACGTTCTCGACGGGGAGTCACTGCCATGAACCAAATTCTCGCCTGACTCCGGTTCCCGGCCGCTGCACGGTCGCCAATGGCGCGCGGCGTGAGGTACGCGACGTCCCATCCAAGGGCTGACATCCGCCCGTTTTCCCCCCATGTTCACAGCATGAACGATACCGAATTCGACACCGCGCTGGTCGCCACCTGCTTCCGCCTCGCCGCAGAGCATGGCTGGGCGCGCGCCAGCGTCGCCGCCGCCGCCCGTGCGGCGGAACTGCCGCTGGACCAGGCGCGCATCCGCTTCCCCGGCCGCGCCGCCGTGCTGATCCGGTTCGGCCGCATGGCGGACCAGGCGGCGCTCGCCGAAGCACCATCGGACGGCAGCATTCGCGACAAGTTGTTCGACCTGCTGATGCGCCGCTTCGACGCTCTGCAAGCGCACCGCCCCGGCGTCCTCGCCTTGCTCCGCGCCCTACCCACCGAGCCGCCCACCGCGCTGCTGCTCGCCTGTGCCACGCGGCGCAGCATGCGCTGGATGCTGGAAGCCGCCGGTTGCACCGCGCATGGCCTGCGTGGCGAACTGCGCGTGCGCGGCCTGGTCGCGGTGTGGCTGTGGACGCTGCGTGCGTGGGAGCGTGACGAGACCAGCGATCTTTCCACAACGATGGCGGCGCTGGATGCGGCGCTGCGACGGGCGGAGCAGGTGGCCGGCTGGCTCAGCGGCACGCGTCGCACAGCGGAAACGGCAGGAGCGGCGGCACCGCCGGCAATCCCGGATGAACCGTCGGCGGACACGCCGCTCGCCTGATCGCCAGGGCAATCGGGTGAAGCGAAGGAAAGGCCGGGGCTCCGCCCCTGGACCCCGCCAAGGGGCTCTGCCCCTTGGATCCCCGCCAAGGGCATTGCCCTTGGAACCCTTTACCTGGCTGGATGGCGGGGAGGGGGCACAGCGCCGCTGGATCG
>DASXFW010000066.1:0-9985 GCA_036489395.1 Acetobacteraceae bacterium | reverse complement strand
TCGGCGTCGCCTGTTCGGGCGACGCCGATCCAGCGGCGTTGTGCCCCCTCCCCTCCATCCAGCCAGGTAAAGGGTTCCAAGGGCAATGCCCTTGGCGGGGATCCAAGGGGCGGAGCCCCGGCCTTTCCTTCGCTTCACCCGATTGCCCTGGGGTGAACCTGCGGCGCGCGGAAGATGTCGAGATACGAGCCGACGGCCGCACCCTGCGCCACGCTTGGAACGGCGGGCGCCGGCGGGGTACCGGCGCGGGCGGGTTCCTCGATGCCGAACAAGCGCATGGCGGCGGCGGCCTCGGCAGTGCGGCCACGTGACAGCAGCCAGCGTGGCGATTCCGGCAGGGTGCGGCGGCCGATCAGGATGACCAGGGCGGGGACGGCACCGAGGCCGAACAACCAGCGCCAGGCGACCGGTCCGGCGAGGTTGATCAGGATGATGGCGACGCCGAGGGACGACAGCGCGCCGATCGTCCAGGCGATCTGCGGCACGGCACCGGTCCAGCCGCCTCGGCTGTGGCGGGGGGAGATTTCGCCCAGCAGCGTCATGCTGGTGGCGATGTCGGCGCCGATGGCGACGCCGAGCAGCGCTCGCACGATCAGCAGTTGCGTGTAGTTGGCGACGAACGCGGCCAGCAGCGACAGGACGACGAACAACCAGAAATTATGCACGAAGACGATGCGTCGGCCGATGCGGTCGGCGACCGCGCCAGCGATCAGCAGGCCGACGGCCGCGCCGAAGAACGCGCTGGGACCCAGCAAGCCGGTCTGCGACGGCGTCATGTGGAACTGCCCGTGCAGCAGCAATGCGCCGGCGATCGAAATAAGGTCGTAGCCGTCAAGGAACTCACCGAGTGCGATCAGGATCATCGCACGACGGCGGATCGGCGTCATGTGGACGACGGTGTCGAATTGCTGGAGCTGTTTGTCCGCGTCTGTCGCGGCGCTTTGTTGTGACATGGCGTTTCCCCGTCCCTCCCTTTTGTCATTGCGAGAAGCGCAGCGACGAAGCAATCTCGTTCGCGATAAGCGGCCGCCTCTCACGAACCAGATTGCTTCGTCACTGCGCTTCTAACAAGAAACTCAAGGTTCCCCCCTCCCCTTGAGGGAGGGGGCCAGGGGGAGGGGTGCGTACATCCGCGGTCAGTGGATGAACGCACCCCTCCCCCAGCCCCTCCCTCAAGGGGAGGGGAGACTTACGCTCCGGCCAGTGGCCAACTCGCAATGACACCAGGCCGACATGACACTAGGCTGACGCCATCACCGGACTTCGCGCCACCCGCACGGGTTCCGTGCCGTCCGACGTGGTGACTCGCCGCATGTCGCGCGGGAAGCGTTCGTCGAACGGCAGGCCTCGGTGCAGCGAACGGCGGTTGTCCCACATCACCAGGTCGCCGACCTTCCATTCGTGCCGATACGTCGTGCCGGCGCGCGTCGCGATCTCGATCAGCTCCATCAGCAGCAGGCGGCCGTCCGCGACCTCCATGCCGATGATGTGCGACGCGTGCGATGCGATGTAGATCGATCTCCGTCCCGTGCGCGGATGCGTGTTGACCAGCGGCTGCGGCACGGGCGGCAGCGCGGCGCGTTCCTCCGGCTTGAAGTCGGTGAAGCCAAGCACCGCGCGCGAGTGCATCAGGCTGTGCTCGGCCTGCATGTCCTGCAACGTCGCCTGGCGTTGCGGGCTCAGCGCTTCAAACGCCGCGCACGTATCGGCGAATTCCGTCTCGCCGGCGCCGAGCGGGCCGGCCGGCGGCACCGCATGTGCGTACAGCAGCGAGAACCCGCCGCGCGGCAGGCGGAACGAACTGTCGGTGTGCCACAGCCGGTTGCCGAGATTGACCATGCGGTGCCGCACATTGCCGGTCTGCGGCTGGCCCGTCGCCGCATCGAGATTCGATACGTCCGCCATCTCCGGCCGTTCCAGCCGCAGCTTCACCTGCGTGCTGTAGGAAAAGACGTAGCGCTCCGGTTGGCCAAAATTCTCGGTGAACGCGATCTGCTGCGCGTCGCTCAGATGCTGGCCGCGGAAGATCAGGATCGCGTGTTCGTCGGATGCGTCCCACAGCGTATCCATGTCGCCGGGCGCGATGGCGAGGGAGAGGTCGAGCCCGCCGATCTCGGCCACGAAGCCGGGGCGGACGGTCTGCACGGTGATGCCCATGGACACCTCCTGTCTGTCACTGCGCGCATCATCAGGCTCCTGGCGCAAGACGCAACGGCTTCGTCAGCACACGGTCCTGCGCGCGGAACCACAGGCGGACGGTGATGCGGCGCGAGCTTGCCTTGCCCTGCTCCGCCTGTAACTGGATCAGATGAGAGTCGTTGTCGTCAAATTGGAAATCGCCCGCGGCGTTGGTGCGCGTCCGGCCTTTCTCCACCTGGGTGACGAAGTCGTGCGTGAACAGAATGACGGTGGCGCCGGCGACCGGATTGCCGGACGCATCGATGACGCGGCCCGCCAACAGGCCGTGCGCGTGCAGCGTGACGTAGCTGTTCCACGCGACCACCACGACGACGATCAGTGTCGGCACAACAAAGAAGCGGCTCAGCAGAATACGGCGCCAGGTCATCCCTTGGTCGCCCCCGTGGTCAGGCCGCGCATGAACGCGCCCTGCGCCATCAGGAACACCAGCAACCCCGGTGCCAGTACCATGACGACGAAGGCGTAAAGTGCCGCGGTGGTGTCCTCCATGTAGGACAGGAAGCGCGCCAATCCCAATGGCAACGTCTGCATGTCCTGCGTGCGGGTGATGATCAGCGGCCAGAGGAAGTTGTTCCACGACCAGATGAACGACAGCACCACGTTGGTGGCGATCGCCGCGGTGGACAGCGGCAGCATCACGCGCATCAGGATGCGCAGCTCGCTCAGCCCGTCGATCCGCGCGGCATCGATCAGGGAGCGTGGCACGGCATCGAAGCTCGCCTTGAACACGAAGATGCAGACGATGGTGGAAAGCAGCGGCAGCGCCAGGCCGAGATACGAGTTCAGCAAATGCAGATGCGCAGTGATCAGATACGCGGGGATGATCGTCGCCTGAAACGGGATCAATGTACAGGACAGCAGCAGCACGAGCACCGCGCGGCGGCCGACGAACGGCAGGGTCAGCGCGTATCCGGCGATCGCGTTCAGCACCAGGTTTCCGGCCACCGCGATCAGCGACACGATCACACTGTTGAGCAGATAGCGCGGGAAGGGGATCAGGTACCAGACATCGACGTAATTGAAGAGATTGGGTCGTACCGGCCAAAGATGCGGCGGATAGTTGTAGATGTTCTCGCCGGTGATCGACGCCTTCAGCACCCAGTAGAACGGCGCGAGCATGATGACGGAGATCACCACCAGCGCGGCATGCCGCAGCCACAGCACCTGTCGGTCGCGTCGGGTCATGGCATGGATCCATTCCCCCTCCCCTTGAGGGAGGGGGTTAGGGGGAGGGGTGCGAACATCCGCGGACGGAGGCTGCACGCACCCCTCCCCCTAACCCCCTCCCTCAAGGGGAGGGGGAGATTCGTAACCTGGGTCATTCGATCGCTCCCGCGTTACCACCCACCGCGCGGTGCGCGATCCACGTCAGCAGCAGCAGCATGACGAACTGCGCCATGGTCAGGGCCGCGGCGTAGTCGAAGCGCGTCTCGCCGAACGCCTGTTTGTAGATGTAGGTGATCAGCAGCTCGGTCGCATGGCCCGGCCCACCGTTGGTCATCACGTACACCAGGTCGAAGGCGGAAAACGAGTTCAGGATGCCGATCACGAAGCACAGAAACAGCGCCGGGCGCAGCATCGGCACCGTGATGCGGAAGAAACGCGCGTAAGCTGGCGCACCGTCCACCCGGGCCGCTTCATACAGATGCGGCGGGATGTTCTGCAATCCCGACAGCAGCACGATCATGAAGAACCCCAGCACCTGCCAGGTATTCGCGACGATCGTGCTGGGCAGCGCCCACGCGAACGAGTCAAGGAACGCGATCGGCTGATGGATGATGCCAAGCTGGCGCAGCACGTAATTGATCAGCCCACCCCGTTCATTATACATCAGATGCCAGATGATCGCGACCGCAACCGTCATCAGCGGATATGACAGAAACACGATAGTCCGATAGACGCTCGCCCCCTTCAAATCGCTGTTCACCAGCAGCGCGATGCCGAGCGCCAGCGCGATGGCGATCGGCTGCGAACCGAGGAAGATCAGCGTGTTCCACAGCGCCGTCCAGAACACGTCGTCGTCGTGCAGCATCTCCGCGTAGTTGTCCCACCCGGCCCAGGTGGCCGGGCGCAGCGGCGACCAGTACTCGAACGACAGCAGGACGTTCCACGCCAGCGGCAGGATGCGATAGACGAAGAACAACAGCAGCGATGGCGCGAGGAAGCAGGCGGCCACCACCGCCTGCCGTGAGCGGCGGCTTGCCCTCACGCGCGCCTCAGCTCGCGCTGGACCTTGTGGGCGGCGGTATCCAGCGCGTCCTTCGGGTCCTTGCGGCCGAGCAGGGCGTTCTGCAATTCGGGGTAGAACGCGTCCTTGATGCGGCTGTCGTTCGGCAGCGGCCAGTTGCCGCAAAGCTTGTCGGTGTATTCCAACTGCGTCTTCAGCACTTCATACGCCAGCGGCTCCTGCTTCTGCACATTGGCCATCAGCGCGTTGTCCACGTCGGTATAGGCCGTCAGGATGCGGCGGCTGTCGGCCATCTGCTGCGCCTGCTTCTTCGCGGTGCAGAACGAGATGAAATCCCAGGCCAGATCGGGGTTCTTGCTGCCCTTGGAGATCGCATAGCCATGCAGCGACGGCACCGACCAGTTGCCGGGAAGCTCGGCGATGCCGAGCGTGTCCGCGTTGAGCCACGCCGCCTGTCCCTTCAGGAAGAAATACGCGGAGGAGTGTGCGTTCAGCATGCCCACCTGGCCGGATGCGAAAGCGCCCAGCGGCTCGATCCAGCGGCCCGTCCAGGAGATCTTGTTGATCGCCGTGCCGGCGGTGGCCTTGGCGAAGCGGCCGGTGACCTCGGCCATTTGCGGCGTGTTGAACGCGACCTGCTTCATGTCCTCGGTCAGGAACTCGACGTTGTTCATGCGGAACAGGGCCCAGTAGAGCCAGTCGAAGTTCAGGGTCAGGAAGCCGGTCTGGTCGTTGCCGCCGGCGCCGATCTTTGCCGCGTACGACAGCAGATCATCGGGTGTGGTTGCGGGACCATCAAGGCCGGCCTTCTTGAACAATGGCTTGTTAAAGAACAGCAGGGACTTGGCGACGTAGAAGGGGATCAGCCATTGCTTGCCTTCCCAGACCCAGTTTTTCATGTAGTCGGCATTGAAGCGCGCCTTCACGTCGGGATGTGCGCTCAGGTAAGGCGTCAGGTCCAATAACGCGCCCTCCGCCGCGTATTCGATGCCGAGGCCGCCTTGCAGATCGACCACATCGGGCGGCGTGCCGGCGATCAATTGCGTCTGATAGAATGGCGCGACGTCCGGACCCTTCTTGTCCAGCCATTCGATCTCCACACCGGGATGCATCTTGCTGAACTCGGCGAACCATACTTTGAACAGCGCCGCCTGGTCGATGATGTTCCAGCTCAGGAACGTCAGCTTCTTACTGCTCTGCGCGATGGCGGGTCGAGCCAGGGCGGCCGCGGCGGCGCCAGCGGCCAGGAATGTGCGTCGCTTCATGGGGTTCTCTCCTCCCGATTTGTTATAGACGGCGTCCGTCGGCACGATCGAACACGTGCAGCGACGCGGCATTCAGAGTCAGGGTCAGCGCTTCACCCGCGCGGCGCACGCTGCGTGGCGGCAGCCGGCAGGCGATCTCGGTGTCGGCAATGTGCGCGGTGACCAGCGTGTCGGCGCCCAATGGCTCGACGGTCAGCGCGGTGCCGCGCAGGCAAGGTCCGGACGCCGTGGTTCCGGGCGGCACCCAGCCGAGGTCCTCAGGCCGCACGCCGCACCAGATGTCGCGTGCACCGTCACGCGCGCAGGGCAGCGCCGTACCGTCGGCCAGCGTCACTTGCCCATGTTCCAGTCGCGCCGGCAGCAGGTTCATCGCCGGCGCACCGATGAAGCTGGCGACGAACGCCGACGCCGGCGTCTCGTACACTTCCTCCGGCGTGCCAATCTGCTCGATACGCCCCTGGTTCAGGATGACGATGCGGTCGGCCAAGGTCATCGCCTCCACCTGGTCGTGCGTGACGTAGATCGTCGTGGTCGGCACCGCGACGCGCAGCTTGCGTAACTCGGTGCGCATCTGCACGCGCAGCTTCGCATCCAGGTTGGACAGCGGTTCGTCAAACAGAAACAACTTTGGATCGCGCACGATCGCGCGGCCCATGGCGACGCGCTGACGCTGTCCGCCGGAAAGCTGGCGTGGCGTGCGTTGCAGCAGCGGCTCGATCTCCAGCATGCGCGCGACGTCGGCGACGCGGCGGCGGATGTCGGCACGCTTCACGTGGCGATAGCGCAGCGCGAAGGCCATGTTGTCCGCCACCGTCATGTGCGGATACAGCGCGTAATCCTGAAAGACCATGGCGATGTCGCGGTCTTTCGGTTCGCGCTCGGTCACCACGGTGCCGTCGATGATGATGTCGCCGCCGGTCGGTTCTTCCAGGCCGGCGATCATGCGCAGGATCGTGCTCTTGCCACAGCCGCTGGGGCCCACCAGCACGACGAATTCATGCTCTGCCACGTCGAGATCGATCTGTGGGATAACTTCCAGCGGACCGAAGCTTTTGCGCAGCTTGCGCAAGGTCAATGTGGCCAATCCAAATCCTCCCGGACGCGCGCGGCGTTTCACCGCGTTGCCGGGTTCTTATAGGCAGCGGCTGCGGGGGACAACACCACGGCGAAACATCACGCCGGAATGATCCGCACGATGGCCAAACGCTTCGTGTCATGGCCGGCGCAGGCTGGCCATTCATGTCTTGCAACAGAGCACGCGGCACAGACGTGAGTGGCCGGGCCGAGCCCGGCCATGACACGGTTGCGAATGCGTTTACGGATGCGCGTCCGGTCCGCCGCCCCACATGCCCGGACCATGCCGGAACATGCCCGGCCCGTGAACGTGCAGCAGAACCGGCAGCAGCGCCTGAGTCTTCTGGCCATCGTCCAGCGCGGCCAGCAGCTTCGTCGCCGCCGTCTGCTCCGTGCGGAACGACGCCGCCTCGCGGTCGTGCATCTTCGCTTTGAAGGTTTGCAGGTCCTGCCAGGACATCGCGCGCAACGCCTCGGGGTCCACGCTTGCGTGCAGGCTGCGCATTTGCTCTGCGTTGTCGCGCACGGCCTTCACATAGGCGTCCCACGCCGGCTGCTGATCCTGCCGGATGCCAAGCTCGGTCTTCAGGTGTTCCAGGCGCGCGGCGGGATCGTGGAAGCCCGGCCCGTGCGGACCGTGCATGAAGCCCATCGAGCCGGGGCCCATCGGCCCAGGTCCCATTGGTCCAGGTCCGGCCGGCTGCGCGATCGCAACGCCGGCTGCGCCGCCCAGCATTGCCACCATGGTGGCGGCCGCCAACATCTTTTTCATCGGGTTCTCTCTCCTTTGTCCGGCGACGGCACCAGCCGCCGCCACGCAACAACCTGGAGCGCAACTGTCACCGGCGTTTGTCGTCCAGCGCGGAAATTGTGCCAGGATGTGTCAACCGCGCCCCCCGCCACACCGCGTCACACATTCGCTGTCGGGCGGCCCGTGCCGATCGCCTATGCTCCGCCCATGGACGCCTCGCCGCACATCCTGATCGTCGATGACCATCGCGAGATCCGCGAGCTTGTCGGCCGCGCGCTGACCCGCGAGGGCTTCCGCGTCACCGCCGCCGCCGATGGCCGCGCCGTGCAGCGCGCGCTGGCCGACGGCCGTTTCGATTTGATCCTGCTCGACCTGATGCTGCCCGGCGAGGACGGCCTGTCGCTGTGCCGCCGCATCCGCGCCGACAGCGACGTGCCGATCATCATGCTCACCGCCAAGGGCGAGGAGGTGGACCGCGTCATCGGCCTGGAAATGGGCGCCGACGACTACCTGCCGAAACCGTTCGGCAGTCGCGAGCTGATCGCCCGCATCCGCGCGGTGCTGCGCCGCGCGCATCGCCTACCGACCGCCGCCGATCCGCCACCGCCCACGCCGCGCTTCCGCTTCGATCGCTGGGTGCTGAACACCGAAAGCCGCGACCTGCAACGCGACGACGGCGTCACCGTGCCGCTCAGCACCGGCGAATACGAGCTGCTGCTCGTGTTGGTGGAACGCCCGCAACGCGTGCTGACGCGCGACCAGTTGCTGGACCTCGCGCGCGGCCGAGCCGCCGCCGCGTTCGACCGCAGCATCGACACGCAGGTCAGCCGGCTGCGCAAGAAACTGGAACATGACCCGGCCGAGCCGCGCATCATCAAGACGATCTGGGGCGGCGGCTACATGTTCTCTGCCGCCGTCAGCAAATCATGACCCGTCTGCTGCCCCGCACCTTGTTCTGGCAGATGCTGTGGATTCTGCTCGGCGGCATGCTGGTGTCGCATGTCATCGGCTCGTGGATCTATGCCAACAACCGCGCCGAGGCGGTGCGCGCGGTCGGCGGCCTCGCGGCGACGCAGCGCATCGCCAACCTGGCGCGGCTGATCGACGAGACGCCGCCGGCCTGGCGCGACCGCATCGTTGCCGCCGCGCGCGATGCAACGCTGCGCGTCACGCTGTCGGCGCGGCCGCCGCCGATCGATGACGAGGACGGGCCGGTGCGCGACTACCTCGCCGCACAACTTCCGCTGGCGCTGGCTCGGAATCTGCGGGTAACGGTAGTGCCGGCCGGTCCGCCGCGTCCTGGATTCCACCACCCGATGCGGGGGCCGTGGATGGGGTTCTGGATGGCGCCGCCGCCGCCGTGGCACGCACTGGATGCCACGATGCAATTGTCCGACGGGCAGTGGCTGAGTTTCGACGCCGGATTGCCGCCGGTCGAGCCGCTGGTGTCGTGGCCGTTCATCGCCGCGATGGCGATCATGACGGTGATAGTCGTCGCCGCATCGGCCTGGGCGGTGCGCCGGGTCACCGCGCCGCTGGGCATGATGTCCGCGGCAGCCGAACGCCTGGGGCGCGACGTGAACGCACCGCCGATCGCCGAAGCGGGCAGCCTGGAAATGCGCCAGGCGGCGCAGTCGTTCAACACCATGCAGGCACGGCTGCAACGGGTGCTGGAGAATCGCACGCGCATGTTAGCGGCGCTGTCGCACGACCTGCGCACGCCGTTGACGCTGCTGCGCCTGCGGACCGAGGCACTGCCGGAGAGCGAGGAACGCGAGCGGATGCTGGGCACGCTGGATGAAGCCGACACGATGGTCGGCGCCACGCTCAGCTTCGCGCGCGATCAGACCGCGAGCGAACCGATGCGGCGGATCGATGTTGCCGCGCTGGTCGGCGCGATCGTCGATGACATGGCGGATGCGGGATTGAAGGTCTCGATGACACACGCGGAACCCGCGGTGCTGGAGTGTCAGTCGGGTGCGCTGCGCCGCGCGATCGGCAACCTGATCGACAACGCGTTGAAGTATGGTGGCGGCGCGCAGGCAGGGGTTGAGGCGGCGCCGGACGCGGTGCGGATCATAGTGGATGACGATGGTCCCGGCATCCCGGAAGGGGAATTGCAGCGCGTGTTCGAGCCGTTCCACCGGCTGGAGGAATCGCGCAGCCGCGACACCGGTGGCGCGGGGCTGGGTCTGTCGATCGCACAGGCAATCGTGCAGGCGCATGGCGGGGAGATCGTGCTGGCCAACCGCCCGGAAGGCGGGCTGCGGGCGATTCTGTCATTGCGAGTTGCCACCGGCCGACGCACCGACCCGCCCTGAATGACACGTCGGCCCCCTGTCATTGCGAGTTGGCCGCCGGCCGGCTGCCGACCCGCCCTGGATGAAACGGCGCCGACGGCCTGACGTAGGTTCCCCCCTCCCCTTGAGGGAGGGGTTGGGGGAGGGGTGCGTACATCCAACGACCGTGGATGTACGCACCCCTCCCCCAACCCCTCCCTCAAGGGGA
>DASXFW010000374.1:0-29233 GCA_036489395.1 Acetobacteraceae bacterium | reverse complement strand
CCGCGGTCGGCGGATTTACGCACCCCTCCCCCAACCCCTCCCTCAAGGGGAGGGGAGACTTACGCTCCGGCCGACGCCGTTTCATCCAGGGCGGGTGGGCCACCTACGGTCGGTGACAACCTGCAATGAGACATGGGGCTGCTACCGCAACTCGAACCCCAGGTTCCGCAGCGCCTCGCGCATGCGGTCGCGGCCGCGCAGCGCCGCGGCGTCCTTCACGCGGGCGATGCACTGCACGCTCCAGTCGGTTAGCCGCATGCCTTGCTCGGCCTGGAACTCGCGCATGATCGCGTCGTATTCCGCGATCCCGTCGGACTTGGCCGCCGCGTCATACGTCTCCCGGTGCAGCACCACGCGCTGCGGCAGACGTGGCTTGATGTCCGTGGCCCTCGCCGGATCGGGCCAGCCGATCGCCATGCCGAACACCGCGAACACGTGCGGCGGCAGCTTCAGCGCGTCCGCGATTGCTTCCGGCAGGTTGCGCATCGCGCCGATGTAAACCCCGCCCAGCCCGAGCGACTCCGCGGCGAGCAGCGCGCTCTGCGCCGCCAGCGCGGCATCGACCACGCCGACGATGAATTCCTCCAGGTACTGCGTGCCCTCGACGCTTTGTTGACGCTGCGCGGCGATGCCGTCGATGCGCGCCAGGTCGGCCAGCCAGACCAGGAGCAGCGGCGCGTCGCGGATGAACTGCTGATCGCCGGCCAGCGTGGCGAGGCGGGATTTGCGTGCGGGCTCCTGCACCGCCACGACGCTCCAGAGCTGCAAATTCGAAGACGTGGACGCGGACTGCGCCGCCGCCACCAGCAGCTCCAGCGTGCCGTCCGGCAGGGCGTCCGGGAGGAAGCCGCGCACCGAACGATGGTTGAGGATGGTCTCCAGCACAGCGTTCCACTGCGCTGGCGCATCCAGCGCGTCGTCGCGATTGCGGCTGCGCAACAACGCATGCGCGGCCTCGCACTCGAAGCCGGGCGTTCCTGACGTCGTCACTGCGTTCTCCGGATCAAAGCCTGGGGGCACCGATCATTCACGACCCGCCGCGCCGCGACAAGCCGACCCGCGGCGGACCCCGACGGGTGCCGCTTCCAACGACGGGCTTTGCCGGTCTGCGCCGGCGACGACCGACCACAGCGCCGCATGTTGTCGCAGCGATGGGTCAGGCACGGCGCGGTAAGCACGTACCGGTTTGACAATTATTTGAACCTCGTGACAATTGGGGTGGCGAACCATCGCTTGCCGCCTCACAACAAAAGTTACGAATCCATGTCGATGCAAGACGAGAGCCTTCGCCATCATTCCGTGTCGCCGGCAAGCGGCATTGCAGTCGTTGCGATCGGGGTGGCGATGCCGGCCCTGCCGGTTCGCCCGCGCAGCTTGCGCGCAGCGCTGTGGGGCGGCGTGTCCCTTGTCGCGCTGGCCGGGCTGACATTGCCCGGCAGTGCGGCCCTGGCCAGTTGTATCGCCACTTCCCAGGTCATCTCCGGTCCCTCGGGACCGGTCGCCAGCGACGGCGGCGACATCACCGTCACCACCTCCGGTGCCGTGGCCGGCGGGACCAGTCCCGGCGTCGATGTGTTGGCGTGCCCTGCCACGAGCATCGGCAACGCGGGCGGCATCACGGGCGCCGTCGGCGTCGTGGTCGTCAGCGGCCAATCGGTCACGCTGCTGAGCAACAGCGGTGTCATCAGCGGCGGCAGCACCGGGGTGCAAAATAACGGCTCGATCGGCGAATTGAGCAACAGCGGCACCATCAGCGGCGGCGCCGGCGTTGCCGGTATCCTGAACACGTCGGGGGGATCGGGCCAGGCGACCATCGGCCTGCTGACCAACAGCGGCACGATCAGCGGCGGCGGCTCCGGCGTGCAGAACCGGCAAGCGATCGGCATGCTGACCAACAACGGCACGATCAGCGGGCAGAGCTTCGCCGGGATCGGCAGCAGCGGTTCAATTGGCACGTTGACCAACAATGGCCTGATCGTCGGCGGTCAGGCGGGCGTGACCAACGGCCCGACCACGGCCTATCAGATCGACACGCTGACGAATTTCGGGACGATCGCCGGCGGCACCCAGGGGGTGACCAATTACGGCGTCATGAGCACGTTGACCAACAGCGGCACGATCAGCGGCGTCGATTTTTATGGAATCAACAACGTCGGGACGATCGGCTCGGTCACCAACACCGGAACGATCAGCGGTCCCACGGCAATCAGAAGCGTCGGGCTGATCGGGCCGATCACCAATAGCGGCGTGATCTCCGGCAACATCGAGATCGATTACCAGGACGCCATCATCAACGGCGGCAGCGGCCACGTGTTCGGCACGCTCGCAGGTGGCGGCATCAACATCGCCAATGGCAACCTGTTGTTCGGCAGCGGCAACCAGGCACTGGACGAGAGCATTACGGTGAATGGCGGCAGCGGCACCGTGACCAACGCCGGCGATCTGCGGCCGGTGTCCTCGCAGGACATCTTCGGGAATTTCGTGCAGACCAGCGCGGGCACGCTCGATATCCAGATCTCGGGCACCAGCGTTGGAGAGTTCGGCAACCTCACGATCAGCGGCGACGCCGCGATCGATGGGGAACTGGCGGTGGACCTGCTGGGCGGCTTCACGCTCGCGGCCGGCGACAGTTTCGATATCCTGGACTTCTCCGGTTTGCTCGGCGACTTCGACAGCTTTGCGCTGGATGGAATCAGTTGCACCAGCGGCGGCACCGACCGATGGGATTGTTCGAACCTCGGCTCGGGCCTGTATTTCGCCGAGAGCATCGGCGCCGATCAGTTGGACCTCGAGGTGCGGACCAACGCGCCGGAACCTGAAACGTTGGCGATCCTGGCGGTGGGGCTCGCCGGTCTCGGCATGGCTCGCCGCCGCCGCCCGGGGTGACGGATCGCGCGGTAGGGCTGGGCCTGTCGGGCAAGCTCGACGGACGAGGCGAACACCTATTTCGCGATCACTCATACTGAGGGATGGCCCACGTCTGGAAAGCACCGGCCGTTGCACAAGGTGCAGCTTACCGGGGGGCTGGGAAAAAGCAGGCTCCGCCAGCCGAAGTCGCTTGGGCCGCTGGTTGACAATAGGTAGCTTGTCGGCATGTTCGACTTCCGGATTGGGCGGATCACCCGCTCATCAGAGGAATTCGGGACAAAAGCGTCATCAGGGGGCACGAAGATGGCAAAGCGCCGCAAATGGATCTTATATCGAACCCTGATTGCTGTGGCGCTGCTCTGCCTATCCAGCGCAGCCTGGGCCGGAGAGTTGGCTGATGCCGCCGAAAAGGGCGATGTAAAGTTAGTGAGTGAATTGCTGGCCAAGGGCGAAAACCCGAATGACAGCAAGAATGGTTTGACGGCGCTTATCCTGACGAATTCGGCTCCGGTCGCAGTGGCGCTGATCAAGGCAGGCGCCGACGTAAACGCGAAGCGTGCCAACGACGGTTCCACTGCATTAATCTTTGCCGCATTCGACGGAAATTTCGCAAAGATAAAGGTGCTCGTGGAGAGTGGTGCGGATGTAAACGCTGTTACCGGTCAGGGATACCGGCCAATTTTCTTTCCTTGTATGGAGTGGTATCCACCCAAATACTCAGACGCTACGGCACTTGAAGTCGTTACATTCCTTGTTGATCACAAGGCAGATGTCAATGCCGCGTTCAATGGCGCTACGGCACGCGGGATGGCCGCATCGATCGGGTTTGTCAAAGTCGCGCAATTCCTGAAAGACCACGGGGCAAAGTGCTCGGTCGCCTCGGGCCTGGTGATGCATAACTGCAGCGATTAGTTCGTACGACGCAGCCAGGCTCCTACGCAAATGCCAACAGGACGCGTGTCGCCTGAACGGCAGTGCGCTGCCGCGCCGACATCCTTGTCGCAGCCGCAAACCCGGCCGTGCAGCAAGCGAGGCCGATCCCTACACCTGGCCCGGCTCGACCGTCCTGCGGAACAAACTGGGCCTCACCCCACCGCGGCATAGCTTGACCGCCTGGAACGGCGGCTCGTCAACCAGCGAGCCTCCGCAGGCGTCCCGGCCGCGGGTTTCCTGTCCCGCCGCACGCCGGCCATGCGAGACAAGACGGTGCGGTTCGCCGCGAAGCAAGAATTTGCGACCACAGATGCACACAAGTGCACACGGATGGCTCCGGGCCCGTCATGCGGGTTCACGGCTCAACCCGCCTGGCTAAGCGCCTGACGAGCCGCACTGCTTCGTCTCCCCCGGTCCTATCCGCGTGAATCTGTGTGCATCTGTGGCGAATAACCTTTCTTTCCCGCCACCCGCACCCCGGCCGCCTTCCTCCGTCGGGCAATGCCCATGCAACGCCGGCGAGGCGCTGTTGCGTGGGCGCAAGTCCAGCGGAAAACATCGCCTCCCGACACCATATCCTCCCCCGCCAGACCACCAGGAGGAAGCGGATGACAATCTACACCGGGCCGGTGTTCGAGATGGCCCGTGACCAGTTCCGGGTAATTGCCGACCATCTGGAAATCCCCGCCGACGAACGCGAGCGCTTGCTCTACCCGAAGCGCGCCGTCGCCGTCGCCTGCCCGATCCATCGCGACGACGGCAGCCTCGCCGTGTTCCACGGCTATCGCGTGCAGCACCACCTGACGCGCGGCCCCACCAAGGGCGGCACGCGCTTTTCCGCCGACCTCGACATCGGCGAGGTCGCCGCGCTGGCGATCTGGATGAGCTGGAAATGCGCCCTGACCAACCTGCCCTATGGCGGCGCCAAGGGCGGCGTCGCCGTCGATCCGCGCGCCCTGTCGCGGCACGAGCTGGAGAACGTGTCCCGCCGCTACATGCAGGAGATGATCCCGTTCGTCGGCCCCCACACCGACGTGATGGCGCCCGACATGGGCACCAACGAGCAGGTGATGGCCTGGTTCATGGACACGTATTCGATGTACCAGGGCCGCACGGTGATGGAGATCGTCACCGGCAAGCCGGTCGCGTCAGGCGGCACCGAGGGCCGGCGCGAGGCCACCGGCCGCGGCGTCGGCTTCCTGGTGGAACGCGCGTGCGAGAAGATCGGCCTGAACCCGTCCGGTGCGACGGCCATCGTGCAGGGCTTCGGCAATGTCGGCAGCGTCAGCGCGCAGTCGCTGGCCGAGCGCGGCATGCGCATCGTCGGCGTGTCCGACCACACCGCCTGCTACTACGATCCGCGCGGCCTCGACGTGAATGCGCTGATCGAGCACACGGCGGCGAAGGGCGTGCTGGCCGGCTTTTCCAACCAGCTCAGCTTCGATCCGCGCGCGCTGCTCGCGCAGAAATGCGACGTGTTGGTGCCGGCCGCGCTGGAACGCGTCATCGACGCCGACATGGCGGCGCGTCTGCAATGCCGCGTGCTGGCGGAAGGCGCCAATGGTCCGACCACGCCGGACGCCGACGAGGTGCTGGCACAGCGGCAGCGCGAGATCTTCGTCATCCCCGACATCCTGTGCAACGCCGGCGGCGTGGTCGTCAGCTATTTCGAGTGGGTGCAGGACCTCCAGCAGCTCTTCTGGGATGAGGCGGAGGTGATGCACCGGCTGTATCATGTGCTGCAGAAGGCATTCCAGCAGGTGCTGGCGCGGGTAGAGCATGACGGCGTGACGCACCGCACCGCGGCGATGGCGATCGGCGTGGAGCGGGTGCGTAGCGCGAAAAACGTTCGTGGCTTGTTCCCGTAATTTAGTGCGAAACGTGTGAGCTGGTTCACAGACCGGTGACGCTGCACGTGCGAAATGGGGTCTGTCAGTCGCCGCTGCCCCAACACCCGCGTCGGCTGGCTGGGTCTCCATGGCCCAGGTCAACCCGGACCTTCCTTAGGGCCCGACCTTCACCGGTCGGGCCTTTTTTTCGCCTTCGCAGCACTTCCCCGAGCCGGGACCGGCCGCTAAGTTCCGTCGCGTCAACGCGCAAGGTTCTACATCCATGGCCGATTTCGTTATTCCGCCGCCCGCCGTCGCCTCGGTTCCCGTTGCCGGCGGCGGTGCCTTCCCGGTGCGCCGCATCTTCTGCGTCGGCCGCAACTACGCAGAGCATGCCCGCGAGATGGGCAGCGACCCGGATCGCGAGCCGCCGTTCTTCTTCATGAAGCCGGCCGACGCGCTGCTCACCGGCGACGCCGACATGCCGTATCCCCCGCAGTCCAACAGCCTGCACCATGAGATGGAGCTGGTGGTCGCGCTGGCCGAGGGCGGCGTCGATATCGAGGAAGCCGATGCCCTGCGCCACGTCTGGGGCTATGCCGCCGGCCTGGACATGACCCGCCGCGACTTGCAGAATGCCGCGAAGAAGGAAGGCAAGCCCTGGGATATGGGCAAGGGCTTCGACGCCTCCGCGCCGACCGGGCTCATGGTGCCGGCGGCGAAGATCGGCCATCCCGCCAAGGGGCTGATCGAGCTGAAGGTGAACGGCAAGGTGCGGCAGACCTCCGACCTGTCGAAGATGATCTGGGACATCCCGGAGACGATCGCCTACCTGTCGCGCCTGGTGCGCCTGGCCCCGGGCGACCTGATCTTCACCGGCACGCCGGAGTGCGTCGCGGCGGTGCAGCGCGGCGATCTGCTGGAAGGCGTCGTGGAGGGCGTCGGCACGGTGCGCACCCGCATCGCCTGATGCCGCGCGCGGGGGGGAAGGTTCCGGGGGGGAAACTTCGCGTCGTAACCTGGAACATCAACTCGGTCCGGCTGCGGCTGGCACTGTTGAAGGAGCTGGTGGCGGCGCTCGATCCCGACGTGCTGTGCCTGCAGGAGACCAAGGTCCCCGACGAGTTGTTCCCCGTCGATGCGCCCGCCGCGCTTGGGTTCAAGCACGCGGCGTTCCGTGGCATGAAGGGCTATAACGGCGTGGCGATCTTCTCGCGCCGGCCGATCGAGGTGCACGATATCGCGCCCGACTGGTGCGCCAAAAGCGACTGCCGGCATCTTGCGGTTCTGGTGGATGCGAAGGGCGGTCCGGTGGAGGTGCATAATTTCTACGTGCCGGCGGGTGGCGACGTCCCCGACCGGACGCAGAACGTGAAGTTCGCGCACAAACTCGATTTTATTGCGGAAACGCGCAACTGGTTCGCCGCGCGCACCGGGCTGGCGCGGTCGGTCATCGTAGGCGATTTGAACATCGCGCCGCTGGAACATGATGTCTGGAGCCACAAGCAGTTGCTTGATGTGGTGAGCCACACGCCGGTGGAAACTGCGGGACTGAATGCCTGGCTGGCGACCGGCTTCGTCGATGCCGTCAGGCATTTCGTGCCGGCGGACCAGAAGCTCTACACATGGTGGTCTTATCGTAACCGCGACTGGCGCGCGTCGGATCGCGGTCGGCGCCTGGACCATGTGTGGGTCACGCACGACCTGCAAGGCGCGCTGAAACGGCAGATCGTCCTGAAGGGGGCGCGCGACTGGCCGCAAAGCTCCGACCACGTGCCGGTGTGCGTGGAGATTGCAGTGTAAGCGAGAGCTTGTCATTGCGGGTTGACACCGGTCAGCGGCGGCTGATCCGCCTGGATGATACGCTTTGTTCCCCCCTCCCCTTGAGGGAGGGGTTGGGGGAGGGGTGCGTCCATCCGCCGACCGCGGATGTACGCACCCCTCCCCCTGGCCCCCTCCCTCAAGGGGAGGGGAGAACCTACGCTGCGACCGTCGCAGTTTCATCCAGGGCGGGTCGGCCGCCGGCCGGCGGCCAACTCGCAATGACAGTACCATCTCCCTGTCACACCGCGAGATAGCCGCCGTCCACGTAGAGCTCGGCACCCGTGACGTACGACGCCTCGTCCGACGCCAGGAACAAGATGGCGTTGGCGACTTCGTCCACTTCTCCGGCGCGGCGCAGCGGCACGGCTTGCAGCATCTTCGCGCGCACCACCGGATCGGCAGTTGCTCCGGACGTGCGCATCGGCGGCATTAGCCCCGGATGTACGGAATTGGCCCTGATGCCGTCGCGACCGAACTGCACCGCGGTTGATTTGGTCAGCGTACGCACCGCGCCCTTCGACGCATTGTAGCCCATGTGCGTCATCGTCTGACCCGTATTGCCGGAGATCGACGACAGATTGACGATCGACCCCCCGCCGCTGTTCTTCATCGTCAGCACCGCATGCTTCGTGCCCAGGAACACGCCGCGACTGTTCACCGCCATCAGCTTGTCCCATGCATCGGTGTCCAGCATGTCTGTCACTGCGCTGCCGCTGATGCCGGCGTTGTTCACCAGGATGTCGAGCCGGCCGTAACGCCGCACGGTATCATCCACCACCTGCTTCCAGTTCGCTTCGTCGGTGACATCCAGGCGCATGAACATCGCCTCGCCGCCTGGCGTGTTGGCGGCATTGATGTCATCGGCGAGCTTGCGGCCTTCGTCTTCCAGTTGGTCGGCAATGACCACCTTGGCGCCCTCTCGGGCAAAGCGCCGCGCGGTCGCCGCACCCATGCCCGAAGCCGCTCCGCTGACGATCGCGATCTTGTTTGCGAGACGCATGTTTCTGTTCCCTCCTGGTGTCATGTCGTTGCGAGGCCCGCGGGGCCGAAGCAATCCCGTTCGAGAGATTGCTGCGTCACTGTGTCCCTCGCAATGACGGCTGGGTCGTCCGTGCCCTGATGGCCGGCGCAAGGCCAGCCATGACAGACGTGCGCGGGATCCTGCGGCCAGTGCCGCGCGGCTTGGCTGCGCCGCACGATCGGGGCACGATACCCCGCGTATCGACACGGAGTACCCGCCCATGGCCCATCGCGGCATGAAGTTCGGCATTTTCCTCGCCCCGTTCCACCGTGTTGGTGAGAACCCCACGCTCGCGATCTCTCGCGACGTCGAATTACTGGAGTGGCTTGACTGGCTTGGCTTCGACGAGGCCTGGATCGGCGAACACCATTCCGCCGGCTGGGAACTGATCGCGTTGCCGGAACTGATCATTGCCGCCGCGGCGGAACGCACCAAGCACATCAAGCTCGGCACCGGCGTCACCTCGCTGCCCTACCACCATCCGTTCATGGTGGCGCAGCGCTTCGTGCAGCTCGACCACATGACGCGCGGCCGCGCGATGATGGGCTGCGGACCGGGCGCACTCACCTCCGACGCCTATATGCTCGGCATCGAGCCCAGCACGCAGCGGCCCCGCATGCTCCAGGCGATGGACGCGATCATGCGGCTGCTGAAATGCGAAGAGCCGGTTACCATGAAGACCGACTGGTTCGAGATGCGCGACGCGCGTCTGCATCTCGCGCCGTACAGCGATCCGCATTTCGAGATCGCCGTCGCCAGCACGATCACCCCGTTCGGGATGATCGCCGCGGGTACCCATGGCGTGGGCGTGCTGTCGATCGGTGCCGGCCTGCCGGGCGGTCCAGAGGCGCTCGCCAGCCAATGGAAGATCGCCGAAGAGGCCGCCGCAAAGAACGGCAAGACCATGGACCGCAAGAACTGGCGCGTCGTGGTCAATGCACATATCGCGGAAGACGATGAGCAAGCGTTGATGGACGTAAAGAAGGGCGAGCGCATCGAGACGCAGACCTATTTCGAGGATACGCTCGGCCGTCCGCCTGGTCGCGCCGACGATCCGCTGCGCGACGGTGTGAAGATGGGCACCACGCTGGTTGGCTCGCCGGAAACCGTCATTCGCGGCATCCATCGTCTGCTGGAGTACAGCCAGGGTGGTTTCGGCGGCATTCTGTTCCGCGCGCATGAGTGGGCCACCCGCGAGCAGACGATGCGCAGTTATGAATTGTTCGCGCGCTACGTGATGCCGCATTTCCAGGGGTCGTTGACGACGATTGCCGGGTCCAACACCTGGGCGCGGGAGAATCGCAAGCAGGTGTTCGGCTCCACGGTGGATGCGGTGAAGCGCGCGTTCACCGATTTCGGCCACGCCGCCCCGGAGGAGGCGATCCGCGCCCGCACGCTGGGTGCGCGCGATCTCGAACAGCGTTAGCGAAGATAACTGTCATTGCAAGCAGAGAATCCTCTGTTGTTGCTAACAAGAAACAGAACCTCCCCTCCCCTTGAGGGAGGGGTTGGGGGAGGGGTGCGTACATCCGCGGTCGGTGGATGTACGCACCCCTCCCCCAACCCCTCCCTCAACGGGAGGGGAGAACCTACGCTGCGACCGTCACAGTTTCATCCAGGGCGAGTCGGCCACCGGCCGGTGGAAACTCGCAATGACGGAGGGTTCGCCCCCAGCGACGATGGGCGAACCCTCAGGAATGCTTCGACTGATCTGATCCGGTGTCGCTCTTTGTCGCGTGCTGATCCTTGTTCGCCTCGTGGTGACCGATCGCACAACCGACGCCGGCGCCCATTACGCCGTGATGGTCCGCCATGTGGCCGGCGACGCCGCCGACGACCGCGCCCTTCACGCAGCCTTTGGCGTGGGCCGGAACAGGCGCCAGACCGGTGCCGAAACAAAGTGCCAATGCAGCCGAGGCAAACAGTACCCGCATGACGAATTTCCTCCGCAAGGATGCGAACGCCAACGTTCGGATTGGCCTTGCGGTTCCTCTGAACTCAGAAATCGTGTTGCTTTGTGGTGAAGTGCAGGCCGCACTGGCCGTTGGTAACGTCGCCATCAAGCATTCTGTCGTGCTGCTTGCCGGCGAGGGTGATCCGGTCGGCCTGACCATGGACCGTTCCGTCCGGATCGATGCTGGAATCGACCCAGGTGCTGTAATCCCAGCGGTACGAGAACTTGTGGTCCTGTACGTATAACGTAACGACGCCGGGGTGTGGACAGCTCCGGTTGTCCGCCTGAAAGCGCGTGCTGGTGCCGCGGTAGATGCCATCGACGGTCGCGGGTGGGGCCGATGGCGCGACGGCGATCGGTTTCGGCGGCGGCGACGCACAGCCGGCAAATGCGCCGAAGGCGGCCACCAACATGCAGGCGCGGATTGTTAGCATTGGTCTCCCGGGGCAGCGTGAGGCAACGGTCTGTCATGCGGTGCCACATCCGATTCGGCAACCGGCATCGCGCCTTTGCGCGGTGGCACATGCGACATACTGGCCTGGCCGGCAATTCAGGCCCGGCAATTCAGGCCCGGCAATTTTGGCGAGGAGACGATGCGTGCAGCACCCTGCGATGCCACGCTGCTGCGCATTTTCATCGGTCACCACGACACGTTCGAAGGACGGCCGCCGTACGATCGGATCGTGCTGCGCGCTCGTACGATGGCACTGTCGGGCGCAATGGTGACGCGCGGCATCCTGTCCTTCGGCCCAGCGAGCGAGGAGCGCCGCATCATACTGCGTCAGACCGAGGACCTGCCGATCATGATCGAAATCGTCGATACCGATGACGAGATCACGCAATTTCTGCCGGTCGTCGAACCGATGATCGGCAGCGGCCTGGCGACCGCAGAGAAGGTGCGCGTGCACCGCTATGGTCGCAAGCTGGACGCCACCTCGTGAAACCAGGCAGCGTGGCGGCACGACCGAGGCGGTCGCGTGCCGTTGTCATGGCCCGGCCGCGAGCCGGAGCAAGGTGGTTCCCCCACCACATGGGGGGAACCTCAAATCCCCGTGGCAACGGTCTCGGTTCGGCCGCCGCGGCTAGTGTCGGACCCGCAATGACCGAGCGTCGTGCGCCAAGATGATCAGTTCAGCCGCAGATCGATCAGGTGCTTCGGATCGGGCTTCAGTTCGCCCCTCTCCACGCGCTTCACGATGTCGGTCAGTGCCGCGTTCGCCGGCGTAGGGATGCCGATCTCCTCGCCTTTGCGCACGATCAGTCCGTTGAGGAACTCGATCTCGGTACGGCGTCCCTTGACCATGTCCTGACCCATCGACGGGCGATGTTCGCCGCCGCCCGCCTTGCTGACTTCCGCCAGGCGATGCTCGTCGTATTCGTGCACTGCCGCGGGATCGCCTTCGCCGGCCTTGGCGATGATCTCCGGATCGATGTGGTGGACTTCCTCCAGTTCGTAGCCGAGCGCCTGGCCGACGCGGATCGCCTCGCTGCCGAGCCGGGCGCCGAACCGGCGCAGCGCATCGTTGCTCAGGATGTCCTTGCTGATCAGCCCGGTGCTGGCGGACATGCCGTTGGCCATCGCGTTGGTCACCAGCTTCGACCAGCGCTCGCCCCAAAGATTGGTCGTTGCCAGAGCGGAATCAGAGTACGCGACCAGGCGGCGGATTTCCTGCACGCGGTCGGTGATGCGGCCATGCACTTCGCCGGTGCGGAACACCGTGTGCTTGTCGCCGCTTTTGCCCGCGGCGCGGCGCACATGGCCCGGCTCGCACAGATCGACGGTGATGGAGCTGGCGATGCAGCCGACGACGCGGCCCCAGCCGACGACGGACGCGATCGTCTCCTCGTTCATGCAGTTCTGCAACGACACCACGAAGCCATTCGGCGACAGGTATTGCGAAATCAGCGTCGTCGCCCATTGCGTGTCGTACGACTTCATGCAGACGAACGCGATATCGATCGGCTTTTCCTTGGCAAGCTGCTGCGCGTCCGTCACGTGCAGCGCGCGCACCGGCGTGGTCCATTCCGGCACGTCGCGGATGTGGGAGATCTTCAGGCCCTTGCTGCGCATTGTCTCGACATTCTCGGGCCAGGAATCGATGAAGGTGATGTCCTCGCCGTTCCGCGCCATATGCGCGCCAGCGTAGCCGCCCACTGCGCCCGTGCCCATTACCGCGATCTTGTAGCCCATGGTTCCCTCCCGCTTCTGCGTGTCGCGGGCAAGTGTCGTCCGATGCGTCGGAAAGGCAAGAGTGGGGCAGGGGAGGCGGCGGGCGCTATTCTTCCGGTTCGGTGGTGAACATCAGCGGGTAGCCCTGCTTGCGGGCGGCGTCGATGGCGCGTGTTGCTTTCGATTCTGCAAGATCCTTGGTGAAAACGGCAACGACGCAGGCGCCGCGTTTGTGTGCCGTGACCATCACGCGGTGTGCCTGACTCTCGCTCATGCGGAATTCCGCTTTCAGCACCATCACGACGAATTCGCGTGGCGTGTAGTCGTCATTGAGCAGGATGACCTTGTGCATGCGCGGCCGGGCCGTCCTGGGTGCGGTCTTGGGGCGAAGCCTGATGTCGCTGTCACTCATCGGACGGAGGCCCTCCCGATGGCCGGCACGGTATCGCGCGGCCGCGAGGTTCGCACGCGGGCCTCGGTTCGTCCAAGCCCGAGCCGTCGGCTACTCCCCGGTGCGCATGGTGACAAGCGCTACTCCGCGGCGATGGAACCGAGCAGGGCGCAGGAATGGTGCCGGGCTCACCTTCCCCTACCCAGGTCGCCGCGCCATATTCCCGGCCATGTATAGCCAGGCACTCAACACCCCGACAGTTCTTGCCGACGCCAGCCCCGAAGCGGCCCGCTTCGAGGCCCGCATTGACGCCGAGGACCGCATCGAGCCGAACGATTCGATGCCCGAGGCGTATCGCCGCACGCTGATCCGCCAGATCAGCCAACACGCGCATTCGGAAATCGTCGGCATGCTGCCGGAGGGCAATTGGATCACCCGTGCGCCCAGCTTGCGCCGCAAGGCCGCGCTGCTGGCCAAGGTGCAGGACGAGGGCGGGCACGGACTTTACCTCTACGCCGCCGCTGAAACGCTGGGGATCAGCCGCGAGGAACTGGTGGACCAGTTGCTGACCGGCAAGGCCAAGTACAGCTCGATCTTCAACTATCCGACGCAGACCTGGGCCGACATCGGCGCGATCGGCTGGCTGGTGGATGGCGCGGCGATCATGAACCAGATCCCGCTGTGCCGGTGCTCGTATGGCCCATACGCCCGCGCGATGATCCGCATCTGCCGCGAGGAATCCTTCCATCAGCGCCAGGGCTACGAGATCATGCTGACGCTCGCCCGCGGCACGCCGGAACAAAAGGCGATGGCACAGGACGCGCTGAACCGCTGGTGGTGGCCGTGCCTGATGATGTTCGGCCCGCCCGACACCCAGTCCCAGCATTCCGACGCGTCGATGCGCTGGAAGATCAAGCGCTTCACCAACGACGCGCTGCGGCAGAAATTCGTCGATGCGACGGTGCCGCAGGGCCACTACCTCGGGCTGACCTTCCCCGACCCGGACCTGCATTTCGACGCGACCGCGGGCCATTGGGTCTTCGGCGAGATCGACTGGGCGGAATTCCGCCGCGTGCTGGCCGGCGACGGGCCGTGCAACCGCGAGCGCCTCGCCGCCCGCCGCAAGGCGCATGACGATGGCGCCTGGGTGCGCGAGGCCGCGCTCGCCCACGCCGCGAAGCAGAGGCAGCGTACGCCGGCGCGGGCGGCGGCATGACCATGGCCGACGCGCCGACCCCGCTCTGGGAAGTGTTCATCCGCAGCCGCAACGGTCTTTCGCACAAACATGTCGGCTCGGTGCACGCGGCGGACGCGACGCTGGCGCTGCAGGCGGCGCGCGACGTTTACACCCGCCGAGGGGAGGGGCTGTCGATCTGGGTGATCCCGTCGTCCGCGATCACGGCATCCGATCCCACGGACAAGGACACGATGTTCGAGCCGACGGGTTCGAAGATCTACCGGCACCCGACGTTCTACGAAGTGCCGGACGAAGTGGGGAACATGTGATGTCCTCTGTCACCCCCGCGAAAGCGGGGGGCCAGGCCCTGGATCGCCGCGCTGGCGGAGATGACGAACTGGTCCTCGCGCTGCTTCGCCGCGCCGACGACGCGCTGATCCTCGGCCACCGCACGTCGGAATGGACCGGCCATGCGCCGCTGCTGGAAGAAGAGCTCGCGCTGGCCAACATCGCGCTCGACCTGATCGGCCAGGCGCGGCTGCTGTACGCGGAAGCCGGTGCGCTCACCGGGCAGACCGAGGACCAGCTCGCCTATCTCCGCGATGCCCCCGCCTGGCGGAACGCGCTGATCGTGGAGCTGCCGAACAGCGACTTCGCCTTCACCATCGCGCGCCTGCTACTGGTCTCCGCGGCCAGCGACGTGTTCTGGCGCGCGGCGACCGCATCGACCCACGCCGGCCTCGCCGCCATCGCCGCCAAGGCGGAGAAGGAAACCGCCTACCACGTGCGCCACGCTGCCGAGTGGCTGGTCCGGCTGGGCGACGGCACTGCCGAATCGCGCCGTCGCGCGCAGGACGCGTTGGATGCGCTGTGGCCCTACACCGGCGAGGTGTTTGAAATTGACGCCGCCGATCACGCAACGATCGATGCCGGCGTGCTGCCGGACCCGGCGGACCTGCGTCCTGCCTGGGAGGCGACGATCTATGCCACACTGGCGCGCGCGACGCTGATCCGCCCGGCCGAATGCTGGATGCAATCAGGCGGCCGGTACGGGCGCCACACCGAGCACCTCGGCCACCTGCTCGCCGAGCTGCAGTTCATGCAGCGCGCCTATCCGGGGGCGACGTGGTGAGCACTGACGATCGCCTGGCACGCGCGCGTGAGGCGGCGGCGGCGGTGCCCGACCCGGAAATTCCCGCGCTGACCATTGCGGATTTGGGCATGCTGCGCGACGTCGCGCTCGATGGCGACACGATCGTCGCGACGATCACCCCAAGCTATAGCGGCTGTCCCGCGACCCAGCCGATTGCGTGTGATGTCGCCGACGCACTGGCACGCGCCGGCTTCGCGGACGCGAAGGTGCGCACGGTGCTGGCGCCGGCGTGGTCCACTGATTGGATCACCGAAACCGGCCGTCGCAAGCTGGCCGAGGCGGGAATTGCGCCGCCTGATCGCGCCCGTGCGCGGCCGGCGTGTCCGCTATGCGGGCGCGCGGAGACGGAGCAACTCAGCGCGTTCGGTTCGACGCCCTGCAAGGCACTGCATCGTTGCCTGACGTGTCGCGAGCCATTCGAAGCGTTCAAGTGTCATTAGCGGCGATCGTTGCGGCCGGACGCGCGGTGGCCATACGTTTGTATGTAAAGCAGCGGCCGGCGACGTTCTGTTAAGCTTTATGCCCCGGAATGCGAAATGCCGGTCGGGATGATCCGGCCGGCGTTTCAAGGGAGCAAGACGATGAGCCTTCGGAGACATCGTTTTCTCCTGCGCCGCATTATGGTGATCGTGATCGTCAGGATCAAGGTCATTCTGAAGCACGTCATTCTGAAGCGTCGCCAGGAGACGGGCCGGCCTCGGCAACGGGGTCGGTCCGCTCCCTTCCATCTCCGGGAAAGCGCATAATCGCGCGCCACGATCCGGGGAATCGGTGCATGTCTTTGCTTCTGATGGCGTTGACCGTCGTTGCGGCGTGTGCGGCGGTCGGCGCGATGCTGATCGTCCTCCGCCAGGCGCGCGCGCTGGCGGCGCTGCGTTTGCTCGCCGAGCAATCGTTGGCCGGCACGCGCGCCGAAGCGGAAACCACCCGCGTGGCGCTGCGTGCATCCGACACCGGTATCGCCGAACGCATCATGGCCCTGCGCGGTGCTTATGACATGGCGATGGAGCAAATGCGCACGGTGCTGTCACGCGATCGGGGGGAACTGCGGCTGGCGCTGGTGGAGTCGCAGCGGCAGTCGGCAGAGCAAATCGGCACGCAGTTCGAAACGACGCGCGGCATGATCGAGGCGAAGCTGCGCGAGCTGCGTGAAGGCAACGAAACCAAGCTGGCGGAAATTCATAAGACGGTGAATGAACAGCTCCACGCGGCGGTGGAGAAGCAGATGAATGAGAGTTTCAATCGGGTGATCGATCAGTTCGCCGCGGTGCAGAAGGCGATGGGCGACGTGCAGGCGGTCACCGCGCAGATCGGCGACATCAAGCGGCTATTTGCCAACGTGAAGACGCGCGGCGGCTGGGGTGAGACGCAGGTGCGCGCGATGCTCGACGACATACTGCCGCCGGGGAGTTACGAAACCAACCGCAAGGTGCGGCCGGATTCTGACGAGGCGGTGGAATTCGTCGTCATCATGCCGGTGCGCGGCGAGGACAAGCCGCTGTTGCCGATCGACGCGAAATTCCCTGTGGAGGACTACGAGCGTTTGCTTGCCGCGTCGGAAGCGGGCGATGCCGAAGGCGAACGCCAGGCGACGCGTCGGCTGGACCGGGCGGTGCGCGAGCAAGCGAAGAAGATCGCGGCGAAATATATCAATCCGCCGGTCACGGTGGAGTTTGCTGTGATGTACCTGCCCACCGACGCGCTGTACGCGGAAGTGGCACGCATTCCCGGGCTGATCGACGACATCGGCCGCGACTGCCGCGTCCTGGTGCTCGGCCCGTCGCTGTTTCCGGCGCTGCTTCGCACGATCCATCTCGGTTTCATCACCCTCGCATTGGAGCACAAAGCCGACGAAATCCGCACTCTGCTGGGCGCGACCAAGCAGGAAATGCTGAACATGGACAAGCTGCTGGATACGCTCGCGCGTCAGGCCGGCACGTTCAGCAATACGATCGAGCGCGCGCGCGTGCGCACCCGCCAGATCGGCCGCAAGCTGCGTGGCGTGGAAGCGGTGGATGCGGCGCAGGCTGAACGCTTGCTTGAACTGGACATCGAGGAAACGGCGGAGGAAGCTGTCGAGGCCGATGGAATATAGCCGGCCATGTCCGACAAGCAGAACTTCGTTCTGGTGCCGCAGCCGCCGGAGCACGAGGAAGAACCCCCGCGCGGCGGATCGCTGATCGATCGCGTGCGCAACTGGGCGCTTGCGCTGGTGTCTCCTGGCGCGGTGCCTGTGTCCTCCGACGTGCCGCGCCGTCCACGGCTGGTGTTCGGCTTCGATGCGACGGCATCGCGCGAGCCGGCCTGGGCGATGGCGCGCAACGTCACCGACTCTCTGGTGCGAGCGCTGCCGGGCGAACTGGATGTCGCGCTCGCGGTGCATGGCGGCTCGATGCTGCATACGTTTACCGAATTCACCGCCGATGCGCGTACGCTGCGCGACCGCGCCGCCGGCATCTCCTGCATCGCCGGCAGCACGCGGCTGCTGACGATCCTGTCGCGCAGCCTGGCCGCGCCGGGCGTGCGCGTGGTGGTGTATATCGGGGATGTGTTCGAGGAATCGGTGATGCGCGGCCGCAAGCTGGCCGACGCCATGGGTGAGCGCGGCATCAAGCTGATCGTGCTGCACGACACGTCGGACTGGCAGGCGCGGCGCGATGCGGAGGTGTTCCTGGACCTGGCGCGGCGGACCGGCGGGGCCGTGCTGCCGTTCGATGTGAATGCGCCGGACCGGCTGCGCGATATCCTCGGCGCGGCGGCGGCGTATGCAGTGGGTGGCGAGGCGCTGCTTCGGGAAAAACGCGGGGAACTGCCCGGCGCGGTCCTGCTGTTGGAGCACTTGCGGCGCGGGTGAATGGTTTACCTGTCATTGCGAGGAGCGTGAGCGACGAAGCAATCTCGTTCGTGATGAGCCGCCTTGGCTTCCCGCGCCGGAGATTGCCTCGGCCAAGAGGCCTAACACGAAACAAGGTTCCCCCCTCCCCTTGAGGGAGGGGTTGGGGGAGGGGTGGGCACATCCACCGACCGCGGATGTACGCACCCCTCCCCCAACCCCTCCCTCAAGGGGAGGGGGAACCTACGTCAGGCCGTCGACGCCGTTTCATCCAGTCGCGGGGCGGCCGCCGGCCGGTGCGCAACTCGCAATGACAGAACAAATCCAACTACTGCCGCAGTTCCCCCGCCTTCACGCTGGCGATCGCGTTATTCAGGATTGCGACGATCGCCTCGTCCGCCACGCTGCGCGACAGCACCGCCAGCGCTCCGCCCAGCAACGCCGAGGCGATCGACAGCCCATCGATGTTCTGCCCCACCATGTACTCGATCGCCTTATCCACCACCGCCCCCGCGTGACTCAGATCCGCCGGCGGTGCTTCATCGTGTTCCGTTGCCATCGCGCTTGCTCCCGACTCAATCGGCCACTTCCACCGGTTCGGCGTCTTCCAGCTCCACCGCCTGCAACGCCCACATGCGCGCGTAGAGCCCGCCCTGCGCCAGCAACGCGGCGTGCGTGCCGCGTTCGGCCACGGCGCCATCCGCCAGCACAATGATCTCATCCGCATCGACCACCGTGGACAGCCGGTGCGCAATCACCAGCGTCGTGCGGTACCGCGCCAGCCCGCGCAGCGCCGTCTGAATCTCCTGCTCTGTCCGCGTGTCCAGCGCGCTGGTCGCCTCGTCCAGGATCAGGATGCGCGGATCCTTCAGAATGGTGCGGGCGATCGCCACGCGCTGCTTCTCGCCGCCCGACAGCTTCAGCCCGCGCTCCCCGACGCGCGTGTCGTAGCCCTCCGGCAGCCTGGCAACGAAATCGTGCACCTGCGCCAGCCGCGCAGCATGTTCGACTTCCTCCTGGCTCGCACCAGGACGGCCATAGGCGATGTTGTAGCGGATCGTATCATTGAACAATACGGTGTCCTGCGGCACGACGCCGATTGCGGCGCGCAGGCTTTCCTGCGTCACGTCGCGGATGTCCTGGCCGTCGATGGTGATCCGCCCGTTGGTTACGTCATAAAAACGGAACAGCAGCTTGCTGATGGTGGATTTGCCGGCACCGGTGGGACCGACGATCGCCAGCTTGCGTCCCGCCGGGACAGTGAAATCGACGCCGCGCAAGATCGCCCGATCGGGACCGTAGCCGAATGCGACATGCTCGAACCGCACGTCGCCGGCCGCGCCGTCCGACAGATGCGCCGCCAGCGCCACCGCGCCCGGCCGGTCCGTCACCTCCGAAGGAACCCGCAGCAGCCGGAACATCTGCTCCATGTCCACCAGCCCCTGGCGAATGGTCATGTAAACCATGCCCAGGAAGTTCAGCGGCTGGTAAAGCTGCATCAGATACGTGTTGATCAGCACGAACTTGCCCACCGTCATGCTGCCGTCGCGCATGCCGTTCGCCGCCATCAGCATGATGAACGTCAGACCCGTCGCGATGATCAGCGCCTGGCCCAAATTCAACATGTTCAAGGAGACCTGCACGCGCACGGCGGCACGTTCATAGCGCGCCAGCGAGGCATCATAACGCGCCGCCTCATGCGCCTCATTGCCGAAGTACTTGACGGTCTCGAAGTTCAACAGGCTGTCGAGAGCCTTGGTCGATGCGTCGTTGTCGGTGTCGTTCATCGCCCGCCGCAGCCGCGCACGGCGGGTGGCAAACACCGCGGTGAATGCGACATAAGCGCCGACCGCAAGCACCGTCACCGCGGCGAACCGCCAGTCGAACATGCGCCAGATGATGGCGGTGACCAGAGCCAGCTCGATCGCCGTCGGTACCACGTTGAACACCGCAAGCCGCAGCACCGACTGCATCCCCTGCGTGCCGCGGTCGATGACGCGCGCCAGGCCTCCGGTCTGCCGGTCCAGGTGGAAACGCAGCGACAACGCGTGCAGATGATGGAAGGTACGCAGCGCCAGGTGCCGCACCGCGCGCTGCCCCACCGCGGCGAACAAGGCGTCGCGCAGCTCGCCGAAACCGGAGGAACCCACGCGCACCAGCCCGTATGCGACGACCAGCGCCACCGGAACCGCCAGCACGCCGCCGTGCGTCGGCGCCAGCCGGTCGATGATGCGGGCGTAGATCAGCGGCACCGCCACGGTGGCGACCTTGGCCAGCACGAGACAGACCACCGCGGCCATCACGCGCAACCGCGCCACCGTGTTGCCGGCCGGCCAGAGATACGGCAGCAGCGACACCACCGTCTGGATGCCGGAGCGTTGTACCTGCAGCGATGCCGGCAGTTGCGGCGACGGGGCGGCGGATTTCATGTGCCTCATGTCGCGCATGTGGCATGTTGATGGACGATTTGAAAGGCAAGCGCGTGGACAGCGAAGCGAAGATCAGCGGATTCCTGCGCCATGTTCGCACCTGCAACAATGCGCTGCTTCCGGGCGAACGGCTGGTGTTCAGGCTTGGCGACGTACAGGTCGGCTGGGTGAAACCGCGGCTGGCGGAGGCGTTGGCGGCGTTTCCCGAGGTGGTCGCCGATCGCGCGGGAGTCTCGCTGCGCGACCCGGCGGCGCTGGCGCGGATCGCGCGAACCCTGTCGCAGCAGGGCCAGTACCGCTGGCGAAACGAGGCGTTCGACGTGCGCGCCGTCCGCGACGGGCCGGTCATGGCGCAGATCGACCGAGGGGCGCTCCCGTCGTTCGGCGTGTTCGCCGTGGGGGCGCACCTGAACGGTCTGGTGCACCGCCCGGATGGATTGCACCTGTGGATCGCCAGGCGGGCAGAGAATAAGGCGCTCGATCCCGGCAAGCTGGACCATATCACCGCGGGCGGGGTGCCCGCCGGGCTTACGCCGTGGCAGACGCTGATCAAGGAAGCGGAGGAGGAAGCCGCCATCCCGCCATCGCTCGCGTCCCAGGCGCGTCCGGTCGCGACGATCGCCTACAGCATGGAGCGGGCGGAGGGTCTGCGGCGGGACACCATCCACTGCTACGACCTGGACCTGCCGGACAGCTTCGAGCCGCGCGCGGCCGATGGAGAAGTTGCCGGGTTCGAGCTGCGGCCTCTGGCCGAAGTGGTGGCGATCGTGCGCGACACCGACGCATTCAAGTTCAACGTCAACCTGGTGCTGATCGACTTGTTCCTGCGGCAGGGGCTGATCGCCGGTCCGCAAGCAGCGGAACTGCGTGCCGCGTTGGATGCCGGACGGGTGTGAACGCCGGCGTCGGCCCGTGCCTGCCGCCTGCCGTCATGGCCGGAGGCTCTCCCGTCGTGGCCGGAGGCTCTCGCGGGGGAACTGCCGTGCGTACGCGCGCCCCCATCGCAGCGCCGGCATCTCGATCCACGCGTGCAGCCAGGCGGCCGCGGCGAGCGGCAGCAGCAACGCGGCGGGCAGCCAGACAATGGTGAACCACCGCGCATCGCCATCCGCCAGCATCGCCAGCACGACGCCCAGCACCCTCTGAATCGGCTCATTCGCCAGGTAAATGCAGTAGGACAGCGCGCCCAGCCGCAGCAGCACCGGCGAACGCAGCACACGGGCGATGGGGGCAAGCCCTGCGGCGTCCGGTCGAAGCTGGCCCGCCAGGCACAGCGTCCAGAACGCCGGCACGCCGAGCTTCTCCACGCCGCCTTGCAGCGCGCACAGGACCATCGAGGCGCCCAGTGTGGCGGCATAAATCCACCCCGCCCGCGCCCCGCCGCGCACCAGCGCCGCCCCGGCGATGCCCAACGCAAAATACTGCGCCTTGTTCGGCAGGAACGCGCGGCTGAAGGCCCATCCGTCGGGAGCGATCGCGGACCACGCGACGCCGCAGGCCCCGAGGGCCAAAAACGCGGCGATCATCCAGCGCGGCCCGATCCGCGCGCCCACCGCCAACGCCAGCACGTAGAACTGCCATTCGGTGGAAAGACTCCATGCGGAGCCGAGGAAGCTGATCCACACCGCCGGCACCACCGCATCCGGGATCAACCCGTGCGTCATGGTCAGATGCGCGACGATCTCCACCAGCCACGCCCGCGGCCATCCGACCGACCAGATATCGAACGCGGGACTGTGCGGCCCGATCCACGGCAGCAGCGCAAAGTCGTCCGGCAGCGCCTGCACTGGCACCGCGATCGCGAACATCACCAGAAAGACGGGGAAGATGCGGGCGGCACGAGCGATCAGGAACGGACGCGGCTGCCAGGCGAAGCTCTCCAGCGACCGGACGATGACCAGCCCGCTGAGAATAAAGAACACATCCACCGCCGCTTCGCCATGCGAGAACGGCCGTATCATCCACAGGGGAAGTGCGGCGAACGGCGCGAGGTGGTTCAGCAGCACGTACATCGCCAGCAAGCCGCGCAGCCCGTCCAGGCATTCCAGGCGCTTCATGCGGCACGACGCGCGTCGTCGTCGCGACGCATGCCAGGGCGCGGCGTGCCGGGGCGAGGCGTGCCAGGACGCGGCGTGCCGGGGCGTGCCAGGGCGGGGCGTCCCAGGGCGAGGCGTGCCCTCGCGCACCGTGTCATTGCGAGGCCGCTTGCGCCGAAGCAATCTCGTTCGGGACGCGCCGCTGGCAGTTCGTCCCGAACGAGATTGCTTCGGCCAAGCGACCTCGCAATGACAGAATTGCTTCGGCCAAGTGGCCTCGCGATGACACAATTGCTTCGGCCAAGTGGCCTCGCGATGACAGAATTGCTTCGGCCAGGCGGCCTCGCGATGACAGGAACTCGCACGGTACCCGACGGCGGTTGCATCCCGCCACTCTGCGCCCGCGACAGTTAACAACCTGCCAACCCTTGCCAATCGCCCGCCGGGTCGCTATCTAGCCGGTTCAATCACATTCTCCGCTGGGTAACGGGGGGTGGCCTTCACGGGCCGCCTTTTTTGTTTTGGACCAATTGCATCCGCCACCGACCGGCCTTGAAGCCCGCATCGTCGCCCTCGTCGAGCCGTCTTTGGCCGACATGGGCTTCGAGCTGGTCCGCGTTGCCGTGCTCGGCCGCGACCGGCCGACGGTGCAGATCATGATCGATCGCACCGACGGCGAAGCGGTGTCGCTGGAGGATTGCGAGCATCTCGGCCGTCACTTCAACGCCGTGATGACTGTGGAAGACCCGATGCCCGGGCCGTGGACGCTGGAAATCAGCTCCCCCGGCATCGATCGCCCGCTGACCCGGGTGAAGGACTGGAACCGTTACGCCGGCCATCTTGCCCGCGTCGAGCTCAACGTTCCGCTCGACGGCCGCAAACGCTTTGCCGGCATCGTGCTCGGCGCCGACAACGAAACCGCACGGCTGCGCATGGACGACTCCGGCGTCGTTGCGCTGAAACTGAACGACCTGCGCACCGCCAGGCTGGTGCTGACCGACGCCTTGATCGACGCCACCACAACCCCAACCAAGCCCAACTGACAGAGGCCAACCATGGACACCGCTGTCTCTCGTCCCGAACTGCTGCTGGTCGCCGACGCCGTTGCGCGGGAGAAATCGATCGACCGCGAGGAAGTGCTCGAAGCGATGGAGCAGGCCATTCAGAAGGCCGGCCGCGCCAAGTACGGACACGAGAAGGACATCCGCGCGACGATCGACCGCAAGACCGGCGACGTGCGTCTGTCGCGCTGGCTGGAAGCCGTCGATGCCGTCGAGAACGAAGAGACGCAGATCCCCATCAACGTCGCGCGCAAGGAAAAGCCGGAAATCCAGCTTGGCCAGCATCTGGTCGATCCGCTGCCGCCGATCGATTTCGGCCGCATCGCCGCACAGACCGCCAAGCAGGTGATCGTGCAGCGCGTGCGCGAGTATGAGCGCAAGCGGCAATACGACGAATTCAAGGACCGCGTCGGCGAGATCATCAACGGCGTGGTGAAGCGCACCGAGTACGGCAACCTGATGGTGGAGCTCGGCCGCGCCGAGGCTCTGCTGCGCCGCGACGAGCTGATCCCGCGCGAAAGCTTCCGCAACGGCGACCGCGTGCGCGCCTATATCTACGACGTGCGCGAGGAACCCCGCGGCCCGCAGATCTTCCTCAGCCGCACGCATCCCGGCTTCCTCGCCAAACTGTTCGCGCAGGAAGTCCCGGAAATCTACGACGGCATCATCGAGATCAAGGCCGTGGCGCGCGATCCCGGCAGCCGCGCCAAGATGGCGGTGATCAGCCGCGACAGCTCGATCGATCCGGTCGGCGCCTGCGTCGGCATGCGCGGCAGCCGCGTGCAGGCGGTGGTGCAGGAGCTGCAAGGCGAGAAGATCGACATCATTCCGTGGTCGCCGCAGGCCGCCACGTTCGTGGTGAACGCGCTGGCACCGGCGGAAGTCACCAAGGTGGTGATGGACGAGGAAGCCGGCCGCGTCGAAGTCGTGGTGCCGGACGAGCAACTCAGCCTGGCGATCGGCCGCCGCGGCCAGAACGTGCGGCTGGCGTCGCAGCTTACCCGCTGGGACATCGACATCCTGACCGAGGCGGAAGAAAGCGAGCGCCGGCAGGAGGAATTCCGCCGCCGCTCCGGCTTGTTCGTCGAGGCGCTGGACGTGGACGACGTGATCGCCGGGCTGCTGGTGACCGAGGGCTTCAATTCCGTCGAGGAGCTCGCCTTCACGCCGCTGGAGGAAGTCGCCGCGATCGAAGGGTTTGACGAGAACGTGGCGGAAGAACTGATCCGCCGCGCCGAGGCGTTCCTCACCCGCCGCGACACCGAGCTCACCGAGCAACGCGTCGCGTTGGGCGTGACCGATGAGATCGCGTCGATCGAGGAACTGACTCCGGCGATGCTGGTGGCGCTGGGCGAGAAGGAGGTGAAGACGCTGGACGACCTGGCCGATCTCGCCTCCGACGAGCTGATCGAGATCGTCGGCGCGGCCAACATGGACGAAGAGACCGCCAACAACGTGATCATGGCGGCGCGCGCCCACTGGTTCGAGGGCGAGGCGGCGCCGGCCCAGGAGGCGAGCCACGGCGCAGCATGACCACATGGCTGCGCCCGAGGCGGACGACGAGCCGGAGGAATCCGGCCCGCTGCGCCGTTGCGTCGTCACGCGCGAGCGGCTGCCGAAGGAACACCTGATTCGTTTCGTCGTCGGCCCGGATCGCGCGCTGGTGCCTGATCTTGTTGCAAGGCTGCCCGGCCGGGGAATGTGGTTGAGCGCGTCGGGAGACGTGATAGAAGGTGCCCTCGCGAAGAAAGCCCTGACGCGGGCCTTTGCGCGGGCCGCGCGCGGGCCGGTGACGCTGCCCCAGGATTTCCTTGCCACGCTTGAGGCGGCGCTGGTCCGGCGGATCGGCGAACTGCTGGGCCTGACACGGCGCGCCGGGCAGGCGGTCGCCGGATACGAGAAGGCGCGGGAGTGGGTGCGCAACGGCCGGGCGCGGCTGGTGCTGGAGGCGTCGGACGGCAGCGCGGCCGAACGTGACCGGCTGATGTCGGGCGCGACGGCGCTTCCGGTGCTGGCCCCTTTGCCGGCCGAGGCGTTGGGGCGCATGTTCGGGCGGGACCGCGTGGTACATGTGGCGATCTCGCCGGGAAAATTGGCGGATGCGCTCTGCATCGAGGCGGGGCGGCTGGACGGACTGAGAAAGACCGGGCAGGGAACTGCCGCATTGTCTGAAGCGATGGCGCCTGAACCAATCGTACGTGAAGCAGCAGGCGCGTGAAGAAGCGGGTGTCAACGGGTAAAGCATGAGCGAAAGCAACGATCAGGACGCCGCCAAGGGCCGGCTCTCTCTCCGTCCGGCGGGTGGGCGGCTGGAGCTTGGCCGCACCGTGGACGCGGGGTCCGTACGGCAAAGCTTCAGCCACGGCCGGTCGAAGGTGGTGCAGGTGGAGGTGCGCAAGAAGCGCGCCGCCGTTGGTGCGCCGCCGACCCCGGCACAGGCCGCCGCGGCCGGTGCGCCGCAAATGCGCAGCTCCGCGGCCCCCGGGCGTCCGCCCGCCGGTGCCGGCCGCGCGCTGACGCAGACCGAACTCGCCGCGCGGCAACGCGCGCTGGTCGAGCAGCAGAAGGATACCGCCAAGCGCGAGGCGGAGCGGCGCGAGCAGGAGAAGATTTCCATCCTGTCGGCGGCGGAAGAGGCGCGCCGGCGGGAGGAAGAGGCGCGCAAGGCCGCCGAAGAAGACGCACGCCGCGCCCAGGAAGAAGCCGCGCAGGCAAAGGCCGAGGAAGAGGCGCGCAAGACCGTAGAAGCCACGGTCACCGCCCAGGCCGTCACCGCCAAGGCCGGCGCGACGACCGCGCGCGGCGGCGAAGAGCAACGCCGGCGGCCGCCGCAGGCGGCGCCCGGTGCGACGCCGGCCACGCCGACCGAGACGCTACGGCTGCGCCCCGGCACGCGTGCGACGGAGGAGGACGAGGAGGCGCGTCCGATCCGCCGCCCTGGTGCCGGCGGATTGCCGGCACGCCGGCCCCCCGTGCCCGCGCCGAAAAAGAGCCTGGACGACCGGCGGCGCCCCGGCCGCATCGACGTGCAGGCGGCGATCGAGGGCGAGGACGAGAAGGTCCGCTCGCTGGCCTCGGTCCGCCGTCAGCGCGAACGCGAACGGCGTCAGGCGGAACTGGAGCGGCTGCGCTCCGATCAGGTGAAAGTTGTGCGTGACGTCATCCTGCCGGAACAAATCACTGTGCAGGAGCTCGCCAACCGCATGGCCGCGCGCGCCGGCGACGTGGTGAAGGCGCTGATGAAGCTCGGCGTGATGGCCACCATCACCCAGTCGCTGGACGCCGACACCGCCGAATTGGTGGTGCAGGAGTTCGGCCACCGGGCGCGGCGCGTGTCCGAATCCGACGTGGAGATGGGACTGGAAGGCATCGCGGATACCGAGGCCGATCTGGAATCGCGTCCCCCCGTCGTCACCGTCATGGGCCACGTCGATCACGGCAAGACCTCCCTGCTCGATGCCCTGCGCGCCACCGACGTGGCGGCGGGCGAGGCGGGCGGCATCACCCAGCATATCGGCGCCTACCAGGTCACACTGGAAGGCGGCCAGCGGATCACCTTCATCGACACGCCCGGCCACGAGGCGTTCACCGCCATGCGGGCACGCGGCGCCGGCGTGACGGATATCGTCGTGCTGGTGGTGGCGGCGGATGACGGCGTGATGCCGCAGACGATCGAGGCGATCCGCCACGCCAAGGCGGCGGGCGCTCCGATCATCGTGGCGATCAACAAGATGGACCGCCCGGACGCCAATCCGCAGCGGGTGCGGCAGGAGCTGCTGTCCTACGAAGTGGTCGTCGAGGAGATGGGCGGCGAGACGCAGGACGTGGAAGTCTCGGCGCTGAAGAAGACCGGCCTGGACAAGCTGCAGGAGGCGATCCTGCTGCAGGCGGAAATCCTCGACCTGAAGGTCAACCCGCACCGCGCGGCCGAAGGCACGGTCATCGAATCGCGGCTCGATCGCGGGCGCGGCCCGGTGGCGACGGTGCTGGTGCAGAAAGGCACGCTGCGGCAGGGCGACATCATCGTGGCCGGCGCCGAATGGGGCCGGGTGCGCGCGATGCTGGACGACAAGGGCCGTCCGCTGACCGAGGCGGAGCCGTCGGTGCCCGTGGAAGTGCTCGGCCTGGCCGGCGTGCCGGTGGCGGGCGAACCGTTCGTGGCGGTGGAGAACGAAAGCCGCGCGCGGGAGATCACCGAATTCCGCGAGCGCCGGCTGCGCGACAAGGCCGCCGGCATCACCGCGGGTGCGCGCGGCACGCTGGACGAGATGCTGGCGCGCATCCAGGCGGGCGAACAAAAGGAAGTCGCCGTCCTGATCAAGGCCGACGTGCAGGGCAGCGCGGAGGCGATCCAGGCCACCGTGCTGAAGCTGGCGCACGAGGAGGTGAAGGTCCGCGTGCTGCACGCCGCGGTCGGGCAGATCACCGAAAGCGACATCCAGTTGGCCAAGGCGTCGAACGCGGTCGTGGTGGCCTTCAACGTGCGCGCAACGGCGCAGGCGCGCGACCTGGCGACGCGGGAAGCCGTCGATATCCGGTATTACTCGATCATCTACGAGCTGTCGGACGACATCGAGAAGCTGGTGCAGGGCAAGGTCGCGCCGAAGGCTCGCGAGCGGTTCCTGGGCTACGCGGAAGTGCGCAAGGTGTTCACCATCACCAAGGTCGGCAAGGTGGCGGGCTGCATGGTCACCGACGGCGTGGTGAAGCGCGGTGCCGGCGTGCGCGTGCTGCGGGACAACGTGGTGATCCACACCGGCGAGCTGTCGCAGTTGAAGCGCTTCAAGGACGACGTGCGCGAAGTGGCTCGCGGGTACGAATGCGGGCTGTCGTTCGCGAACTTCCACGATCTGCAGGAAGGCGACGTCGTGGAGGCGTTCGAGACGGAGATGGTTCCGGGTTGAGGAAGCCTCAGCGCGAGGGGCCGACGCAACGGCAGTTGCGCGTGGCGGAGGAGATCCGTCACGTGCTGGCCGGCTTGTTCGAGCGGCGCGATTTCCGCGATCCGGAGCTGGCGGATGCGGCCGTTACGGTGACGGAAGTGCGGATGTCGCCGGACCTGAAGCACGCGACGGCGTATGTGGCGCGGCTGGGGCGGTCGGATGTGGATGCGCTGCTGCCGGTGCTGAAGCGTGCGGCGCCGTTCCTGCGCGTGCAGATGGCGCATGCGCTGCGGCTGAGGTTTGCGCCGGATTTGTCGTTCCAGGCGGATCACACGCTGGATTACGCGATGAAGATCAACCGGCTGTTGCATCGGCCGGAGGTGGAGCGGGATCTCGAGGGAGATGAGACGGCGGGTGGGGACGCCGGGTCTGGCGCGGACGCGGAATGAATCGGATTGGGCGGTGCGTGCCGCTGCTGGCTTATTGAACGCAGAGTTCGCAGAGAACCGCAGAGATCGCAGAGAAAGACTTTAGGCACTGTTGACGAATAATCGCTGCAGTTGACGCACGGTCGCATAATGTCGTCATGCCGACGAAGGTCGGCATCCACGTCTTCCTCCGCTGCGGCACTGCAAGACGTGGATGCCGACCTTCGTCGGCATGACGGGGCA
>DASXFW010000291.1:0-22922 GCA_036489395.1 Acetobacteraceae bacterium | reverse complement strand
CCTTTAGTTCGCTGGATGGGCGGGTGGGGGCACCAGACCGGAGGGTTACGCGTCGTTGGCGACGCGTAACCCTCCGGTCTGGTGCCCCCTCCCGCCCATCCAGCGAACTAAAGGGTTCCAAGGGCTCCGCCCTTGGCGGGGATCCAAGGGGCAGCGCCCCTTGGCGGGGTCCCGGGGCAGAGCCCCGGCCTTTGCTCCGTTCACCCGATTGCCCTGTCGTGACCACCCGGTCCGATTGACGAGCGGCGCGGCGTGGTTCACCGCTGACCCATGCTGCGCCGTTTCGAAGCCTGGCTCGACCCCACCGCCCGCACCCCCGAGGCACCGCCGTCCACCGACAACCCGCGGGATGGCGCGGGCTTGTGGCGATTCTACTGGCATTTCATCCGCCAGGAACGCTGGCTCGCGGTCGGCTTGTTCTGCTGCGGCGGGCTGATCGCCATCCTCGACGCGGCGATTCCCGCCTTCATCGGCCGCGTCGTGTCGCTGGTCACCAGCCACACGCCCGCGACGTTCGTCGCCGATGCCTGGCCGCAGCTTGCGTTCATGGCCGCCGTGGTGCTGGTGGCACGGCCCAGCGTGTTCCTCAGTTACGCCACGCTGATCAACCAGATCGTCAATCCCGGCTTCTCCAACCTGATCCGCTGGCAGAACCATTGGCACGTGGTGCGGCAGAGCTGGACGTTCTTCCAGAACGACTTCGCCGGCCGCATCGCCAACCGCGTCATGCAGACCGGACCGGCGTTGCGCGAAAGCGTCACCATGACGTTCGACGCCGCCTGGTACATCGTCGTCTATGGCACCAGCGCGTTATTGCTGCTGTTCTCCATCGACTGGCGCCTGACGCCGCCGATCTTCGCGTGGTTCCTCGGCTATGCGCTGATGCTGCGCTTTGTCGTGCCGCGACTGCGCGAACGCTCGCGCCGGGTGTCGGAGATGCGCTCGCAGCTCACCGGCCGCGTGGTGGACAGCTACACCAACATCCTGACGGTCAAGTTGTTTGCTCGCGCGCGCGACGAGGACGCCTGGGTGCGCGACGCGATCGACGAGCACACCGCGGCCTTTCGCGACCAGACGCGCATGATCACCGGCTATGTCATGACGCTGTCGCTGATGAATGCGGCGCTGATCGTCGCCACGGCCTGCGTGGCGATCTGGCAGTGGAGCGAGGGCCGCATCGCGGTGGGCGCGGTGGCGACGGCGATCCCGCTGTCCTGGCAGTTGACCAACATCGCCGGCTGGGTGGCACGCAGCGTTACCTCGATCTTCGAAAACATCGGCACAGTGCAGGACGGCATGCGCTCGATCGCCGTGGCGCGGCAGATGCCGGATGCGCCCGATGCGGTGGACCTGCACGTGCAGGGCGGCGAGATCCGTTTCGAGGACGTGCATTTCGACTACGGCCGCGTCCGCCCGCCAGGCCGCGAGTTCGCCGCGCCGTCGGTGCTGCACGGCATCAACCTCAGGATCGCGCCGGGCGAGCGCGTCGGGCTGGTCGGTCCCTCCGGCGCCGGCAAATCGACGCTGGTGAACCTGCTGCTGCATTTCTACAACCCGGAGAGCGGCCGCATCCTGATCGACGGCCAGGACATCGCGCACGTGACGCAGGAAAGCCTGCGCGCGCAGATCGCCATGGTGACGCAGGACACGTCGCTGCTGCATCGCTCGATCCGCGATAACATTCGTTATGGGCGGCCGGACGCGACCGAGGCGATGATCGTCGATGCGGCGCGCCGGGCGGAGGCGGAGGAGTTCATCCTCGGCCTGGAGGACTGGAACGAGCGGCACGGCTACGACGCGCATGTCGGCGAGCGCGGCGTGAAGCTGTCGGGCGGCCAGCGGCAGCGTGTGGCACTGGCGCGGGTGATCCTGAAGGACGCGCCGATCCTGGTGCTGGACGAGGCGACGAGCGCGCTGGATTGGGAAGTGGAAGCGGCGATCCAGGAGCAGCTTGACGCGCTGATGGAGGGGCGGACGGTGATCGCGATCGCCCACCGGCTGTCCACCATCGCGCGGATGGACCGGCTGGTGGTGCTGGACCGCGGGCGGATCGTGGAAAGCGGCTCGCACCGGGAGCTGCTGGCGGCGGGCGGGGTGTACGCGCGGCTGTGGGCGCGGCAGTCGGGCGGGTTCGTGGGGGAGATGGCTGGGGCGAAGTAGCGGGACACATCGCGTTCTTCCTTGCTTCGCCCGCCCGCTTTTGACAGGTTCCGACCCGCCGCAACCCACGATGGAGCCCCCGCCTCATGCCCCTGACCCGCAAGCGAGTCCTGGTGACCGGCGGTGCCGGATTCCTCGGCTCCCACCTGTGCGAGCGGCTGCTGCACGACGGGAACGACGTGCTGTGCGTCGATAACTACTTCACCGGCCGCAAGGACAACATCGCCCACCTGATCGGCGACGCGCATTTCGAGGCGATGCGCCACGACGTAACGTTCCCGCTGTATGTCGAAGTGGACGAGATCTACAACCTCGCCTGCCCTGCCTCCCCCGTGCACTACCAGTACGATCCGGTGCAGACCACCAAGACCAGCGTGATCGGCGCCATCAACATGCTCGGACTCGCCAAGCGCATCGGCGCGAAGATCCTGCAAGCGTCCACCAGCGAAGTTTACGGCGATCCCACCGTCCACCCGCAGACCGAGGAGTACCGCGGCAACGTCAATCCGCTCGGCCCCCGCGCCTGCTACGACGAAGGCAAGCGCTGCGCCGAGACCTTGTTCTTCGACTACCTCCGCCAGCACCGCACCAAGATCAAAGTGGCGCGCATCTTCAACACTTACGGTCCGCGCATGCACCCGAACGATGGGCGCGTGGTGTCCAACTTCATCATCCAGGCGCTGCGCGGCGAGGACATCACGCTGTACGGCGATGGCAGCCAGACCCGGGCGTTCTGTTACGTGGACGATCTGATCAACGGACTGGTCCGGCTGATGGCGACCCGCGATGATGTCGTCGGACCGGTAAATTTGGGCAATCCGCACGAAATATCCGTACGCGAACTGGCGGAATATGTGATCCGGCTGACCGGATCGAGGTCCCGCATCGCGATCCGGCCGCTGCCGCAGGATGATCCGACGCAGCGCTGCCCGGACATCACGCTCGCGCGCCGGCTGCTGGAGTGGGAACCGACGACCGCGCTGGACGACGGGCTTGGCCGCACGCTGCGGTACTTCTCCACGCTGCTCGACGCGCAGCCGGACCATGCCGCCTCATAATGTGGCGCTGCAACGCAACACCCGCGGCAGTCGCGCCGAGCACACGTCCTACGGCATGACATCCCGGCATGGCATTCGCTGAAACTTTCGTCTGGAACAACATCCAATGACTATGGCTTTTGAAACGCTGGGAAATGCCTCGGTCGTCGTATTCGACCAGGGACACCCGGTGATTGCCACCGATCCCTGGCTGGCCGGCACCTGCTATTTCGGCAGTTGGGCGCTGGACCATGCGCTGACGCCGCAGCAGATCGATTACTTTCGCGATGCCGACTACCTGTGGATCTCGCACGGCCACCCCGACCACCTGCACGACGAATCCCTGGCCATGCTGCCGCGCGGCAAGCGCATCCTGCTGCCGGACCATTACGATCCCGACATCGCCGCACACCTGCGCGAACAGGGCTTCGAGGTGGAGGTCCTCAAATACCGGTCGTGGTTCCAGCTTTCGCCCCGCGTGCGGGTTCTTTGCATCGACAACGTGAACCAGGACGCGATCCTGGTGGTCGAGGCCGACGGTGGACTGATTGTCAACCTGAACGATTCGCCGCTGTGCGGCGAGTTCCGCTTCCTGCACGGCCTGATTCGCCGCTATCCGCGTGACAAGACCTACCTGCTGGCGCTGTGCTCCATCGATGCCGACATGTTCAACTTCGTCGATGCCGCCGGCCAGTCGCTGGTCGGACCGCCGGAGGAGCGTAAGCCCGGCGCCATCTGGGCCGTCGCGCGGCGCGCCGAACGCCTCGGAGTCGGCAACTTCTGTTGTTCCTCGTCGCAGCACCTGTATGTGCGCGCGGACTCCATCTGGGCCAATCCCTACCGCATCGCCTGGGCGGACATGCAACGCTACTGGTCGCGTCCCAACGTACGGTTGATCGAACCCTTCGTCACGGTCAGCCTGGGCGACGGCAAAATCACGCCAAACTATCCGGAGCACCGATCCGACGAAAGCCAGATCAGCGCCGCCACCGGCGAGGACGACTGGGATGCCCGCCTGTCACCGGACGAATGGGCACGCGTGGAAACGTTCGTCCGCAAGTTCGAACTGCTGCGCCGGCATCTGGATTTCGTCGAATTCACCGTCGGTGGCGAAACGCGGCGCTTCGAGCTCAACCCCGGGACCAGCCAGCAGGAAGACAGCAAGCGCGGCATCGGGTTCATCGTACCACGCCAGTCGTTGCTGACCACCGCCGAGTACGGCTACCTTGACGATCTGCTGATCGGCAATTTCATGCGTGTACGGTTGATGAACACCACCTTGTATCCCCGCTTCACCCCGCTGGTCGCCAAGGTCGGCGGCAACGCCAAGGTCTATACGCCGCAGCAGTATCGCCGCTTCCGGCTGCACTATTTCCGGCGTAACCCGCTCGGCATGGCCCAGGACAGCGCCGCGGCGATCATGAACTACCATGTCCTGCCGATGTTGCGCCGTGCCGCGGACAGGTTCGGCATCAAGCAGCCGCTGAAATACCTGTACCGATCGATGCTCGGCGATCCCGTGCGGCACGGTTGACCACGCGGTCATGAGGCGCTGATGGCACGTTGGCCTTTCCGTAGGCTGGGACATGTCGCGTCGGAGCCACCGCGCGCTCCCGCCTCGCCCGCCCGGCGTGTCCTGCACGTCAACAAGTTGCATCGGCCGCTGTTCACCGGCGAAGGCGTGTTCCTGGAACGATGCTCTGCCTATATGCAGGCACTGGCGCCGAACGTCACCCACGACCTGCTGGTCACCCACGTGCCGTGTCCCCCGCAGACCCCGCCCATCTGTTCCACCCTGGGCGCAATCTTTTATCTTTGCCGCGGTCAGGTCAGCGAACGACGCCGCCAGCTCGCATTGTTCTGGTGGTTCGCGATCCACCTGCACCGCTACGAGACGGTGCATTTCCATGTGCATGTTGACTGGTATTTCGCCGCCGTCACACTGGCCAAGCTGATGCGGCGGCGGGTGATCGTGTCGGCCACGCTCGATGACAGCGTGCCCGTGCTGATCAGCCGCTACCGGCCCAGCTTGCGATCCCTCGCGCGCCGCAGCTTCCAATGGTTCGATGGGTACGTCTCAATCAGCCCGAAGCTGCAAGGCGAAACGGCGTCGGTGATGGATGCCGCGAAATGCCATTTGATCCCCTGCGGCATCGATTGTCCGCCCGTCGATCGCGCGCATCGCCGCACAGTGCGAGAGGCGCTTGGCATCCCGATCGATGCGCTGGTGTTGATCTTCGTCGGCGGATTGTGCCAGCGAAAGGATCCGCTGCTGTTGGTGCGCCAGCTTCCGACCCTGCTGCAGAACCGGCCCGACGTGTATCTGATGCTGATCGGCCCGGACCTGGAGCCGGAATACGTCACCGAAATGCGCGCCTTCATCCGTGCGCACGATATCGAACGCCATGTGGTCTTTGTCGGCGAAGTGCAGAACCCTCACCCTTATTTCGACGCCGCCGATATCATGACATTCGCCTCGCACCTTGAAGGGCTCGGCACCGTCGTGCCGGAGGCGATGGCGCACGCTCTGCCCGTCGTCGTCCGGCACCTGCCCGGCGTCAACGACTTTTTCGTCAGGGACGGGGAAAACGGCTACTTCTTCACCGACGATGCCGGATATGTGCGAGGCCTGCGGCAACTGATGCACGATGCGCCGATGCGCCGCCGCCTTGGGGATAATGCCCAGCAGCTCGTCCGCGCCAAATTCGATATGGAGAAAGCGGCCCGGCGGTACCTGGAAATCTACGGCTTCCCCGTCGCTCCGTCACCGGCCGTCAACGCGCCGGTCACCGTTCCGGCGGAACTCGGCGCGACGGCCTCGATCATCAACCGGCGCATGCAGTCCCCCGTCGCCATCGCACGACTGGAGCACCCCTACCTGCTGACGTTCGTCGATGCGGAGGAGGAATTCGACTGGAACGTGCAGTTCTCGCGTTCCAGCACCAGCGTCGGTTCGATGATGTGCCAGGAGCCGGCGCAACGCATCCTGGAGAAGTTCGGCGCGGTGCCGACCTACCTGGTGGACTATCCCGTCGTCACGCAGGATTCCGGCCGCGCGCCGTTGCGGGAGATGCTGCAGGACGGGCGTTGCGACATCGGCACCCAGCTCCACGCCTGGGTCACGCCGCCGTTCCGCGAACAAGTGAACAACCGCAATTCTTATGCGGGCAATCTGCCGGTGTCGCTGGAGTTCGAGAAGATCCAGTGCCTGACATCGACGATCGAGGATGCGCTGGGCATGCGCCCGCGCATCTACCGCGCCGGGCGCTATGGTGCCGGCCCACGCACCGCCGATATCCTGAAGCATCTCGGCTATCTGGCCGACACCAGCGTGATGCCCGCCTGGGATTTCACCGCGCAGGAAGGCATGGACTTCACCCAGTTCTCCGCCCAGCCGACCTGGCTGAACGAAGCGCGCGACCTGCTGGAGATACCCGCGGCTTCGGAGGTCGTCGGCTGGATGCGCGGACTGCCCGATGGCTTTCGCCGCGCGGTGTTTGCCCCCGCCAGCGATCACCTCGGGGTTCCGTCGCTGACAGCGCGGCTGGGTTTGCTGGAACGCATCAAGCTGTCGCCTGAGGGCATTACCCCGAGCGAGGCCAAGCGTCTGATCCGGCACATGCTGGCAGGCGGCCACAGGGTGTTCGTGCTGACCTACCACACGCCGTCGCTGGTTCCCGGCAACACACCCTATGTGCGGAACAAAGCCGATCTCGATCGGTTTCTTGCGTGGCTGGAGGAGATCTACGGATTCTTTACGCAGGAAGTGGGCGGGCGCTGCGCGAACTGGCGCGATCTTTACGACACGCTCTACGACGGGCCGAATTCTCCTCCTGTCGCGCGCAGCCCACGCCCGGTGCCTGTGCTTGAAGCCGCTCAGGTCGCGGCGTCGGCTTCGTCCTCATCTTCATAACCCACAAGCCGCAGCGCGCGTCCGACGATGCCGCGCTGCGCCGCCGCATGGATCAGCGCCTCCTCCCGCCCGTGCGTCACCCACACTTCCGGTGCGCCCACCTCATCCAGCGTGGCATTGAGTTCGTTCCAATCGGCATGGTCGGAAATCACCAGCGGCAGCTCCACGCCGCGCGACTTCGCGCGCTGCCGCACCCGCATCCAGCCGGATGCCATCGCCACCACCGGATCGGCCAGCCGCCGCGCCCAGCGATCGGCGATCGCCCCGGGCGGCGCCAGCACGATCTGCCCGGCCAATTCGCCTTTCGCCGCCGCCGTCGCCGCACGCAGCTCGCCCAGCGCCACACCGCGCGCCTCATACACCGCGCAGAGCGGCAACAGCGCGCCGTGCAGCCAGATCGGCCGGTCCCACCCCGCCTGGCGCAGCAGCGCGATCAGCCGCTGGCATTTGCCCAGCGCGTAGCAGCCGACGACATGCGTCCGCTCCGGAAACAACGCGACGCTGTCCAGCAGCCGGGCGATCTCCTGCGCCGGCGGCGGATGAACGAATACCGGCAGCGCGAAGGTCGCTTCGGTGACGAACACGTCGCATGCGATCGGTTCGAAACCGGCACAGGTGGGATCGGTGACGCGCTTGTAATCGCCGCTGACCACGGCGCGCGCGCCGGCATATTCCATCGCCACCTGCGCGCTGCCCAGCACATGCCCGGCCGGCTGCAGCCAGACGCGCACGTCGCCGACGGTGATCGCCTCGCCCCATGCCAGCGGCTGCTGCGTTTCGCCGGCGCGGTCCTCGCCCAATCGCGCGCGCATCAGCGCCAACGTATCGGCACTGGCCAGCACCGAGCGATGGCCAGGACGAGCATGGTCGGAATGCGCGTGGGTCACCACGGCGCGGTCCACCGGCACCAGCGGATCGATGAAGAACCCGCCAGGTTCGCAGTAGAGGCCTTGCGGCAGCACCTTCAGCCAGGACTCGGGATGCGGCATGCCATGCATCTGGCACCGCTGCAGCCCGCAGGGAAGGCTGGGGCTCCGCCCCGGACCCCGCCAGGGGCATTGCCCTTGGAACCCTTTACCTCGCCGGATGTGGCGGAGGCACAGCCTCCTGGCGGATTTCGGGCGGAGATCCGACCTGCCTTTGGACGCTTCCGTTGGCGCGCGCGTGGGCGTCGGGTATGAGCCGGAAGCAATGACCAGCATCACCGACAGTTTGGTCGAGCTCGGCCAGCGTGCCTATGACCGCGGCGACATGGCGGAAGCCGAGAATTTGTTCCGGCGTGCCCATGCGGCCGGGCGGAACGATGTCGAGGTCCTGCATTTTCTCGGCTTCCTGGCGCGCGCCCGCGACGATCTGACCGATGCGGGGAATTTCTACGCCGCGGCGCTGGCGCGGAGCCCGACCGATGCGCAGTTGCACAACAATCTTGCCGAGGTTCGCCGCGCGCAGGGGCGCGATGCCGAGGCGATCGCGTTGTATCGCCGCGCCACCCGGCTCGATCCGGAAAAGGCGGAGATCCACGCCAATCTCGGTTCGTTGCTGATGGCGCTACGTCGGCCCGAAGAAGCTCTGCCAAGCCTCGATCGCGCGCTGGAGTTGAACCCCACGCTGCTCGCACTGCACAGCGACGCCGCGGTGGCAAACTGTGCGCTCGGCCGTTTTGAGGGGGCGCTGGAGCACTACCAGGCCGCAATCCGCGCCCAGCCGAGCAATGCCAATGCGCGTTATCTGGAAGCACTGGCACTGCTGGCGCTGGGCGACTTCTCGCGCGGCTGGCGCAAACACGAAGCACGCTGGTACGCCGAGCTCGGGCAGGACAAGCGACGGACCTTTCCGCAGCCGTATTGGCTTGGCGAAGACAGTCTGGCCGGCCGCACCATCCTGCTGCATCAGGAGCAGGGGTTCGGCGATACGGTGCAGTTTCTGCGGTATGTGCCGATGGTGGCGGCGCGCGGCGCCACGGTGCTGGTGGAAGTATTGGCGCCGCTGACGCGTCTGGTTGCCGAGATGCCGAATGTCGCGGGCGTATCGAATCGCGAGGAAATCCCGCCGCACTTCGATATGCATTGCTCGCTGATGAGCATGCCGCGGGCGTTTCGTACCGGAATCGATACCATTCCGGCTGCCGTGCCTTACCTGCGCGCGCCGCCGTCGCAGATAGCGGAATGGCGCGATCGGCTGGGCAGCCCCCGCGGCGTTCGCCGCATCGCCTTCGCCTGGTCCGGCAGCGTTGGCGGTGCGTGGAATCGCAATATGGACCTCAAATTTCTGCTGCCGCTGTTCGAACGCACCGATTGCGAGTTCCACGTCGCGCAGATCGGCGTGCTGGACGAGGAATACGATCAGCTTCGTGCCGCGCCTGGTGTGATCGATCACAGCCGCACGATCGAGGATTTCGCCGATGTGGCAGCCCTGGTGTCGCTCGTGGACATGGTGATTTCGGTAGATACCGCGTTGGCGCACCTGGCGGGCGCCATGGGCAGTCCGGTCTGGACGATGCTGCCGCTGGGCGCCGACTATCGCTGGATGACTCACCGGCTCGACACACCGTGGTACCCGACCATGCGTTTGTTCCGTCAGCAGCGCATGAACGATTGGCCCGGCGTGGTAGCGGATATTGGGCGTGCACTGGATTCGCTGCCGCGCGCGGACGAATGAATCCGTATCACGCTCTGCTGGTGGCCGAGGCGTTGGACGCTGCGCTGACCGGCCGCCACGCCGAAGCTGAAGCCTTGCTCAAGCTGATCGCCGGCGCCAACGACGATCCCGCCTACGTCTTCTATCTGCTTGGCCACGTGCAGTACCATCTGGGGCAGTATGAGGAAGCCGCGATCGCGCTCGGCGTTTCGGTTGGCGTCGAGCCGAATCAGGGTTCGGCGCAGAACGATCTGGCAGCCACCTTGTTTGCGCTTGGCCGGGAAGCGGAAGCCGTACCGGCGATCGAACGCGCCCTGACGGCGCGGCCGGATCTGGCCGAAGCGGAGGAGACCTGGTCGATCGAGCTGCTGCGCGCCGGGCGCTTCCGCGAAGGGTGGCGGCATTACGAAGCGCGCATGCGGTCGGCCATCGGCGGCCAGTTCCGGCGCGACTTCGCACAACCACAATGGACGGGCGAAGAGTCGTTGGCTGGGCGCACGATTCTGCTGCACGCGGAGCAAGGCGCCGGCGATACGTTCCAGTTCGCGCGTTATGCACCGATGGTGGCAGCACGCGGCGCGACCGTATTGCTGGAGGCTTATCCGGGGTTACTGCCGGCACTGCGCGGCCTCGCGGGGGTATCGGCGCTGATCGGCCGCGGAGAAGCGCTGCCGCCATTCGATTTTCATTGCCCGCTGCTGAGCCTGCCGCTCGCATTCGACACGGAGTTGCATACCGTACCGGCCGACGTGCCGTATCTGTCCGCGGCGCCGGAGAAAATGCTGGAGTGGCGCATGCGCCTGGGACCGCGTGCCGGCCGGCGCGTCGGGATCGTGTTCTCCGGCAATCCGAAGCATCCAGACGATGCGCGGCGCAGCGTTCCCCTGGTTCAGTTCGCACGGCTGCTGTCGCCCGCGGGGAATCGCGAGTTTCATGTGCTGCAAAACGAAATCCGCGAAGCCGACCGCTACGTGCTGGAATTGCTGCCGCACGTGCAGGATCACAGCAGCATGATTGCGGATTTCGCCGACACCGCGGCGCTGATTTCGTGGATGGACGTGGTGGTGTCGGTCGATACCGCCGTCGCGCATCTCGGCGGAGCGCTGGGGTGGCCAGTATGGACGCTGCTACCATCGCGCGCCGACTGGCGCTGGATGACCGAGCGCGAGGACAGTCCCTGGTACCCAACCATGTGGCTGATCCGCCAGAAGCGCGCCGGCGACTGGGAGAGCGTACTGGACGAGACGGCCCGGCGGCTGGACGAGCTGCTGGGATGAACGGGCGAGCGGAACCATGATTTTACGGCATCATGGTCGTATCCTTTTATACTTTTGCGCTTTTATCGCATTATGCGTCGGCGGTTAGAGACGCCAACCGATATCGATGTACCAATATACGTCGTTCGTGCTGGTGGCGCGAGTCATTCAAAGTGATGGGTCCGACGCCAGTCCGTCACAACTGTGGATGGCTCGGGTCCTGCCGTCGTAACCCGCAGGGCAATCGCGTATGCCGGGAATCCGCGCGGAACACCCGGGAGCGCCCGTGCGGAACGTTATAAGTTTAGATTTTAACACGGAGGAAGATCGAGGATCACGGAGCGCCACGGAGCCGCTTTCCCGATGGGAAACGCTGTAGCGAACGCCCCGTCTGCGATAGATTCTTTGTATTCCACGGCTATGCAGGCAGCAGTACACGAGCACGGTCGCTCCGTGGCACTCCGCGGCCCTCGATCTTCCTCCGTGTTAAAAGCTAAACTTGCAACGAACCGCACGGACTTCGCGGCCAAAGCGGAGAACCCCCACTGCCGCTCTCCGCTTCCCGCTGGCATCCACCAAATGCGATGGCCCTGTCGAAACCCGTCAGAATCGCTGACGCGAGGTGCCAGCGACCAACGGATGCAGCCTGCAGTTCGTCTCGAACGAGATTGTTTCGGCCTGACGGCCTCGCCATGAAAAAAGCGAATCTACTCCCGCTGCTCTCGTCCGTACAACAGCAGTAACGCCAGAATCACCACGCCATAAATGATGCTGCGGCCGTAATCCGGCATGTTGAGTGCGAGCAGCACGCTGACCAGCGCCGTCAGGCTGACCGCGCCGGCCGCCGCGCCGACATGGCTGCCACGGCCACCGAGAATGCTCACGCCGCCGATCACCACCGCCGCAATGGATTGGAACAAGTACGGAGTACCCATGCCCAGCGAAGCCTGGCCGCCGAAGCCTACCAGCAGGATGCCGGCCAGCGCCGAGAAAATCCCGCTCAGCGCATACAGCAAAACGGTGGTCAGGTTCACGTTGACGCCGGCAAGGTAGGCAGCTCTCGCATTGTTGCCGATCGCGTAGGTGGCGCGGCCGAAGCGGGTGAGCCCCAGCACGCAGGACACGACCGCGATCACAATCAGCCACAGCCATAACGCCGCGGGAATCCCCAGCCACACATCATGTACCGCAGCCGCGACAACCGGCGGCGCATAGGACGCGCATGCAGCGCATGTCATGCCGCCGCTGAGACCGAGAGCGAGGCCCTCGATGATGCCGTTCATTGCCAGCGTCATCACCACCGCCGGCACTCCCAGCCACACGATTCCCACGCCGTTGGCGAAACCGGCGAGCGCGCCCATACCAAGCGTCACGGCAACCGCATAGGCCGCACGCGAATCCTGTCCAAGCGATGTCGTGACCAACAGAATCGCCGCGGCGTTCAGCACCCAGGGGACCGAAAGGTCGATGCCACCGATCAGAATCACGAAGCATTGCCCGGCGGCGACAAGTCCGACAAACGACGCGACGAGCAATATCGACGTGACGCTGCCGAAACTGGCGAAACCCGGATGCACGAGGTCGCCGATGACGAACAACAGCACCGCGGCGCAGTAGGCCGCCAGGACGCGCAGCACGTTGCCGGAGGGACGCAGGCGCCTCATGGCAAACCGCGCACCAAGCGGCCGATCAATGCTCCAAATACGACGGCGATGACCAGGAACAAGCCTTCGTAGAATGATTGGTATAGCGGATTGATATGGGAAAAGAACAGGATATTGACGATCATGGTGGTGATGAAGGCGCCGCAGATGGCACCGACGGCGCTGCCGCGTCCGCCGAACAAATTCACGCCGCCCAACACGACGGCCACGATGGAGGTCAGCGTATAGCTGTCGCCTGTTGTCGCGTCGCCCGCCGTTGCGGTGGCGGCCAGGAACAACCCGGCGATCGCGTACAGCGCGCCGCCGATCGCATAGGCCGCGATCTTGGTGCGCATCGCGTTGATGCCCAGCGCGATCGCCGACGATTCGTCGTTTCCAATGGCAAACAGGCCGACGCCGAGGCGCGAGCGTCGCAGCGCCATCCAGCCCAATGCCGCGATGCCGAGGAAGATCAGCGCCGTCGGCTGGTCGGCGTTGGTCAGGAAATCGGTATAACCCGGCGGCACGGCGCCTCCGGGCTGCGGCAACACGCGAATGGCGAGGCCTTGGAAGATCGACAATGTAGCCAGGGTCACCACGATCGGCTGCAGCCGGCCGAGGCCAACGAGCACGCCGTTGAGCAAACCGGCGGCGGCACCGATCAGCACGATCAGCACGGAGACGCCGATCATGTGCAGCACGCTTCCCGTCAGCCAGATGGCGGCGAGCGCGTTGGTCAGGTCGATCACACCGCCGACCGACAAATCGATTCCGCGTGTCAGCACCACCATCGTCTGGCCGATCGCGGCGACCGCCAGCGGCATGGTGTTGTTGACGGTGGAGGTGATTTCGAAATTCCCCGGCAGGCGGGCCTGCTGCAGCCAGAACATGCCGGCGAAGCCGATGATGCTGAGCAGTAGAATAACCGCGGCGAGGATCAGGCCGGTGTTCTGGCCGATCGCGTGTGCCGCACGCGGGCGCCGCGGTCTGGCGGCCGGACGATGGACGACGTCACTCGGCATGGACGTCGTGCATCGCGGCGGCGACGATGGCTTCCGCCGTCAGTTCCGGCGGCGACAGCTCAGCCGTGATTGCGCCGTCACGCAGCACGAGGACGCGATGGCATAAATGTGCGAGCTCCTCGGTGTCCGACGAGTAGAACAAGATCGCTTTTCCCTCCGCGGCGAGGCGCATCATCAGTTCGTAGATTTCGTGCTTGGTCGCGATATCGACGCCGCGAGTCACGTCGTACAACAGCAGGATGCGCGATTCGGCGAGAAGCCAGCGTCCGACCAGCACTTTCTGCTGGTTGCCGCCGGACAGCGCACCGACCGGCTGCATCGGCGTCGGCGTGCGGATGCCCAACTGCTCGATCATATCGCTGCTCATGCGGCGCTCGGCGCCGCCACGAATTACGCCGAGGCGGGAAATACGTGACAGAATCGGCAAGGTCAGGTTGTCGCGCACCGGTAGCGGCAGCAGCAGGCCCTCGGTCTTGCGATCCTCGGGGACCAGCGCGATGCCGAGGCTGGCATGGATGGCATCGGCCGGATCGGCGATGCGTGTCGGCTTGCCGCCAACGCGAATTGTAGCGTGACGCAGCGGCGGCGCACCGAACAAGCCCAGGAACAATTCGCGGTGCCCCTGCCCCGCCAGGCCGCCGATGCCGAGGATTTCGCCGGCGTGAAGCGTGAGTTCAATTTCGGCCGCGCCGTTCAGCGTGGCATCGGCCAGTGCCAGCGCGGGCTGTGCCTCGGCGGAAAGCGATGTGCGCGACGGATAAAGTGTATCCACCTGCTGGCCGGTCATCAGCGTGATCGCTTCGGATTCATCGATCCCGGTAAACGTGCCGACCTCGTGGCCGTTGCGAAAGATCGTGATCCGATCAGCGATCGAGGTGATCTCCTTCCAGCGATGCGAGGTGAAGACGATCGCGGTGCCCGCTGCGGCCAGTTCGCGGATACGCGCGAACAACCACTCGACCTCGCGTTCCACCAGCGAGGATGTTGGCTCGTCCAGCAGCAGCACGCGCGGATGGCGAATGATCACGCGGACGATCTCGATGATCTGGCGCTCCGCCAGGGAAATTTCCGAGGCGAGCGCACGCGGATCGATGTGATGGATGCCGAGGCCGGCGAGCACGGACTCCGCTTCCGGGGCAAGTGCGCCGCGGCGGATCAGGCCTATCCCGGAGCGCGGTTCGTGCCCGATCAACAGGTTCTCCGCGACGGTCATCCAAGGCAGCAGCGTGAGCTCCTGGAAGACGGTGCCAATGCCGCGTGCCGCCGCAGCGGAGGGGCCGGCCATGCGCACCGGTTCGCCGTCCAGCAGAACGCTGCCGCTGTCCGCGGCGAGACGGCCGCCGAGTACCTTGATCAGCGTGGACTTGCCGGCACCGTTTTCGCCCACCAGCGCGTGCACTTCGCCGGCGCGCGCGGCGAAGGACGCGCTGCGCAGCGCCTGCACGCCGCCGAACGCCTTGCTGACTGTGTCGGCGGCGATGGACGTGTCGGCGGGGGGCGCGGCGGCGTTCATCGTGGGATGCGTGGTGTGCTGCAAAATTCCCCCCTCCCCTTGAGGGAGGGGGTAAGGGGGAGGGGTCCGTTTCGCAGAGGTCCTCCGGCTGTACGCACCCCTCCCCCTGGCCCCCTCCCGCAAGCGGAGGGGGGACGCCTGATCCCGGCTGCTCGCGACAACGGAAGGACCGCGGGCGCTGGCCTCATGCCTCGGGCAGATGCACGTTCAGCGTGCCCTGGCACGGCGTGCCGTTCAGCGCAGCATCGACGCAGATCTTCACCGCGGCGTTAGCACCACTGTCGGTGAAGTCGGCGAAGAAGCTGTCGGGCAATTTGGGAAACACCGTCTCGCCTTCCTTCACCGTCTCGCTGGTGACGAACGGGAACGGAATCGTGACGTCCTTCTTCGGATAGGATTTCTGCAGGATACGCCTGGCAAGTTCCAACGACACCAGCACCAGGTAAGGCGGCTGGCCGATCGACAGGCCGTCCACCTTCTGGCCCATGTAGCCTTGCATGAATTTACGAAAGCCGTTCTCCGCCTCGCCGGCGGTCGGCGGCAGCGGCGTGCGCTTGGCGGCGATGAAGGCCTTCAGTACGCCGTCGGTGCCGCCCTGGCACCAGATGCCGTCGATCTTCGGCAGGCTGGGGAGGATCGATGCGGTGTTGCGCTCGGCGGTGGAGGAATCCCACATGCCGGTGTAGCGGTTCACCACCTTCATGTCCGGATGCTGCTTCCACACCGAATCGGCACCGGCGTTGCGCTGCTGATCGACGAAGGTCCCGGGCACGCCGGTCACCATAATGACGTTGCCCTTGCCGTTCAGCTTCTTCACAAGAAATTCGGCAAGCTTCCTGCCGAAATCGAACTGGTCGGTGTTCACCTTGATCGCGGTCGGCGCGGTCACGACATTGTCATAGGACACCACCAGGATGCCGCGCGACGTCGCCTGATGGATGATGCCGTTCAGGCCGGTCGGCGATGCGGCATCGACCAGGATGGCATCGACGCGCTCGCCGATCAGGCCGGTGATCTGCTGGCTTTCCTGGCTGACGTTGTTGCCGGAGTTGAACCAGGTGCCCTCGACCTGGCTTTTGTACGGCTCCATCTGCAGCGCGGCCTTGAACAAGTTCTCCATCTCGATGCGCCACTTGTTGCCGATGTAGGAGTTGGAGAGAGCGATCTTCAGCTTCTTGCCGGTGGCGGCGCGCGCTGTGGGAAGGCCGGCAGCGAGCAGGCCGGCACCGGATGCGGCGAGCAGGGAGCGCCGAGGCAGGGCGATGGTCATCTTGTCCGTCCCTTATTGTTGATAATTTGCATTTATCCGCGTTGACTGCGCGGGATTGTACAATCGGTTACGACGGATCGGGACTGGGACCGGCATAACGAAGGCGAGATCGGGCGGTCACCGGAGCTTGCCAATGGCCATCCGATAGCTATGATTTTTGCGCATGAGCACATACAGTGTCGCCGAAGCGAAGAACAACCTGCCGCGGCTGATCGACCAGGCGCTGCGCGGCGAGCATGTCGTCGTGACCCGTCATGGCCATCCCGTCGTGGAATTGCGCCCCGTCCAACCGGCGGGCCGGCCGATGACCGAGGCCGATGTTGCCTGGCTCGATGCGCATCGGGTTGGCAAGGTCACGCCCGCCTTGGATGCTGGAACCGAAGTGAGCCGCATGCGCAACGAACAGACCGAGCGATTTGATCACCTACCTTGATGCCAGCGTCCTTGTGCCATTGCTGATCCGGGACATTTGCACGGCTCGGGCGAGAGAATTCATCATTGCCAAGCGACCAACACCGGTCTTGAGCGATTTCGCTTCAGCGGAATTTGTGTCGGTCGTGGCGCGGCGACGCTGGCGACGTTCGACGGGCAAATGGCGGCCAATGCCAGCGCGCTGGGCGTGCCGGTGGCAGCGATCTGAGCTGTTATATCAGGTGTCGGAATGTTTGACGTACGGCGGGCAGCAAATCGCACCCGTCATGGCCGGGCCTGACCCGGCCGTCCACGCACGATCGACCGTGCGAAGATGGCCGGGTCAGGCCCGGCCATGACGGGTTGAGCAGCGGCTGCCGGACTGTCTCGACGAGTCAGCGTTTCCGACATCTGGTGTTACTCCGCCGCCGCGCGGTACCGCCGCGCATAGCCCACCAGCGCACCCTCGTCCGTCGGCACGATCGGCGCGAAATCGCGGTGCGCGATCCACTCCGCCCGCGTCGGCGTGCGGATGTAATTCGAGACCGCGTTCAACGTCAGATACACGATCTTTCGTGGATACGGCGTGATGTTCGGTGCCGAGCCGTGCACCAAATTGCCGTGGAACAACAGCAGCCCGCCCGGCTTGCCGGTCGGCGCGACGATGCCGCCGTGCTCCACCAGCCGCGTCACCGTCGCCTCGTCCAGCGTCCACAGCGGATAGGATGTCGTGGTGGTGTCGTGGCCCGCCGCCAGCACGCCGCAGGTGTGGCTGCGCGGCACCAGCATCAGGGGGCCGTTGATCGGCATCACTTCGTCCAGGAACACCGCGATGTTCATCGCCCGCGGCTCCGGCATGCCGTCGTCCCGCGCCCAGGTGCCGTAGTCCTGGTGCCACTGCCACACGTCGCCGGTGAACGACGCCTTCGCGTTGATCTTGTACTGATGCATGTAAACATGCTCGCCGAACAATTGCTCGACAGGCGCGATCATGCGCGGGTGGCGGCCGAGCAGGGCGAAGGCTTCGTTATAGAGGTGCGCGGCGAAGGCGGTGCGGGGGGCACCCGATTTCTCGCGCCAGACTTCCGGACGATCCTGGCGGTAGATGAGCTGCGCCTCGTCGCGCAGGACGGCGCATTCCTCATCGGTGAAGGTGTCGGGCAAGAACAAGTAGCCTTCGTCGTGGAACTGCCTGACCTGGGATTCTGTCAGCATGGGGGCGGCCTCCTGGCGTGGCGGAACTGAAAGGCCGGGTGGGGCGGGGTGTCAACGGTGCCCGGGGTATTCCACGCTTCGGTGACACGTTCATGGGCTTTCGGCAGCCATACTTTCTCGGTATCGTCTTGCCCACGCGGGAGGAGACCGATAATCATGCACAAACTCCTACGGCTCTCCCTGGTCGCGTTATCGATCACGCTGTTCGTCCACGCGGGCAGTGCCGCCAGCAGCACGGACGTCTCGATCCCTCCCCAGGCAGTCCCGGGATCGCGCATGCCGACCAAGCCGATACCCGCGACCCTTATGCTGCCGGACGGCAAAGGACCCTTCCCGGCCATCATCGTTCTGCACGGTTGCTCGGGACCGAGGCCAGGCCAGACGGTATGGGCCCAACGCCTGAATGGCTGGGGTTACGCGGCGCTGATACCGTCAAGCTTCTTCGCGCGCGGCGTCTATGCCGGTGTGTGCGGTTCCTACAGGGCATCCCTCGTCACGCCGCAGGACCGCGCCGGTGACGTGATCAGCGCCGCGATTTGGCTGCGCACCCAGCCGGAGATCGATGGCGCGCGCATTGGCGTGCTGGGCAACTCGAACGGCGGCCGGACCGCCGCCGTGATCACCGAGCGGCGCTATGAGGAATTGTACCCGCACCTGATCAAGGCCGCCGTGGATTACTATGGCGCATGCGGGGATGCGGCGGCGAAGGGGACTGTACCGCTGCTGGCGTTGGCCGGGGAGGCTGACACCTATGGCTATCCGGCACGAGCCTGCCAACAATTCGGTACCCAATTGCAACCAAGCCAGGTCTTTGAACTGCACACGTATCCTGGTGCGGTGCATGAATTCGACAATCCCACGCAACTTTACACCGTTTCCCTCGGCCATCCGCTGGCATACGATCACGACCCTGCCGAGGACAGCTATGCGCGGGTGAAGACGTTCCTGAACCGTTACGTCGGATCGCCGGGGAGTTGAGCGGCGACTGCCGGCGACATGATGTACTTCTACAACGACCGCGCGATGCTGTGCGAGAGCGGGCGGTGCACATCGTTGCCGGGATGGAACGCCGTGACTGCGGGGCTGGCGACACGGTAGGTGTTGGCGGACACGACCTGGCGGAAGGTACCGTCGAAGATGGGTTGCGGGGACATGGGTCCCCGCTTGCCGGGGGGCGACCAACCGCCGCAACTTGCAGGTCCATCCGCTGCCGCAACCGCCGGTCACAATTGCGCGCTGGACTTTTCCCACCCCACCGCGCCAAAAGGTGAACCTTCCCACAACAAGCTAGGCAATACGCCCGACCCCCACCCGGCCGGGCGGCAGAGGATAAAGCGAATGGAAGTGCCTTCCCGCCGTCCGACCAGTCGTCTGCGGACCATCCTGATGCTCGGCACCGCCTTCCTCGGCGGGGCCGCGACACTGCCCGCCGTCAGCGTCCTGGGACAGCATTTCGGGTTCCACATCGGCTTCCCCACCGCCTTCGCCGACACCGATACCGACACCCAGGACACCCACGCCGACACCTACCGCCTCCTCACCCTGTTCGGCGACGTGTTCGAGCGGGTGCGCGCCGACTACGTCGATCCGGTCAGCGACAAGGAGCTGATCGAGAACTCCCTCAACGGCATGCTCACCGGCCTGGACCCGCACAGCGGCTACATGGACGCCAAGCAGTTCCAGGACATGCAGGTGCAAACCAAGGGCGAGTTCGGCGGCCTCGGCATCGAGGTGTCCGAGGATAACGGCCTGATCAAGGTCATCTCCCCCATCGACGACACCCCCGCCGCGAAGGCCGGCATCAAGCCGGGCGACATCATCACCGCGCTGGACGGCAAGACCGTGCTGGGCGTCAGCCTGGCCGACGCGGTGGAGCGGATGCGCGGCGCGCCCAACACCCGGATCGTGCTGACCATCAAGCGCGCCGGCATCGACAAGCCGCTGCAAGTGCCGCTGATGCGCGAGATCATCCACATCCAGGTGGTCAAGTCCCGCATGGAGCCGGACAACATCGGCTATGTCCGCCTCACCCAGTTCACCGAGCAAGCCGATTCCGGCATCAAGGACGCGGTGGCCAGGCTCAAGAAGCAGGCCGGCGGCAAGCTGACCGCGGTGATCCTCGATCTGCGCAACAACCCGGGCGGGCTGCTGGACCAGGCGGTGGCGGTCGGCTCCGACTTCATCGACCAGGGCGAGATCGTCTCCACCCGCGCGCGCCATCCGGAGGACAGCCAGCGTTGGGATGCCAAGGGCGGCGACATCATCCCCCACACGCCGCTGGTGGTACTGGTGAACAACGGCTCCGCATCGTCGTCGGAGATCGTGTCCGGCGCGTTGCAGGACCACCACCGCGCGGTGCTGCTGGGCGAGCCCACGTTCGGCAAGGGCTCGGTGCAGACGGTGATCCCGCTGCCTGGCAACGGCGCGATGCGGCTGACCACGGCGCGCTACTACACGCCGTCCGGCCGCTCGATTCAGGGCCTGGGCATCACGCCCGACGTGAAGGTGGCGGAGACGCGAGAGGCGCAGGCGCAGTTCGGCCCGGAGCGTGAGGCGGACCTGAACGGCACGATCAAGAACGAAGGCGGCACCGGGCAGAAGGCCTTGCCGCCGCGCACCGACCTGCCGCTGATCGCCAAGGAGATCCCCGACAAGCCGCCGGTGAACTTCCCGAAGTTCGACCCGGCCAAGCCCGATACCACGGACTTCCAGTTGCAGCAGGCGATCGTGCTGGCCAAGGCGATGGCGGCGCAAAAGTCCGCCAGCGCAGCCAACTGACCGGGGACAGCTTTGGCGCGATCCGCGTCAGGGTTCGGTATGCCACGTGGGGCGCGTCCAGCCATGTCCGGTTGGCGCGCCCTCGGCACGTTCTGGGTCGTGGTGTTCTTGTCGGTCGGGGGAATCGCGGCGATCCTCCAGGTGCTTGGTCCGCCGCCGCGTCCGGTTCCGGCGGCACGGATGGCCACTGCGCAACCAATGCCGGCCCCTTCTCCCGCGCCGCTGGTCGCCGCGCCGCTGGTCACCGCAACCACGAAATCGACGTCGCCGGTCGCGCCGCGCGACAAGGTGCCGCCACTGGACCGTCCCGGCCGCGGCACGCCGGGTGCGACGGCCGATCCGGAGCCCTCGCTGCTGCAGGCCGCGCCGACCGACCCATCGGAAATGCTGCCGCGCATTTCACCGGACGGCCGCAAGCCGATGCAGGCCTACGCGGCGGGCTTTGACCCGACCAGCCAGCGTCCCCGAATCGGACTCGTGGTGGCCGGCATCGGGCTGAACCAGGCCGATAGCGAACGTGCGGTGCACGACCTGCCGCGCGGCGTGACGTTCGCGATCTCCCCCTATGCGTTGGGGACCCAGCAGTTGCTGACGGCGGCGCGCCTCGCCGACCATGAGTACCTGCTGTCGATCCCGATGGAGCCGCAGTCCTTCCCGCTGAACGACGCCGGCCCGCAGGCACTGATGACCAATCTGCCGCCGGAGGAAAACCAGGTCCGGCTGTACTGGGCAATGAGCCGCATCGCCGGTTATGTCGGCGTGACCGATGCGCTCGGTGCACTGCGTGGCGAGCGGTTCGCCGGCCTCGCGGACCAGATGAACCCGGTGCTGGCGCAGATCGCGCAGCGCGGGCTGCTGTATGTCGATGCGCGGGCCCCGGGCGCCGATGACCCCCCGCCCCTGCCGCGTGTCTGGAGCCGCGCTGTCGATCTGGTGGTCGATCAGCCCGAGTCGCAGATCGATGAGAAGCTGGCCGAGCTGGAGCACATCGCGAAGGAAAAAGGCAGCGCGCTGGGGCTGGCGGGCGCACCGCTGCCCGTCACGGTCCAGCATATCGCCGTCTGGGCCAGTGGGTTGATGGACCGCGGGCTGGCTCTGGCTCCGGTCAGTGCGCTGGCGGTTCCACCTGCGAACGAGGGCAAATGAGCAAGCTGCCGTATCGCGCCAATGTCGGCGCGGCGTTGTTCAACCGCGACGGCCACGTGCTGGTGGCGCGTCGCGCCGATCTGCCGAATGCCGAAGGTCCGGCCGGCGGCTGGCAGCTTCCGCAAGGCGGCATCGATGCCCATGAGGACCCGCGGGCCGCCGTACTGCGCGAGTTGGCGGAGGAGATCGGCACCGACCGCGCCACCATCATCGGCGAGCATCCGGACTGGCTGACCTACGACCTGCCGCCGGCGTTGGTCGGCGTGGCGCTGAAGGGCAAGTACCGCGGCCAGCGGCAGCGCTGGTTCGCGCTGCGCTTCACCGGACAGGACAGCGACGTAAGGCTGGATCTCGATCCGCATCCGGAATTCGATGCCTGGCGCTGGGCGGAGCTGCGCGAGCTGCCGGCGCTCGCGGTGGATTTCAAGCGGCCGATCTACGCGGTGCTGGCGAAGTCGTTCGCGCGGTTCGCCGTGCCGGCGTGAGAGGACCGACGGCTGGCACCCAGCCTCTTGCCGAGGCCCACGTGACCGGCCACCTTTTGCGCATGGACCAACCTGTCAGCCTGAGCAGCCTGCGGGACGATACGCTGTGGGCGGTCGTTGCCTCCGTTGGGCGCACCACGCGCATCGCTGAGATCTTTTCCAACCGCGTTGCCGCGCTGGCCGATCAGGCATGGCGTGAGCAGCAGGTGCGAGCATACGCCGCGTTTCTGCGGACCTCGCGCCAGCCGCCGCCGCTTTACTCGGTCAAGCCGATCCGCCGTGCCGACCTGCCGCGTTCGTGGCGGCCCTTGCCGGCTCTCGGTTTTCTGCACGGTCAGTTCATCTGACAACGGTGCGCGGCCTGACGTAGGTTCCCCCTCCCCTTGAGGGAGTGGGCCAGGGGGAGGGGTGCGTACATCCACTGACCGCGGATGAA
>DASXFW010000145.1:0-25143 GCA_036489395.1 Acetobacteraceae bacterium | reverse complement strand
GGTGGGGGGCGGGGTGCCTGCCTCCGCTGTCGTTGGCTGAACGCACCCCTCCCCCCAACCCCCTCCCTCAAGGGGAGGGTGGGCCGCTGCCTCTTGCGCCCGCCTTGCCGTCCTCGTCAGAAATCCGCCACGGAACACGCGGCGCCTTTGGCACGCAGGCGCATGCAGAACAACGTCGCGTCGGCGGTGTCGCTGAACCCGCTGGTGCGCAGCCGCCACCAGGTGTGGCCGTCATGCTCTATCTTGCTGATCGCGGGCTGCTTGCCGGCGAGCACACTCGGCATCCGCCTGGCCAGCAGGTCCCATTCGGCCCGCGCGGCTTGTTCCGACGTCAGCGCGGCAAGCTGCACCGCGGCGCCGTGCGCGGCGTGGGCGACCTGAGGCGTAGGATGATGGTCCGCGGTCGCGGCGACGATTGGCGGCTTGCGGTCTGCAACCGCTGGCGCCGGCTTGGGCGCCTCGGCGACGACGGGCGGCCGAGGCGGGTAAGCCGAGCGGTCCACCGCGGTCGCCGGCGGTGGGGCGGCCGCGAGCCGCGGCGGCTCAGCCGGTTTGGGTGGGGGCGGGGGCGGCGCACGCAGCGCCTGGAGATCGGGCGTCTGCGGCGGTGGTGCCAGCTTGTCCTCGGTGCCGCTGCCGTTGCCGGCGAAGATCGCGTTGTCCGCGCCGTTCACCTGCAATCCACCCGGATTGGCTGGCTTGACCCGCTCGGGCCCCGCCGCGGCCTGGACCACCGGCACGCGATGCGGCCCGCCGCCAAACATGGCCCAGGCGCCGAACCAGCCGATGCCGACCGCCGCGAGCCCGCCGGCGATCATCATCCGCATGCGGCGCGCGGGATCGTGGTGCCGCCGCGGATGCAGCGGCACGCGATAGGTAGGGGTGGTGGGGATGCTGATATCGTCCGACACGGCGCCTGTACCCTCCGGCTGGCGCCGGGGGGCGCTCAGCGCAATTCCTCGACGGGCGCGACGCCCATCACCGCGAGGCCCGATCGGATCACCACCGCGGTCGCCGCGACCAACGCCAGACGGGCCAGCGTTTCGGCCGGCCGGTCGGGCTGCAGGAAGCGAAGCTCGGTGGCGTCCTTGCCTCGGTTCCACAGCATATGAAAGTCGCCCGCCAAGTCATAGAGGAAAAACGCGATTCGGTGCGGTTCCCTGGCCTGGGCAGCGGCCTCGATGGTGCGCGGCCACTGGGCGAGGCGGCGGATCAGCGCGAGCTCCTCGGGCGCTTCCAGGCTGTCCAGGGGGACGGCGGCCAGGGCGGCGTCGGTCGTGGCGCCGGGGAGGAACATGTCGGCAGCGGCGCGCAGCACGGAACGGCAGCGGGCGTGCGCGTACTGCACGTAGAACACCGGGTTGTCGCGCGTCGTCGCCAGGACCTGGTCGAGGTCGAAATCCATCTGCGCGTCGGCCTTCCGCGTCAGCATGGTGAAGCGGACGGCGTCCTTGCCGACTTCGTCCAGCAGGTCGCGCAGGGTGACGTAGGTGCCGGCACGTTTCGACATGCGGACGGGCTGGCCGCCGCGCATCACGTGCACGATCTGGCAGAGCACGGCTTCGAATTTCGTCTTGCCGGCGGAGAGCGCCTGCACTGCCGCGTTCATGCGTTTCACATAGCCGCCGTGGTCGGCGCCGAGCACGTCGATCAGCACATCGAAGCCGCGCTGCACCTTGTCGGCATGATAGGCGATGTCGTTGGCAAAATACGTGTTGCTGCCGTCGGATTTGCGCAGCGGGCGATCGACGTCGTCGCCGAACTGCGTGGCCCGGAACAAGGTCTGGGGGCGGGGTTCCCAATCGTCGGGGGTCTTGCCTTTGGGTGGGTCGAGCACGCCTTCGTAGATCAGGCCCTGTGTCGCAAGCCAGTCGATCGTTGCGTCGGCGGCACCGGACGCGACCAGCGCTCGTTCCGAGGAGAATACGTCCTGGCTGACGCCGAGCGCTGCCAGGTCCGCGCGGATTTCCGCCAGCATCGCGTCGATGGTGAAGTCGCGCACGATGTCGAGCCACACTTCCGGCGCGGCGATGTTGAGGTCCGGCTGCGCCAGCGCGCTCCCGTACATCGCCGCAAGCTGCTGTCCCACCGCGACAAGATATTCGCCGCGGTATTGCAGGCCGCCGGGCACTTCGTTGGAGAAGTCTTCTTCCGACAACGGCGTGCCGATCGCTTGCAGGTAGCGCCAGTAGGCAGCCCAGGCGAGCGCGGCGACCTGCGCGCCGGCGTCGTTGATGTAGTATTCTTTTGTCACGTCGTAGCCGGCTTTCGCCAGCAGATTGGCCAGCGCGTCGCCGACCACCGCGCCACGGCAATGGCCGATATGCATCGGGCCGGTCGGGTTGGCAGACACGTATTCGACGTTGACGCGCGTGCCGGTGCCGGTGCTGCTGTCGCCGTAGGATTCGGCGGCGGTCAGGATTCCGGGCAGCAGATTGCGAAACACGGAAGGATCGAGACGGATATTGACGAAACCGGGGCCGGCAGCGGCCGCCTCGTCGATATCCGCGTGCTGTTTCAGCGCGGCGACAAGGTCAGCCGCCAGTTTTGCCGGCGGCATGCGCGCTGGTTTGGCCGCGACGAGCGCGGCGTTGGTTGCCATATCGCCATGCGCAGGATCGCGAGCGGGCGTTACCTCGACGCGCGCGGCAACTTCGGCCGGCAGGTCGGCAATGATATCGCGCAACGCTGCCAGGACGGCACGGCGCGCGTTGGCATAAACATCGCTTGTTATGGTCGGCATGGGAGGTGGCATCATGGTGGTTCATTGCGCTCCGTCAGTCGTCGTTCGCTGCGCCTGGCGGGAACCGAAATAGAATCCGGTGACCGCACCGACGATACCTACCACCGGACTCAGCACGGCCTGGACCAGCCTGGTCAGATCGTCGGCGGTCTTGATCAGGTCGAAATACAACCGCAGCAACAGGAATGCCGCGAACATGATGAACGCCATCGACCCCACAATGATGAACGCGATCCAGGTCCGCGTATCCTCCTGACGGGCGGCGATTTGTTACGGGGTTAACGCCGGTGAACGAAGCCGCGGCGGTCTGCACGGACAGGCTTTCCACTCCCGGCGTGCGAACCTCGCCGTTTGGTGCTTGTTGTCCAGCATTGGGCGGTTGGCCCATGTCACCTCGTCCTTCGATCTGCAACGGGCGCATTCGGCGGATGCGGAAACGTCGCGTCCAGGCCGGATCAATCGGCGAGCCTGACTTTCTTGCGCACCTCATCCGGCGACAGAATCGTCAAGACGTTGCCGGCATCCGTGTTCGCAGCCGCAAGTTTGGCCAATCCGAGCGCCTTGCGAATGACCTCAACATTGGTTTTGGCGCCGAAGGTGCTCCGCAGTTTTTCGATCTCCTCCAGCGTGTCCTGATCGATCTGGAAGGTCGGCATGACGCGCTCCATGGGTCGTTGTGGCCGCCACGGGCATGATTGGCGGATCGGTCTGCGTCAGATTACCGCACGGGATGGCCAAACGTAAGGCCGGCGCACGCTGGGTTGCGCACGCGCTGCGACCCTCCACTTACGCATGCACCTCGCCGATCACCCGGATCCGCCCATGCGCGCGGTTGCGCGGCTTGGCTTTCACCGTAATCTCGACATCCTGGCCAAGTGCCGTCAGCAGGCGCATCAGCCGTTGGCTGGAAAAGTTCGCCAGCCGTCCGTTCAGTAGCGCAGAGACTTTGGGCTGGTCGATACCCATCAACGACGCGGCCGACATCTGGGTCAGCCGCCGGCGGCGGACAATCTCGCGTATCTGCGAGGCAAGCTGCGCCTTTGTCAGTTCCTCATCCGCGTCCGGCAGTCCCATGTCCGCGAAGACGTTGCCGCTGCCGGCGGTCACCGGAATGTCGTCTGTGCGCTTGCCAGCCATCGCTGATAATCCTCTTTCGCTCGCCTGAGTCGCTGCGCAATCAGGTCCAACTCGGTCTTTGGGGTCGCAATACCGTGCCGCGACTTCTTCTGGAAGGCGTGCAACACATACACCGCCCTGGCAAAGCGAACAGTGTAAACCGCGCGGAAGGTGTCACCGTCAAAGTCGTCCACAATCTCCAGGACGGTGGCATCGCCGAAGCCTTTTAATGGCTTTGCATAGGATGCCTTGCTGCCGGTCTGCGCGTCCCACAACGCACCGCCGAACCGCCGGCGGACATCCGTCGGGAATCCGCTGACGTCCTCCTTGCTGCTGCCGACCCAACGTACTGGTTTTGGTGTGGCGACGGTCGCTGCGCGCGCCATCAAGTTCAGCAGAACTGGATATATGCCTGATCAGGCATGTAATCAAGTGGTGACGGATGATGAAGCGTCACCGATCGAGCGGGGGAAGATGGCCGGGTGATCCCCCGGTCAAGCCCGGGGACATGGCCCGGCCATGAGGGGAGGGCCCGGCCGGGACGAGTGGGCAGCAAAGGGCGCTCACCCGCTCACCGAGATATCCGTCAGCCGCCGGTGCTCGTCCATCGCGTAGCGGTCGGTCATCCCCGCGACGTAATCGCCGACGATCGTCGCCGAGCGCTGGGTGCCCCCCTCCCCTGCCCGGGCGCGCCAGTCGTCCGGCAGCAGCGAGGGGTCGGCGTGCAGCAGGCGGAACAATTCCTCGGTCAGGCGGCGCGCCTTGGTACTCATGCGGTTGACCCGCCAGTGGCGGTACATGCGAGCGAACAGGAAATCGCGGATCACCTGGTGGGCTTCTTCCATGCGCGGGCTGAAGGCGACGACGCGCTGCTTCGCGCGGCGGATGGCGTCGGCATCCTTGGGCGCCAGCCTGGCCAGGCGGCGATTGGTCTCCTCGATCAGGTCGGTGATCATCGCGTTGATCACCCGGCGGATCGTTTCGTGGCGCAGCCGCGGCGGCGGCACGTCCAGGCCGGACACGCGGGCCTCGGCCAGCGCCTCGCGCACGACCGGCAGGTGGGCGATGTCCTCCACGCGGAACAACTGCGCGCGGAGACCGTCGTCCAGGTCGTGGCTGTGGTAGGCGACGTCGTCGGCGATCGCCGCGACCTGCGCCTCGGCGGAGGCGTGCGTCGTCAGATCCAGTCTATGCCGGTCGTTGTATTCGGCGATGTAGTGCGGCGGGTTGCGCAGCGGGCCGTTGTGTTTGGCGAGGCCCTCCAGCGTTTCCCAGGTCAGGTTCAGGCCGTCCCAGCCGGCGTAGCGGCTTTCCAGCAAGGTCACCACGCGCAGCGACTGAGCGTTGTGGTCGAAGCCGCCGAATGGCTTCATCGCCAGGTTCAGCGCCTCCTCCCCCGCGTGGCCGAACGGCGGATGGCCGAGGTCGTGCGCCAGGGCCAGCGCCTCGGTCAGGTCCTCATCCAGGTGCAGCGCGCGGGCGATGGAGCGGGCGATCTGCGCCACCTCGATCGAGTGGGTCAGGCGGGTGCGGAAGAAATCGCCCTCGTGGTTGACGAAGACCTGGGTCTTGTATTGCAGGCCGCGGAAGGCGGCGCTGTGAATCACCCGGTCGCGGTCGCGCTGCCAGGGCGAACGGCCCTCGGCCTCCGGCTCCGGGTGGAACCGGCCGCGGCAGGATGCCGGCTGCACGGCGTAGGGGGCGAGGTTCATGGGGAGCGGGCTTACACGGTGCGAGGCGAGGCTTCAATTCTGCACCGGAAGCGCCTACTTTATCCGGCATGGAACAATTTGGCCTGACCGAGCGGGCCGCTGCCCGCATCGCCGAGATCGTCGCCGCCCAGGGCAACACCGCCCAGGGCAACGCCGCCGCCCTGCGTGTCGCGGTGCTGGCGGGCGGGTGCTCCGGTTTCCAGTACCGGTTCGAGCTGGACGCCGATACCCAGCCGGACGACCTCGTGATCGAAAAGGCGGGGGCGAAGGTGCTGGTCGATCCGGTCAGCCTGGAGCTTTTGGCGGGCGGGGAGCTGGATTTCTCCGACGAGCTGATGGGCAGCTACTTCGCGGTACGCAACCCGAATGCCCGGTCGGCCTGCGGGTGCGGGACCAGCTTCTCGGTGGATTGACCGGGCGGGGCGGCAAAATTCTCTGGCATTCCCGGACGAAAGGCCCATATTTCCCCGCGTCGGCACTTTTCGCCGTGGGTTTATGCGTGCCCAAGACCGCGACCTCGTCGCATCCGGTGCTCCCCATAGAAAAGTAATACGGTCCGCACGGTGCGGATCGCCGAGAAGATCGGAGTGACGAGATGTCAACAGGTACTGTCAAATGGTTCAACGCCCAGAAGGGTTATGGCTTCATCCAGCCGGATGATGGCTCGAAGGATGTGTTCGTGCACATTTCCGCCGTCGAGCAAGCCGGCCTGCGCGGCCTGAACGAAGGACAGAAGGTCAGCTACGACCTGGAGAAGGGCCGGCAGGGGAAGACCTCGGCCGCCAATCTCAAGGCTAGCTGAGCCGAATGGTGCCGGTGCCGCGCCATGCGGCACCGGTGGCTTCGCGTGAAGAGGAAGACCATGGTCTCGCACAAATACGCGGTGGGTGATCGCGTGCGCTTCGTCGGCGGCCGATTCGACGGCGACGTGCCGGACGGGACCTACACCATTGTGCGGCGGCTGCCGGTCGAGGCGAATATCTGCCAGTACCGCGTGAAGCACGCGCAGGACGGCCACGAGCGGGTGATGCGCGAGAGCCAGATCGTGCCGAGCGTGAGCGGCTAGCGCCCCCCGTCATCGGCCCCTGGTGTCGTTGCGAGGCGCGTAGCGGTCCCCGGGCTTGACCCGGGGAAGCAATCCCCTGCCTGACGAGCCGAGGAACGCTCGTCAGGCAGGCGATCGTCGTCGCTACGCGCCTCGCAACGACACTGTCGGGATGGCGTACGAGTCAATCATTCCGACACCTGGTATGACACCAGCGACGCGCCTTTCAGCATCAGCCGATACAGATAGCGCCGCTCCGCCATGTCATAATCCGGGTTGGCCTGGTGCATGACGCTGCGATTGTCCCAGATCACCATATCGCCGGGCCGCCACTGGTGGCGGTATTCGTAACGCTCCTGCGTCGCGTGCTGCATCAGTTCGCCGATCAGCGCGAGCGCCTGCGCATCCTCCATGCCCTCGATGGCCTCGATGCGCACCGGATTGAGATACAGCGCCTTGCGGCCATTGTCGCGATGCGTGTGCACCAGCGGATGCACGCCGGGGGGCGGCAGCGCGGCCACGCTGTCCGGATCGATCGGCCCGAGCGGACGCGGGCTGTATTTGCTCAGATAGACATGCACCGCCTTCAGGCCCTCGATGCGCTGCTTCATCGCGTCGGAGAGTTCGTCATAGGCCTGGTGCATGTTGACGTACTGCGTGTCGCCGCCGCGTGACGGAAGCTGCACCGCGTAAAGAGTCGTGGCCTTTGGCGGAGCCTGGTGATTGGAGTGGTCGGTGTGGAAGGTCTCGCCCGGGATCACCCGCCGGCCATTCAGGAACTCGTCGTTGGATACGTAATAGACATCATGGTGGCCCGGCACGTGGTGCGCCTTCTTGTCGTGCGGCTGCAGCGCGCCGAACACCTGCGCCGCGGTCTTGAAGTCCTCCGGCGCATAGTCCTGATCGCGGATCACCAGCACGTGGTGGTTGATGAAGGCATTGTTGAGCGCCGCATGGGCTGCATCGTCCAAGGGTTCGCGCAGATCGACGCCGTGGACCTCGGCGCCGGTGTGCTCTGTCAGTGGCGTGATGGTCATCGGCATCGGACGGTTTCCTTCGGGCTTTGCGGCGGACGCTATGGCCGGGGGTCGCGGCGGGTCAAGGTACCGCCAGGGCGCTGGCAGCCGTGATTGAAGGCCGCCCGGCATTCATGCTATCCGCAGAACATTCAACTTTGGGGTGGGGACCGGCCATGTCAGATCCTGGCACGCCGACGAATGCAGCCGCCATGGCGCATCATGACGCCGAGGCGATGATGCGCTACGACGCCAACAAGAAGTCGGTCGTCGTCGCCTATATCCTATGGTTCTTTTTTGGCAGCCTGGGGGCGCACCGGTTCTATTTGAAGCACATCGGATCGGCGGTCGCGATGCTGGTGATCTTCGTGGCATCGATCGTGCTGTCGGTGGTTGGGATCGGCTTCCTCGGCTACGTCGTTCTGGGCCTCTGGGTGCTGGTCGATGCGTTCCTGATTCCGGGTATGACGCGGGCTTATAACAACAGGCTGATCACCAGCCTGGAGATGTAGGGCCCGCACTGTCATTGCGCGTAGCCACCGGCCGGCGTTGCTAGCCCCCTGTCATTGCGAGGCCGCTTGGCCGAAGCAATCTCCCGCGGGAGATTGCTTCGGCCAAGCGGCCTCGCAATGACAGGGGGGCATTGCCGCGTGTTTTGTGTCGGGAACGCGGCCGGTGGCGATCTACATTAGCTTCCGCTTCAGCGCCTGGTTCACAAGTGCCGGGTTTCCCTTGCCCTTCATCGCCCGCATCACCTGGCCGACGAGGGCGCCGAACACCTTCTCCTTGCCACTCTTGTACTGGTCCACCAGTGCCTGGTTGGCTTCGAGGACGCTGTCCACGGCAATATCGATCGCGCCGGTGTCGGTGACCTGACGCAGGGCCTTCTCATCGACGATCGCGGCGGGGTCCTTGCCGGTCTCGATCATCGCGTCGAACACATCCTTGGCAATGCGGCCGTTGATCGTATTGTCGGCGATCAGATCGAGTAGCTTGCCGAGCGATGCCGCACTGACCGGCGATGTTTCGATCGAAGCACCGCGGCGGTTCAGTGCACCGAACAAGTCGCCCATGATCCAGTTCGCCGCGGCCTTGGCGTCACGGCCCTTCGCCACGGCTTCGAAGAAATCCGCCGTCGCGCGTTCTGTCACCAGTACCGCCGCGTCGTACGCCGACAGCCCATACTCACGCGAGAACCGCGCGCGCTTGGCGTCCGGCAGTTCCGGCAGCGTGGCCTTCAGCGACGCGATCCAGTCCTCGTCCAGCACCAGCGGCAGCAGGTCCGGGTCGGGGAAATAGCGGTAGTCGTGCGCGTCCTCCTTCGACCGCATGCTGCGCGTCGTGCCACGCTGGCTGTCGAACAAGCGCGTCTCCTGGTCCACGGCGCCGCCGGATTCCCAGACTGCGACCTGGCGCCTGGCCTCCACCTCAATCGCCTGCATGACGAAGCGGACCGAGTTGACGTTCTTCACCTCGCAGCGCGTGCGGTATGGTTCGCCGTGCTTGCGCACCGACACGTTGACGTCGGCGCGCATGGAGCCTTCCTCCATGTTGCCGTCGCAGGTGCCGAGATAACGCAGGATCGCGCGCAGCTTGCGCAGATACGCACCAGCTTCTTCCGGCGACCGGATGTCGGGCTCCGACACGATCTCCATCAGCGCGACGCCGGCGCGGTTCAGATCGATATACGACTTCGTAGGATGCTGATCGTGCAGCGACTTCCCCGCATCCTGCTCCAGATGCAGGCGGGTGACGCCGATCTGGCGGGTGGTGCCGTCGGCGAGTTCGATCTCGACCACGCCCTCGCCGACGATGGGATGCTGGTACTGGCTGATCTGATACCCGGCGGGCAGGTCGGCGTAGAAGTAGTTCTTCCGGTCGAAGCGGCTGACCTTGTGGATGTGCGCGTTCAGACCAAGACCGGTGCGCACGGCCTGCTCCACGCACTCACGGTTGATGACGGGCAGCATCCCGGGAAAGGCGGCATCGACGAAGCTCACCTGGGTGTTGGGCGGCGCGCCGAAATCGGTCGCGGCGCCGGAGAACAGCTTGGATTTGCTGATCACCTGGGCGTGGACTTCCAGGCCGACGACGACTTCCCAGGGGCCGGTCTGGCCTTCGATGGCGTAGGTCACGGTGTGCCTCTCGGTAGCGGGCAATCTGGGGTTTATCCGCACGACGGGGTGGCGGCAACCAATGCGGCGGCGTGATCTTGGTGTGATGACCTTTTTCCAGGTATAGATGGCGCCGTGTAGATATCATGATGGGCGGGTATAGATGTCGTTCCACGTCCGAGACCCTGAAACGGATCGCGCGGTGCGGCGACTGGCGCGGCTTAAGGGCAAGACGCTAACTGAAACGATCCGGGAGGCGGTCGAGCATGAATACGACGCGGTCGCAAACCGCCCGCCCCTGGTGGAGCGGCTGAGGCCGTTGCAGGCCAAGGTGAAGGAGCTGAGCCGGCCTGGTGGGTTACCGGCCGACAAAGCGTTTTTTGACGAGCTGTCGGGCGATCCCTGATGTTCGTCGATGCCTCGGCAATGATCGCTATCCTGAATGCGGAAGATGACGCCGGTAGTCTTGCCGCGAGGCTCGGTCAGGCTCGGGAAGTGCAGACGTCCGCGGTAGCTGTGTGGGAGGCCGTGGCCGGGCTTGCTCGCGCTACGAATATGGCGTTGGACGACGCAATGGCCTCGGTTGACGGGTTGTTGACTGAAGCAAATGCGATGGTCGTGCCGATTGACCGGGCAACCGGCCAGGAAGCGCTGCGTGCCTTCGTTCGCTACGGCAAGGGCCGCCATCCGGCCGCCCTCAACATGGGCGACTGCTTTGCCTATGCCTGCACGCGTCAGTTGGCTACGACCTTTGCTGTGCAAGGGGAACGACTTTCCGCGCACTGACGTTGAGCTGGCGTGATGACAGAACCAGCGGCCGAATCGGGAAACGTTAATGCAGGCGGAGACCGGGGAGGCGTTACCAGACTGCATATCTCAGTCTTAACCGCACGTGGAATGCTGCGCGTCGGAAACATCACGCGCCTAGACCCCGAGACGGTACGGACAACGATAGACGACCCTGAAGCCGGCCTTTGGGACAACACCATCTACGCTATCGTGTTCGGAGGGTTCGTTGAGCGCATAGGAGCCTCGAAGGGGCCGCTGCGGGCCAGATGCCGACAGACCGATAGATATCTGACCAATTTCCTGCGTGGAAAATGTCCTCCGCAGAACGAGCGCGAATTGGGGATATGGCGCGAATGCTTCGAAAGGCATGGAACGGGAATGATCTACGCGCGGGTGGGTCCAATGGTCACAACGGATTTCGGACCCTACAACGACTACCTCGCGATTGAGAATGTCTTGCTCAGCACGTACAAGCGGGAGTTACGGCTCAACAACAGCCACTTTCGATGAGCGGGTTACAGGGAAGCTGAGTTCGCCTCGTACAAGATTGTCGCGTCAGAATGGCATGACGGTAATGTCCACCCTCCTGCCCGTAGCGTACGTCACCCCGCTGCCCGGATCGCCGGCGACGCTTCAAACGCTGCCGCGCGTTCCAGCGCGGCGCCCACGGCGAACACCGTCTCTTCATCGAACGGCCGCCCGATCACCTGCAGCCCCAGCGGCAATCCATTTGCGTCCAGCCCCGCCGGCACCGACATCGCCGGAACGCCCGCCAGGTCCGCCGGGCCGGTGAACACGTCGTTCAGGTACATCTGCACCGGATCGTCCATGTTCTCGCCCTGCGCGAATGCGGCGGACGGAGCGGTCGGCGCGACCAGCGCATCCACCTGCGCGAAGGCCTCGGTGAAGTCGCGCAGGATCAGCGCACGCACCTTTTGCGCCCGCAGGTAGTACGCGTCGTAATAACCGGCGGACAAAACGTAAGTCCCGATCAGCACGCGCCGCTGCACTTCCCGCCCGAACCCCGCCGCGCGCGTGCGTTCATACAGATCGCGCAAATCCTCGCCGTCCGCGCGCAGTCCGAAACGCACCCCATCATAGCGCGCCAGGTTGGACGAGGCCTCCGCCGGCGCGATGATGTAATACGCCGGCAGCGCGTATTTGGTGTGCGGCAGCGACACATCGACGATCTCCGCGCCGGCGTCGCGCAGCCAGGCCAGGCCCTGCTGCCACAGCGCCTCGATCTCGCCCTGCATGCCGTCCACACGGTATTCGCGCGGCACGCCGATACGCAGACCGCGCACGTCACGCGCGCACGCGGCTTCATAATCCGGCACCGGCACGTCCGCGCTGGTGGAATCCTTCGGATCGTGCCCGGCCATCGACCCCAGCAGGATCGCCGAATCGCGCACCGTGCGGGCGAACGGCCCCGGATGGTCCAGCGACGACGCGAACGCCACCACACCCCAGCGCGAGCACCGTCCGTAGCTCGGCTTCATCCCGACGATGCCGCAGAACGACGCCGGCTGGCGGATCGAGCCGCCGGTGTCGGTCCCCGTCCCGCCCAGCGCAAGCCGCGCCGAAACCGCCGCCGCGGACCCGCCTGACGAGCCGCCCGGCACCAGCACGGCATCCGCGTCCTGCCGCCGCTTCCACGGGTTCTCCACCGGGCCGTACGCGGACGTCATGTTGGACGACCCCATGGCGAACTCGTCCATGTTGGTCTTGCCCAGGAACACCGCACCGTCGCGCAACAGGTTGGCGGTGACGGTGCTTTCGTACGGCGGCACGAACGACCCCAGGATGTTGCTGCCGGCGGTGGTGCGCACGCCGTCGGTGCAGAACAAATCCTTGATCGCCAGCGGAATGCCGGTCAGCGCGCGCACATCGCCGGCCGCCAGCGCCGCATCGGCCGCACGCGCCTGGTCCATCGCCCTGGCGTGGCTTACGGTGATGTAGGCGTTCAGCCGCGGGTTCAGCGCGTCGATGGCGTGCAGATGCGCCAGCGTCAGCTGTTCCGCGGAGAACGCGCGCGCGCGCAGGCCCTCGCGGGCCTCGGCGATCGTCAGGTCAGTGAGGCTCATTCGACGACCTTCGGCACCGCGTAGAAATCGCCGGCGCGGTCGGGCGCGTTGGCCAGCACCTTGTCGGGATAGCCGCCGTCGGTCACCGCGTCCTCGCGCATTTTCAGCGCCATGTTCGCGGCACCGGTCAGCGGCTCGATCCCCTCCACGTTCACCTCGTTAAGCTGCTCGATCCAGCCGAGGATGCCGTTGATCTCGGCCTGCAAACGGGGGATGTCGGCCTCCTCCACGTGGATGCGGGCGAGCGTGGCGATGCGGCGGACGGTCGCGGGATCGAGCGACATGGTTGCGGCGGGCCTTGTGTGGGATGCTGCGCCGCAGCTTACCGGCCGGGCGAGGGGCGTTCAACCGGCGCAGTTGCCGGCGGGAGGCCGGCGGAATGTCTGCGGCCGTCCCAATCATCTGTCATTGCCAGGCCGCCTGGCCGAAGCAGACCCGCCCTGGATGAAACGGCCGAGGCGGGACTTGAGGTTCCCCCTCCCCTTGAGGGAGGGGGTTAGGGGGAGGGGTCGATGCTTGCGTTTCGACCCCACCCCCTGGCCCCCTCCCTCAAGGGGAGGGGGAACCTTGGTTTCTTGTTAGTTGCCGCCGGCCGGCCGCCGACTCGCCCGGAATGAAACGGTCGGCGCCACCCCACGTCATACCGGCGAAGGTCGGCATGACGGGGGAATAGCGAGCGAGCGTCGCATCCGTAGCATAGGATGGTCCCAGTTTCGTGTTAGACCGGCGTGCTCGCTATTCCGCCGCGCGCCGTTCTTCCACAGGCCGGAACGCGGTACGCAGCTTGCTCCACTCCCGAGCGCCGACGCGGTTGAAGCCGTCCTGCACTGTCATGTCGGTGCGCGGCACCGGATGCACGTGTGTCGCCTTCAGCGCCGCCAGCATTTCGTCGCAGGCGCCGATCACCGCCTTCATCAGCAGGCCGGGAACGATCGCCAGCTTGTAGCCCATCGCCTCGGCGCGACGCAGGTCCACTTCCGGAGTCTTGCCGCCGCGCACCACATTCAGCAGGCACGGGCCGCGCACCAGCTTCGGCACGGCGGCGACTTCCTCCAGTGTCTGCGGCGCCTCGACGAAGGCCATGTCGGCGCCGGCATCCAGTGCCGCGTTGGCGCGGCCGATCGCCTCGTCGAAGCTGACGACGGCGCGGGAGTCGGTGCGGGCGATGATGACGAAGTCCGGCTCGCGCCGGGCCGCGGCGGCGGCGCGGATCTTCGCCAGCCAGTCCTCGCGCGGCACGATCTCCTTGTCGTCCAGGTGGCCGCAGCGCTTGGGCGAGACCTGGTCCTCGATATGGATGCCGGCGACGCCGGCGCGTTCGTAATCCTGCACCGTGCGGAACACGTTCAGCTCGTTGCCGTAGCCGGTGTCGGCATCGGCGACCAGCGGCACGTTGATGGCGCGGGTGATGCGCGCGGCGTTGGCGACCATTTCGGTCTCGGTCAGCAAGCCGAAATCGGGATAGCCGTGCGAAACGGAGGTCCCGGCGCCGGTCATGTAAACCGCGGGGAAGCCGGCTTGCTCCACCAGCATGGCGGTGAGGCCGTCATAGGCGCCGGGCGCAATCACCATGCCGTCCTGGCGGAACAGGGCACGCAGATTGGCAGCTTGGGTCATGGCGGTGTCCTCGCGGGATGAGACGTCCGCACGGTAAGAGGGTGGCGCGCGGAAGCCAACGTCGCCCCGGGAACCAGCCCTGTCGCCCCGTGCGGCTACTCGATCCGCATGCGCGCGGCGATCGCCTGGAACGCCGGTTACCCCTTGCCGTCATCCCGGCGGCCGCCGGGACCCACGCTGCCCGGGTGCCCGCTGTCGCGGGGATGACGAAGTGGCAACGCATGCTGTCGTCATTACCGACTGATGAGTAAGAACCCAAGTTGAAGTGGTCCGCACCGGCGGCTCGCCCGCGATGCCTTGCCGCCCCGCCGCGCCGGCCGTAGCGTTGACGGCACAGGTGCATGGAGAAAAACCGTGGCGGCCGCTGTTCCGATCATCGACGTGGCTGGCATGTTACGCGGATCGCCGGGTGCGCTGACCGCAACGGCACGCCAGGTGCACGACGCGCTGACCGAGGTTGGATTTTTCGTCATCACCGGGCACGACGTGCCGCAGGCGCTGATCGATCGCACCTTCGCCGAAGCCGAGCGGTTCCACGACGCAGCCGATGCCATCCAGGCTCGGGCTGAAAATGAACGAGCACAACAACGGCTACATGGCGATGGGCCGCTATGCGGTGTGGACGTCGGACGTCAACCGGAACGACAAGCCGGATCTGAACGAGGCGTTCTTCATAAAGCGCGAACGTGGTCCGGACGATCCGTTGTTGCGGTCCGGAAGGCGCTTTGTCGGCCCGAACCGCTGGCCGGAGGAAGCGTCGCTGCCAGGGTTCCGTGCGCATGTGCTGGAATACGTCGATACGATGGACGGCCTCGCGCGGCGGTTCCTGCCCGCGGTGGCATTGGCGCTGGACCTGCCGCCCGCGTTCTTCGATGCGGCGTTTGCCGACAGCCATTTTTCGTTCCGCCTGTCGCACTATCCGCCGGTGACGGCGGCGGCGAACCAGTTCGGCATCGCGCCGCATACCGACGCGAACTTCATGACGTTCCTGGCGCAGACCGAGGTGCCCGGGCTGCAGGTGCGCATGCCGTCGGGCGATTGGCTGGATGTGCCGTTCGTGCCCGGGTCCTTCGCGGTGAACGCCGGCGACATGCTGCATCGCTGGTCCAACGGCCGGTTCCTGTCCACGCCGCATCGCGCGCTGCCGCCGGTGGGGCGGCATCGCTACGCCATTCCGTTCTTCCTCGGCCCGCGCTTCGATCAGGCAATCGAGTGCCTGCCGAGCTGCACTGGTCCCGGCAATCCGCCACGCTGGCCGGCGATCGCTTACGCCGAGTGGCTCGCCTATTGGTATGACGCCAACTATGATCCGAAGCGCCAGCAGGACGTGGCTGCGTAGCGCGTTTGTGCAGCGCGGCTGGGGATGAACCGTCATTGCGAGTTGGCCACCGGCTTTCGGCCGAGCCGCCCTGGATGAAACGGCGTCGGCGGCTTGACGTAAGTTCCCCCCTCCCCTTGAGGGAGGGGGTAGGGGGAGGGGTCGATGTTTACGTGTCGACCCCTCCCCCTGCCCCCTCCCTCAAGGGGAGGGGGGAACCTTCGCTTCTCGCAATGACACGCATCCCGTTGACCGCAACAAAGCTCCGAGGAGTACCCGATGTCCGACTTCCCTAAGTTCGTGCAGATCAACGAGGAAGGCCCGCGCGAGGGTTTCCAGTTCGAGAAAGGCCCCATCCCCACCGCGCGCAAGGTGGAGCTGATCGATGCGCTGTCGGAAACCGGCGTGAACCACATCCAGGTGGCATCCTTCGTCAATCCGAAGCGCGTGCCCGGCTGGGCCGATGCCGACGACGTGGTGGAAATCTACAATCGCAAACCCGGCGTGCATTACACCGCGCTGTGGCTCAACACCAAGGGGCTGGAGCGCGCAATCACGCACGGCAACCGGCTGGATATCGAAGGTTCGTTCTCGTTGACCGCGTCGGAGAAGTTCCTGGCGCGCAACCAGCAGTCGTCGATGGAGGACAACATCGCTCGTGCGCACGACACGCTGAAGTTGTACAAGCAGCACGGCATCCCGTTGAAGCGCGCCGGCATCATGGCGGCGTTCGGCTGCAATTTCGAGGGCGAGATTCCGCATCAGCGCATCCTCGACATGATTCAGCAGCTTCTCGACATTTGCGAAGAGCACGGGACGCGGCCGGAGGTGTTCTCGTTGGCTGATACGATGGCCTGGGCGACGCCGAAATCGATCCGCGAGCTGGTCGGCAAGGTGCGCGACAAATATCCGGACATGACGCTATCGCTGCACTTGCATGACACGCGCGGCATGGGCATCGCCAATGCATATGCGGGCCTGGAGATGGGCGTGGCGATCTATGATGCGACGGTCGCCGGGCTGGGCGGCTGCCCGTTTGCCGCGCACAAGGGCGCGGCGGGCAACGTGTGCACCGAGGACCTTGTGTTCATGCTGGACGAGATGGGCATCGCGACCGGCATCGACCTCGACAAGCTGATCGCGGTCGCGCAACTCGCGGAAGACATCGTCGGCCATCCGCTGCCAGGCTCGGTGAAAATGGGCGGCAGCCTGGGCGCGCTGCGCGAGAAGATGCACTGAATCCGATCTCCCCCTCCCCTTGAGGGCTTGGGCCGCGAAGCGGACCAAGGTTGGGGGGAGGGGAAGAATTTAGCAGGAAGGAAACCGCCATGCCCCTTACCCAGGACCTCGGCCAGTTCGTTGCCGACCTGTCGCCCAACCGCCTGCCGGAAGAAGCAGTGCGGGTCGCGCGCATGGGGATCATCGACTGCATCGGCACGATGATCGCCGGCCGCAAGGAAGACTGCGTGCGCATCATGCGCGAGGTGCTGGCGCCGGGTGCCGGCCAGGCCACCATCACCTTCGGCGCGGACAAAGGCCCCGCGCCGGAGGTCGCCTGGATCAACGGCACCGCGGCGCATGCGCTGGACTACGACGACGTTGGCCTGCGCGGCCATCCCAGCACCGTGCTGGTGCCCGCCATCCTCGCGGAAGCCGAAACGCTGGGCTCCTCCGGCGCCGACATCGTCGTCGCCTACGTTGCAGGTTACGAAACCTGGGCGGAGTTGTTCCGCCGCGACACCGGCCTGCTGCACAAGAAGGGCTGGCACCCGACCGGGCTTTACGGCGCGGTCGGCGCCGCCGCGGCGTGTGCGTCGCTGCGCCGGCTTGACGCGGACAAGGCCGCGCAGGCGATCGCGCTCGGCGCCTCGCAAAGCGGCGGGCTGATGGCGAATTTCGGCACGATGACGAAACCGTTCCACGCCGGCAAGGCGGCGCATGCCGGCATCATGGCCGCGCGCCTGGCGGAAGCCGGCTTCACGGCGAACACCGATGCGCTGGAGCATCCGCAGGGGTTCCTCAGCGCGATTTCGGTGGAGGGCAATCCCGACCGCAGCAGCGAATCGAAAGCCGGCAAGGAATGGGCGATCCTGTCGCAGGGCATCGGGATCAAGAAGTACCCCACCTGCTACTGCACGCACCGCGCCATCGACTGCATGCTCGATCTCGTTGCCGCCAATCCGATCCGCGCCGATGACGTGAAGAAGATCACCGTCAGCATCAGCGACTATTTCGCCACCGTACTGCGCAATCATTCGCCGCAGACCGGCCTCGCCGCGAAATTCTCCATGGAGTTCGCCATGGCGAGCGGCATCGTCGCAAAACGGGTCGGCTTGCGCGAGCTGTCCGATGAATTCGTGCAACGTACGGACGTGCAGACGCTGATGCGGCGCGTCGAGATTGTTACGACCAGCGAGTACGATCCCGATCTTGCGGGTGGCGCCTTCACCGATTCGGTGCGTGTCGAGCTCGCATCGGGCAAGACGGTGGACGGACAGCCGGTGGCCCGCGCCACCGGGCATGCGTCACGCCCCCTGACCGAGGCGCAGCTCTATGACAAGTTCGCTGACTGCCTGGACGCCGGCGCGTCCGACATTCAGCCCGAGGTGTTGTTCAAGCGATTGCAGGGAATTCAGTCGATCTCGGCGCGCGAACTGACCGCGTTACACTGATATCGACGCCATCGCCGCGCGTCTCATAAGGCGCGCGGCCGCCGGCCTTCGCGATAGCCGGCCGCGTCGAAGTGACCCTGGCCGGAGTCGAACGTGCCGCGCCGCACTTCGTCCGCAACGTCGCTGTTTGTTGCAAGATACCACCGTTCGTCAACCGATATCGGAAACGGCCGGCGACCCTCGAAATATCCGTGGTCGATGAAGTGCTGCCGGGCGGAGACGATAAGCCCCTTGCCGATGCCCTGCGCCACGTCGTCATACGTATGCAGATACCACTCTTCATCGACATCGATGCCGGCGAGCACGGTGCGGATCAGCCGCTGAAAATCCTCATAGGATGCATCGACGCGCACTTCGCCCCGTACGGTGGCAAATCGCATGAACCCCTTGATGACCTCGAACGGCGGTAGGTAGTTCACCAGTGCCCCCTCCGGCTTTGCAGACGGCTAACATTAGACGAAATAGGCCGGAAATGAAATACTCTGCGGCGTCAGACGCCGGGATTTATGAATCGATGGTTGCGTGGTCCGCGTCGATCGGCCATGTCCCGGCGGGCGGTCGCGTGAAAGTCCGGTGCGCATGAAAACTGAGAATGACAGAATCCTTGGGGTGCTGGGCGGCATGGGACCGCTGGCGAGCGCGCAATTCATGTTGCGCCTCACCCTGCTTACGCCGGCAACGCGCGACCAGGAGCACATTCCCGCAGTACTATGGTCTGACCCCCGGGTGCCGGACCGGACGCGTGGCAAGCTGTCCGGCGGCGCGGATCCGCTGCCCTGGCTGTTGCACGGCATCGACGGCCTGAGGCGGGCCGGATGCGGCGCCATCGCCATTCCATGCAACACCGCCCACGGCTGGTACGATGAGATGCAGCACGCTGTCGGCGTGCCCATCCTGCATATCGTCGAAGCCGCTGCCGCCGATCTGCGCCGCATCGGTATCGCCTCCGGCACCATCGGGGTGATGGGCACACAGGCAACGCTGGACATGCGGTTGTATCAGGATCGCCTGGGAGGTCTTGGCTGGAACTGTATCATTCCGACCCCTCAGCAAATGGACCGGCTGGTAAGCCCGGCGATCGCGCTGGTAAAGGCGAACCGCGTCGCCGAGGCGTATGCGCCGCTCGCGGACGTGGTCAACGCGTTGGCGGATCGTGGTGCCGCGGCCATCGTGCTCGGGTGTACGGAAATTCCGCTTGGCATCCAAGCCGGGCCGGCGGAGGCGCTGCAGGCGCCGGTCGTCGATACGATCGATGCGCTGGCGCGCGCGTCGATCGCCTGGGCGCGCGGATAGGGCCGTTGGTGCCGTAGGCGGAATCGTCCCTCTGTCATTGCGAGTTGGCCACCGGCCTTCGGCCGACCCGCCCTGGATGAAACGGCCGCGGCTGGAGCGCAGGTCCCCCCTCCCCTTGAGGGAGGGGTTGGGGGAGGGGTGCGTACATCCGCGGTCGGTGGATGAACGCACCCCTCCCCCAACCCCTCCCTCAAGGGGAGGGGGGACGTTGTTTCTGTTAGGCCGCTTGGCCGAAGCAATCTCCCGGGGGGGATTGCTTCGGCCAAGCGGCCTCGCAATGACAGAGGGGCCCGGAATAGGGGACTATTCGGTCAGCAGGGCGTCGCGCAGCGCCTGCCAGCTTGCACGGTCGGGCGCGCAGATCAGGCCGCCGTCGGTGCTGATCGCGCTATAGCCGCTGCCGTCCAGACGAGCCGAAAATCCGCCCGCCTCGCGATGCAGCAGCCAGCCAGGTGCGTGATCCCAGGGCAGCAGGCGGTTGAAGAACAGGAAATGGCAGTGGCCGGCGGCGGCCATGCGGTATTCGTGCGCGCTGCATCGATAGTCCCAGGCGCCACCGAGCCGCGGCAGGTTGGTGCAGACGATGCTGCGCCGCGGTTCCGGCAAATAGCGCCAGGAGAGATTGCCGGCCATTTGGTCCACCGGTACCGGCGCGCTGACACGCAGGTTGGTGCGGCGGCCGTCCGGCGCTTCGATCCAGGCGCCCTCGCCGCGCAATGCCAGCGCGGTGTCGTCGCCGACCGGATCGTGGATCGCCGAGGCGACGATCTCGCCGTAATGCAGCGCCGCGGCCATCACGCCGAACAACGGCAGGCCGGCGGCGAAATTCGCCGTGCCATCGACCGGATCGACCACGAACGCCAGCGCGGCTCCCGCCAGGTCGTCCAGCAGCGACGGATCGGCGCTGGCGGCTTCCTCGCCCACGATCACCGCGCCGGGAAAGCGCTGTGTCAGGGCGGCGGAGATCGCGATCTCGGCGGCTTCGTCCGCCTCGGTGACCAGGTCGAGCGGTCCGGTTTTCTGGCGCACCGCGCCGACCGCCAGGTGGCGGAAACGCGGCATGATCTCCGCCCGCGCGGCGTCGCGCAGGATCGCCGCGAGGTCGGCGAGTTCGGCCGGGGCGAATGTCACCCGCGTTGCTCGAACCGCGCGCGATCGGCGGGCAGCAGCCGCACCTTCACGTGGACCGCGGCGTCGTCGTCCTGCCGGTCCACCACTTCGCCGTGCTGGTACAGCCAGGCCAGGCGGGCGCCATCCTGCGGGGGAATGTCGTAGTGCGAGGTTTCCATTCCCGCGGCGATGCGCGCGTCGATGGCTGCTTCCAGCGCCGTCAGGCCCTCCCCGGTGATCGCTGACACCGCGACCGTGCCTGATCGCACCGCCACATGCTCGATGCCGCCCAGCAGGTCCGCCTTGTTCAGCACCTCGATGGTGCGGGTCTGCCAGCCGGGGTCGAGTGTGCCGTCCGCGACCATGTCCTCCAGCACCGCGGTCACGTCGGCGCGCTGTGCTGCGGTTTCCGGGTGGGCGGCGTCGCGCACGTGCAGGATGATGTCGGCTTCGGCGACTTCCTCCAGCGTGGCGCGGAAGGCGGCGACCAGCTCGTGCGGCAGCTCGCTGATGAAGCCGACGGTGTCGGACAGGATGACGCGGCGGCCGGAGGGCAGGCGCAGGCCGCGCATCGTCGGATCGAGTGTCGCGAAAAGCTGGTCGCGCGCGGTGACCTCGGCGCCGGTCAGCGCGTTGAACAAGGTGGATTTGCCGGCGTTGGTGTAGCCGACCAGGGCGACGACCGGGAACGGCACGCGGCGCCGCGCCGACCGGTGCAGCCCGCGCGTCCGCCGCACTTGCTCCAGTTCCTTCTTCAGGCGGACGATGCGGTCGCCGATCAGGCGGCGGTCCGCCTCGATCTGCGTCTCGCCGGGACCGCCGAGGAAGCCGAAGCCGCCGCGCTGGCGTTCCAGGTGGGTCCAGGACCGCACCAGGCGGGAGCGCTGGTAGTCCAGGTGCGCCAGCTCCACCTGCAGCGTGCCTTCGCGGGTGGCGGCGCGTTCGCCGAAGATGTCCAGGATCAGGCCGGTGCGGTCGATCACCTTGCACGACCAGGCGCGTTCCAGGTTGCGCTGCTGCACCGGCGTCAGCTCGGCATCGACGATCGCCACGGTGACCTTGTGCTCGGCCATCGCGTGCCCGAGCGTGGCGACCTGGCCCTCGCCCATCAGGGTGGAGGGCCGGCGGATGCGCAACGGCTGCACGGCGGTGTGCACCACCAGCAGACCGATGGAAGCAGCGAGGCCGACGGCCTCGGCCAGGCGCGCATCCGCGGCACGAATATCCGTGCGCGGCGCGTCGCCATTGGCGTGTTCGCGGTCCGGACCGCGCACACGCTCCCAGGGCAGCACAACGGCCGCGCGTGTCGGGGTTACGACCGCGCCGTCGTCGCGTGTGGTCCGGTGCAGGCCTTCAGTCGCCGTGGACGGCAGGGCTCATCTCCCTCTCCCGTACCGTTCCGGCGGGGGTGTCCGCCTTGGCGGCATCGAAGAGCTGGATCGGTGCGCCTGGCATCACCGTGCTGATCGCGTGCTTATAGACGAGCTGGGTATGCCCATCCCGCCGCAACAGAACGGAAAAGTTGTCAAACCAGGTGATGATCCCCTGCAGCTTGACACCGTTCACCAGGAACACCGTCACCGGTGTCTTGTTCTTTCGCACGTGGTTCAGGAACACGTCCTGAACGTTTTGCGACTTCTCGTTGGCCACGTTCATTGTCCTTCTTCTTATTGGTGGTGGTGTCGGTAGGCACCGGCGGGTCGTGGCACGCCCGCCAGCGGGCGAATGATCCTAGCAGGCTGCCCCCGGTCGGCAAAGCGCACGAAGCCGTGCCGCCAGATCGAGGGCGGAGGTGAAATGGATATGGGGTGCCGCATGTGCAACTCCCCCATCGTGCGCCGCGTCGCCAATCAGCACCGCGGTGACGCCGGCGGCGCGGGCGGACTGCATGTCGAGCGCCGTGTCGCCCAGATACCAGACCGACGGGGAAGCGGTCTGGCCAATTTGTTCCAGCGCGAAATGGATGGGGGCCGGATCGGGCTTGTCGGCGTGCGCGTCGCCGGCGCCGACGATGGCGCGGAAATGCGCGGACCAGCCGAGATGGGCGACCTCGGCGCGCAGATAGGGGCCGGCTTTGTTGGACACCACGCCCTGCGGCCAGGGTGCGCCGGCGGCGAGCGCCTCGGGCACGCCGGGCATGGGGCGGACGTGGTCGAGATGGCGGTCCGCGAAGGCGGCGTAGAAAACGTCGCGGGCGTATTCCCAGCGGTCGCCGAACATGAGGGGGAAGCTCTCGCGCAGGGCGACGCGGACGCGGGCTTTGGTGTCGGCCTCGGTCCAGGCGGGCATGGCGAATGCGGCGAAGGTGGCGTTGAGCGCGGCCGTGATGGCGGCCCAGCCGTCCACCAGGGTGTTGTCCCAGTCGTAGAGGAGGACGGTGGGGGAGAGGGGCATGGGGCGGGGTGCTCGGGTCATTGGCCCGCTGCGGCGGCTGCCTTGGGGCGGCCGCCGCGCTTGCCGTTCTCGCGCGAGGCGGCCGCCTTTGCCGAGCTGCGCGCTTTTCCGCCAGCGGAACCCAGCCGCGCGGCCATCCAGTGTCTGGAGCCGAGGGCGCCCTCCAGCAGGGCGGGCACATACAGGTCGGCGTCGAGCATTGGAAAGTGGATACCGAGGCCGAGCTCTGACACCTCGATCTGACGCAATTGCTCGGCCGATGCGTTTTCCAGGCCTTGCGCATCCTGCGGCACGAAGCCGATCTCGACGCCCGTGGTTAACCGGACGATGACACGGTTTCGCCGTCGATCGTAGTGCGCGCTCACCGCACGCGGACCGCGGAGACGAGCCTCTCCGCGTGCCGAGGCGGCGGCGAAGTCGGCTGCGGTCATGTCAGGCATGCAACTGCCTCCATGCGTGGAGCAACGGCTCCTGATGCTCGGCGATGATACGAGCGACCTGCCGCGCCTGGATCTCGCTGGCCCGCAGGTTCTGTCGGACTTCAAGTGTGTGCAGTTCAACCACTACCGCCCATCCTGGTCCAAGCACGTGAACATGGGCTGGCGGATGATCGTTCTGGTAGATCACGACACGCAGCCCGCGAATTTGCATGACCGTCGGCACTGCCGAGGAGGTTAGAACCTAAGCGGTTAGGAAATCGTTAGCAAGATCGGCGAAGCTCTTGACCCTCATGTCGTGGCCAGCACTCTGCCGCCCGCGTCGCGAAGGAGACCCCGCCATGTCCGCCGCCAACACCAACCAGCGCATCGACGGCAAGCGTCTGTGGGACCTGCTGATGACCATGGCGGAGATCGGCGCCACCGCGAAAGGCGGCGTGCGCCGGCTGACCCTGACGGATGTGGACAAGCGCGGCCGCGACCGCTTCCGCGCCGAGTGCGAGGCCGCCGGCCTGACCGTCCGCGTCGATGCCATCGGCAACATGTTCTGCCGCCGTGAAGGCCGCGATCCGCACCGCCTGCCGGTGTTGTTCGGCAGCCACCTGGACAGCCAGCCGAGCGGCGGCAAGTTCGACGGCGCGCTGGGCGTGCTCGCGGGGCTGGAGGTGATGCGCAGCCTGAACGACCTGGGCATCGTCACCGAGGCGCCGGTGGAGCTGGTCAACTGGACCGATGAGGAAGGCAGCCGCTTCGGCCACTCGCTGATGGGGTCGGGCGTGTGGGCGGGCGTGTACCCGCTGGAGAAGGCATACGGGTTGCAGGACCTGGACGGGGTGACGGTGCGAACCGCGCTGGACGGCATCGGCTATCGCGGTGCGCAGCCGGCGGCGGCCTTCCCGGCGGCTGCGTATTTCGAGCTGCATATCGAGCAGGGTCCCATCCTGGAACGGGAAACGAAGCAGATCGGCATTGTGACGGGCGCGCAGGGGCAGGTCTGGTACGACGCGCGCACGATCGGCCAGGACAGCCACGCCGGCACGACGCCGCCCTCCGCGCGCAAGGACGCGCTGGTGTGCGCGGCGCGGATCATCGACCTGGTGGACCGCATGATGCGCGCGCGCGGCGAGGACGGCCGCGGCACCGTCGGCCAGTTGGTGGTGGTTCCCAACAGCCGGAACGTGGTGCCGGGCGAGGTGCGGTTCTCCGTCGAGTTCCGCCATCCGTCGGACGCGGAAGTTGACCGGCTGGACGCGCAGTTCCCCCGCGAGGCCGCGTTCATCGCGCGCGACTGTGGTGTCGAGCTGGAACTGACGACGTTGTTCAAGCTGCCGGCGCAGCCGTTCGATCCGGGCTGCATCGAGCTGGTGCGGCAGGGTGCGGCGAAGCTGGGCTATACGGCGCGGGAGATCGTGTCCGGCGCGGGCCACGACGCGGTGTATGTCGCGCGGCACGTGCCGACCGCGATGATCTTCACGCCGTGCAAGGACGGGCTGAGCCACAACGAGGCGGAGAGCATTCAGCCGGAGGAAGCCGAGGCGGGGTGCCAGGTGTTGTTCGAGGCGGTGCTCGCGCGGGCGAACCGGACGGGGGGGTAAGGCAGCCTGTCTGCTGCCATTGCGACGCGCCGCCCCCCCTGTCATTGCGAGGCCGCTTGGCCGAAGCAATCCCCCGGGGGATTGCTTC
>DASXFW010000033.1:0-7393 GCA_036489395.1 Acetobacteraceae bacterium | reverse complement strand
GCCCTTCGGCACGTTCGATCCGGCGGCGATCCTGGCGCGCATCGCCTGCGGCCTGCGCCGCGCCGCCGCGTTGGAGGCCAGGCTCAACCTCTATGCCGCACGTGGCCGCGACCTTCCGCCGCCCCGGCCCGAGCCGCCGCGTTCGTCCCAAGCCGCCACATCGCATCAGACAAAGCCGCCAGCCCCGCGCCCGCGGCCGGCCAAACGCGCCGATCCCGACGGCCTGCCCACCGCCGCGCAAATCGCCGCCGAGGTCCGCCGCCGCCCGGTCGGCGCTGTCATCGCCGACATCTGCCGCGACCTCGGCCTGCTGCCCGGCCAGTGCGACCGCGCGTTCTGGACGGAACTGTCAGACATCATCACCACATACGGCGGCAAGCTCAGCCGCTGGATCAAGGTCATCGAGCGGCGGATCAAGCACACCCTGACGCTCGCGCGGGACCGGCAGGACGCGGCACCCGCTGCACCCGCGGCACCCGCTGCGTCCACGCCGCACGCACCGCCGACCAACGCGGCCGCCACCGGCCCGCCGCGACAACCGGGCTTTGGCACAGTTCCAGCCTGACGAACGGGACCCGCTGCGGCCGGACGAGCTTTGTCGTCCGCCCACGGCCGTCCGCACCAATTGTTACCCCCCGCGGCCCTTGCCCGTCGCAGCCCCTCGCCCGGGCCGGCGCACGGCTCGCACCGTCCCGCTGCTTCCGCCGCCACAGAAGAACCGATCGCCACCATCGGACTCGATCCCCGAGACGCCCGCGCCGGCCGGCATCTCGAGCGCTTCCAGCACCTCGCCGGTTTGCGCATCGATCCGTCGCAATTCGCTCTCGTCGCCTTCCCAGGTGCCGTGCCAGAGTTCGCCGTCGATCCAGGTGACGCCGGTGACGAAGCGGTTGGACTCGATGGTGCGAAGAACAGCGCCGGTGTGCGGATCGACCTGGTGGATTTTCCGGCCCCGATGCTGCCCCACCCACAGCGTCCCCTCGGCCCAGGCAAGCCCCGAATCGCCGCCCCCGCCAGGCGCCGGAATCGTCGCGACCACACGCCCGGTCTCCGGATCGATCTTCTGGATGCGATCCTCGGCGATCTGGAACAAGTGCCGGCCGTCGAACGCCGTTCCCGCATGCGAGGCGACATCGATCGAGCGCACCGCCTGCCCGCTCCCCGGATCGAACGCGTTCAACTTGTCGCCGGAGGCAAACCAGACCTGCTGCCCGTCATAGGTGACACCATTCACCCGGCTCGCCCCCGCAAACGGTCCATACTCGCGAACAACGTCCGCCGCCGATCTGTTCATGACCCTCTCCCGACTCCCGCAACGCCATTATCAATCACCCGGCAGCGGCGTGGGGAGTAACAACGTCGTCGCGAATCCCGGCACGGGCGGCGTCATCCAGCGGCGCGCCCGCGCGCGCCCGAACGACTGCACCTTCCCCGCCGCCGCAAGCGAATCGAGCGCCCGTTGCACCGTGCGCTGGCTGGCACCCAGCGCGAGCGCCAGCGCCGAGCTCGACCACGACTCACCATCGGCGAGGAACGCCAGCACCGCCGCATGCTCTTCCTCGACCGGCCGCGCCAGCACCACAACCTCGCGTGCGTGGCGCGGCACCAGGGCAAACCCAAGCTGCGTCGCGGTCACGTCGGCGAGCGCCCGCAGCGCCGCGCGCAGCCGCCCGACTTCAACCCGCAATCGCGCGCGATGCGATTCATCCGCGAACTTCGCACCGAATGCGCGCGCCAGCAGCTCGGCCCGCGGCACATCCTCCGGCCACGCCTCGCCCAGCGCGCGGGCCAGCGCGAACAACACCGGACGCGTGGCGAGCGAGACCACCACCCCGGCTTCACGCACGGCGTGTCGGCACGCATCCACGATCAGTGCCGGCGACGCCAGCAATGCTTCGACGTCGTGCAGCAGCAGCGGCCGCGCGGTGTCACGTGCCACCAGGCGCGCGGCCGGCGTGCGCAGCACAAGCCATGCGCTTTCAACCTCCGCCAGCAGCGCCGGAATGCCCGCAAGCCGCGCGGCATGTTCTGCCCGCACCAGCGCCGCGCGCGCGGCGTCTGCATGGATGCGTCGCATCGCGATCCCCGCGACGACCAGCTCGTGCGCCGCCCGCGACGCCGGCGGGAACAGCGTGGGATCCAACGCGGCAAGCGCGTGCTCTGCCGCGTCGAGCCGCCCGATCAGCAACAGGCGCCGCACCTCGAGATACCGCGCATGCGCCGCGTTCACCCGGTCGCCGTGCGCCTCCAGCGTCGCGCGCGCCGCGTCCAGCAGCTTCGACGGAAATCCCAGATCGCGCGAGACGAGCGCGATCTCGGCCTCGGCGACGATGCAGCGCGCGCGGGCCGCCGCCTCCCGCGGACCAAAGGCGCGCGCCGCGCCGCGCAGCAGAAGCTTGGCCCGATCGAACTCGCCAAGCTGCGCCATCGCGATGCCGCGCAGCGCGAGCGCCGGCGCATCGTCGCGCAGCGCGACCCGCTTCAACGCGCCGAGCGGATCACCCGCGGCGAGCGCCCGCGCCGCCGCCGTGATCAGCGAGTCCATCGGAAGCCCATCGCCAGTGTCCGCCCCGGATAAGAAACAAAATCCCCCCTCCCCTTGAGGGAGGGGGTCAGGGGGAGGGGTGCCTACATCCAAGGTCCGGCGGCTGTAAGCACCCCTCCCCCAACCCCCTCCCTCAAGGTGAGGGGGAAATCTCAGCACCACTTGCGGCTTTTCATCCAGCGCGGGCCGCGCACCTACGCCGTCACCACCACCTGCCCCTTCATGAACGGGTGCACGCCGCAAATATAGTCGTAATTCCCCGCCTTGCCGAATGTATAGCTGAAGCTGTCGTTGGTATCGAGCGGAGTGGAACGCAGCTTCAGTTCCGGACAGACGATGCTGTGAATCGTCTGGTCCTGGTTAGTCCACGTCACCGTGGTTCCCACCTTCACCGTCAGCAGCTTCGGCGTGAACGCAAAGCTGTTGATGGCGATGTGGTTGGCATCGGCCGCACGCGACGCGCGCATGGCCAGCGTCGCGATCACCCCGGCGCCCGCACCGAGCGCCACGCGCAGCACCTCGCGCCGGGCCCTGTGGCCCGGCGGCGCAATGTTCGTCATGCTAACACTCCTTCAGCCGGCCAGCGGCGTATCGACAATCGCCAGCGGTGCGTTCGACGACACCAGGCTGACCTTCGCGATGCCCAGATAGTGCCGCAGATCGCCCGGCGGCACCGCCATCGGCCCCGGCGCTTTCGCCGCCCCCGGTGCCGGCTGCGGAAACGCGGTGGAGCGAGCCGTGTGAAACGCGACGTGCCCTTCCACCTTCTGCAGCACCTGGTGGATGTGCCCGTTCAGCACCGTCACGGAGCCGAAACGCTTCAGATAGCTCAGCGCCTGGGCGCCGTCCGCGGTGCCCCAGCCCCAATCCTTATACACGATCCACAGCGGGATATGCGCCATCACCACGATCGGCGTGCTGGCCGACAGATGCTCCGTATCATCCTCCAGCCATTCAAGCTGTTCGTGGCCGAGATTACCAAGGCCGTTGTCGCCCTGGTTCACCACGTTCACCAGCCCGATGAAATGCACCCCGCCGGCATCGAAGCTGTACCAGCCGTCGCCTTTGCTGCCCTTGCCGAAGCGGTTCAGATACGATTTGCCGTTTTCCGCCAGGATGTCGTGCTCGCCCGGCACGGTGTGCACCGTCAGCTTCGTCGCGCCCATAAGCTGCGCGCCCGTGTCGAACTGCACCGGCTTCGACAGATGCGAGATGTCGCCGGTGTGGATCATGAACGCCGGCCGTTGCGGCAGCGCCATGACGCCGTTCAGCGCTTCCTTCAGCGTGTCGGTGGTGTGCGGATTGGCCGCCTTGTCGAAACCCAGGTGGCTGTCGCTGATCTGCACGAAGTGGAAGCCGTCGGTCGCGGCCTCGGCGCTGTCGATCAGCCGCCCGCGCGGGATGCCGCCGGCGACGCTCCACACCGCCGCGGTGCCGGCCCAGGTCATGCATTTCAGGAAGTGGCGGCGGTCGGTGCCGCTGCTGTCGATGCTCATGCCGAACTCCTCGTTGCGGGTCCGCCCGCCGGGCCCGATGCTCGCCTTACCGGCGGCGCGGCGGCGTTATTCCGGGTCGATGTGATTTTTCCGCGCCCGGGAATAAGATTCGCGCCGGCTCGGTCTTCCATTCGGATGCCCGCGACAGGGGGATGCATTTGCGTCACGACGACCGGCGACGGCGCTTCGAGTTGCTCGCCATGCCGCATCTGGATGCCGCGTACAACCTGGCCCGCTGGCTGGCCGGGAACGCCGCGGATGCCGAGGACGTGGTGCAGGAAGCCTACCTGCGCGCGTTCCGCTATTTCGACGCCTGGCGAGGAGGCAATTTTCGCGTGTGGCTGCTGACCATCGTGCGTAACAGTTTCATGACCTGGGTGAAGGAGAACCGCGGCAGCCGTCTGGTGTTCCATCCGGACGCGCCGACCGGCGACACCGCCGACACCGAGGCAACCGCGTGGTCCACCCCGCCGCGCGATCCCGAATCGCTGTTACTGGAGCGCATCGACAGCCAGACGCTGGCGCGCCTGATGCAGCGCCTGCCCGCGGAGTATCGCGAGGTGCTGCTGCTGCGCGAGGTCGAGGACCTGTCCTACAAGGAGATCGCCACGGTCATCGATGTCCCCATCGGCACTGTCATGTCGCGCCTGTCCCGCGCGCGTCTGGCGCTGCGCAAGCTGTGGGACGGCGCGCAACCGGCGGAGGCGGCGAATGGCGTGTGACCGCTACCGCCTGCTGCTGCCGGCGCTGTCGGACCGGCAGCTTGGCCCGCTGCGGCGCTTCCTGGTGTCGCGCCACGCCACGCACTGTACCGCCTGCGCCGCCGAACTGGAGGAGCTGGACGCGATGCGGACCGCGCTCCGCACCCGCCTGACCTACCACCGCGCGCCGCCGGGCCTGGCCGCGCGCATCGGTTCCACGCTGCCGCGCGAGGAAGCGTCGGCCGCGGTCGCCGGTCCGCGCCGGATCATGCCGGCCTGGGGCTTCGCCGGCAGCGGCCTCGCCGGTGCGCTGGCCGGCGTCGCACTGACGCTGGTGCTGCTGGGCGGTCGCCCGGCGGGTCGCGACACCGCCTTGCAGGGTGTGATCGACAGCCAGATCCGCGCGCGCATGGCCGACCACCTGACCGACGTGCTGACCAGCGACCAGCACACCGTGAAGCCGTGGCTGTCGGAGCGGCTGCCGGTCTCGCCGCCGGTGCCGGAGCTGAAGGATGTCGGCTTCCCCCTGGTCGGCGGGCGCGAGGACTACGTGGACGGCCACCCGACGGCGGTTGTGGTGTACCGCCACGCCAAGCATGTCGTGAACCTGTACGCCTGGGCCGCGCCGGCGATGGCCGATGCCGGGTTCCGCACGTCGGCCAGTCAGGGGTTCAACGTGGTGTCGTGGCGGGCGGGCGGCATCGCGTATTACGCCGTGTCCGACTGCGAAGCCGACGCGCTGATGCAGTTCGCGCGGGACATCGCGCAGGCAGCGCCTCCCGACCGCTGACCGCTCCTACCAGCAGCCGCACGCGCTATGGCTCCCACGGCGCTTGTTCGTCGTCGGGGAGAGGCTCGAAAAACGCCGGCCCGACCGATACGGCTCCGCGCATCGAACCGAACTGGCGCTTCGATGCCGGAGCCTGATACGGCACCAACCTTGCGATGGGATGCTTGCCGCGTGCGAGGGTGATTTCCTCTCCGGCCTCGACCCGCGCCAGAAGCTGCGACAGGCGCGTCTTGGCCACGTGGATGGTCACTGTTTCCATGGCGATCTCCTGACCATGTGTTGTTGGCTACCTCCACGCTCCGAGCAAGTGGCAAGGTTGCCTGGATTTAACCGTCCGGCGCTGGGCACGCGGGACCCCCTGGGGTAATCGCACACACCATGGACGCGAAGCAGGGCAGAGCAGCGGCGCGCGCCTGGTTGCGCGGAGAACAGAAGGCGGGAGGGCGTGCGGCCCGGCCGGTGCTCGCGTTCAGCCTGGTCGGCACCGTCCTGGCGATCGGCCAGGCGTATTGCGTCGCGTTCCTGCTGGCGGACGCGGTCACCCGCCGGCCCGGACCCGCCGCGTGGCTGCTGGGCGGCTTCGCGGTGCTGGCGCTGCTGCGCGCCGGGCTGGCGTATGCGTCCGAGACCGCCGCCTTCAACGCCGGCGCGGCAGCCCGGCGGCGGTTGCGCAGCGACGCGCTGACAAGGCTGCTGCACGCCGGCCCGGCCATGCTGCGCGAGAAGCATTCCGGCGACCTGGCATCCATCGTGGTCGATCGGGTGGAGGCGCTGGACGGCCTCTATTCCCGCTGGATACCCGCCGCCAGCTTCGCGGTCGCCGGCCCCTTCCTGGTATTGCTTGCCGCGACCTGGGCGGATCGCTGGGCTGGGCTGGTGCTGCTGCTGTGCGGCCTGCTGGTGCCCGTGGCGATGGCGGCGGCGGGCATCGGCGCGGCGGCGGCATCGCGCAACCAGTTCCTCGCGATGGCACGGCTGCAGGCGCGCTTCCTGGACCGGGTGCGCGGCATCGCCACCATCGTCCTGGCCGGCCGCGCGGACTCCGAGGCCCGCGCCCTGGCCGCCGCCGCCGACGACCTGCGCCGCCGCACCATGCGCGTGCTGCGCGTCGCGTTCCTGTCCTCCGCCGCGCTGGACCTGGCCGCGGCGGCGGCGCTGGTGGTGCTGGCGATCCGCTACGGGGTCGCGCTGCTGGCGGGCCGGCTGACCGAGCCAGGCCTCGCGTTGTTCGTCCTGCTGCTGGTGCCGGAGTTCTTCGCCCCGCTGCGCACGTTCTCCGCCGCCTACCAGGACCGGCTGCACGCCACCGGCGCCGCGGAGTCGCTGATCGAGCTGCCGCCCGCCCCGCCGCCCGTCCCGGCGCGCGACATCCGCACCGTCGCGGCGCACGGCGTCACCGTGTCGTTCGAGGACGTGCGGCTGACCTGGGACCCCTCGCGCCCCGCGGCGCTGAACGGCCTGACGTTCCGGGTGCCGGCGGGCGAGACGGTGGTGCTCGCCGGTCCCTCCGGCGCCGGGAAATCGTCCTGCATCGAGATTCTGCTCGGCTTCGTCCGCCCGGACAGCGGGCGCGTGACGATCAACGGCGCCGACATCGCCGACCTGGTGCCGCAGGCGCTGTCGCGGCTGACCGCCTGGATCGGCCAGCGCCCGGTACTGTTCTCCGGCACGATCCGCGACAACATCCGCTTCGCCCGGCCGGAGGCGACCGACGCCGAGATCGAGGAAGCCGCGCGCAACGCCCGCGTGGCCGAGTTCGCCGCCGCGTTGCCGGAGGGGCTGGACACCCGCGTCGGCGAGGGCGGCTACGGCCTGTCCGGCGGCCAGGCGCAGCGCGTGGCGATCGCTCGGGCGTTCCTGA
>DASXFW010000029.1:0-16790 GCA_036489395.1 Acetobacteraceae bacterium | reverse complement strand
CTCCCCGCCATCCAGCGAAGTAAAGGGTCCCAAGGGCAATGCCCTTGGCGGGGATCCAAGGGGCAGCGCCCCTTGGTGGGGTCCGGGGCGAAGTCCCCGGCCTTTCCTTCGGTTCACCCGATTGCCCTGCGGGCGGGGCGCGCCTCTGTCTCCCGGACGCGGGTTGGGCTTACAGTGTCCGCCGGGAAAGTGGGGAAGGAGCGACGTCCATGCCGATCTACGAAAGAGGCCAGGTCCGCATCCATTACGAGGAAGCCGGGTCAGGCTTTCCTCTGCTGCTGATCCCGGGCGGAGGATTGAACTCCACGATCGAGTTCGTCACGGCGAAGGGGCCGTTCGACGCGATCGAGGAATTCAAGGGCGAGTATCGCTGCATCGCCGCCGACCTGCGCAATGCCAATGGCGGGCGGTCCGAGGGACCGGTGGAGGTGGACCGGCCGTGGGATTCCTACACCGACGACCATCTGGGCCTGATGGATCGCCTGGGCATCGACCGGTTCATGGTGATGGGCTTCTGCATCGGTGGGCCGTTCATCTGGAACATGCTGAAGCGGGCGTCGAACCGCGTGGTGGCCGCCGTGCTGGCGCAGCCGAGCGGCTATCGCAAGGAGCTGCCGGACTTGTTCTATCAGAACAACATCAAGGGCTGGGGTCCGGCCCTGTGCGAGCGCCGGTCGGACGTCACGATGGCGACGGTGGATGCGTTCCTGAAGAAGATGTACGGCAGCAACCCGGATTTCGTCTTCACCGTGACACGGGATTTCGTGCGCGACTGCCGCACGCCGATCCTGGTGCTGCCGGACGATGTGCCGGCGCATCCGTACGCGGTGGCGATGGAGTCCGCGATGCTGGCGCCGAATTCGCAGGTAAGCGTGTACCCGTGGAAGGACACGCCGGAGCGGGTGCCTCTGGCGCTGCGCCATGTGCGGATGTTCCTGGCGGCGAACCGGCCCGGGTAGAGCATGCGATAGCCTGCCGCGCGGATCGGTGAGACGCACGCATCTCGCACCACGATACGGAAGACGATGATCGTCGGATAAGGCCGAGGGCGGGTAGCGCGCCAGGCGCCTCCCCGCCGCATGACGTGTCAGAGGCCCAACGGAACCAGCATATCGTCCCGCCGCTTCCAATCGGATGGTTCGAAGGAAGCCACGATGTCCGACCAGCACGAAAACCGGCTGAGCGCGGCGGAGGAGGAAGAGGTCGAGGAACTCGCCGCGCCGCGCGCGCCTGTGATTTACGAGGTCGTGCGGCGCCAGGGCGAGGAAGAGCTCCGACGGCCCGCGGGTTCCCTGTTCTGGTCCGGCATCGCCGGCGGCATGGCCATCATGCTGTCGGTCATCGGTCAAGGCGCCGTCCTCTACCGCCTTCCCCCAGGCCTGCCGTGGCGCGAGGCCGTCTCGGATTTCGGCTACAGCCTCGGCTTCATCATCGTCGTGCTCGGCCGCATGCAGCTCTTTACCGAGCAAACCATCGTAGCCGTGCTGCCCCTCATGGCCGCGCCGATGTGGTACCGATTCGCCATCGTCGCGCGCCTGTGGGCGATCGTGCTGGTCGCCAACATGATCGGCACGCTCATCGCGGCCTGCATCATTGTGTGGTGCCCTATCGTCGATCCGCCGCTGCTGACGGCGATGCTCGGCGTGGCGCGCCACATGCTGGACGGCACGCCGCTGGACCTGCTGATGCGCGGCGTGCCGGCGGGTTTCCTGATCGCCGCAGTGGCGTGGATCCGCGCCGGAACAGCGGGCGCGGATTTCTGGATCGTGCTGACGCTGACGTCGGCGATCGCTCTGGGCAATTTCACCCACGTCGTCGCCGGTGCGGCGGAAACGTTTCTGCTGCTTGTTGACGGACAGGTTGGCGTGGTGCACGCGCTCGGCGCGATCATCCTGCCGGTCATGATCGGCAACATCATCGGCGGCACCGGGCTCTTCGCGCTTCTGGCGCACGCGCAGGTGCGGCAGGAGCTGTGAGCGACGGCCGGCCTCAGCCCGTTTTCTTCCCCCCCGCCGTGGTCAGCCGCGCCGCTTCCACCGTCGTCGTACTCTGCGAGATGACCACGCAATCATCCACCGTAAGCGTCAGCGACCCGCCGGCCGTGTTGAGCGCGCGGGTGATCACCTTATCGGCCGCCTGTTTGACCACGCGTTCCAGATAGGATTCCCACGCGGTTACAAACTTCGTGCTGCGAGTCACCGCGTTGAACGTGCCGCAGTACCCGTCGTCGATCCAGGGATCGCAGACGTACACGTTCACACCCCAGGATTTCGGCAGGCTGTCGGTCGTCACCGCCAGCGTCTTGGGCTCCGCGGCAATGGCCGTGATGAAGCCGGCATCGGAACCGACCAGCACAAAGCAATGGTTACCCGCGCCACCCCAATCGGCGCCGATCGACACCGCCGCGACTGCAAGCGTCACGCTGCTCGACATCGCCACGCTGATGACCTTGCGATACGCCATGAACGCCATTTCGCCGCAGTTGCCGCCCAGGGGCGGCTTGCTCAGCGCGAGATGAAGCCCACCGTGGAAGCTGCCAGCCTCGGCTTTCCAGGCGTCTCTGGACTTCGAATCGGGAGGCTGGCGCGCCACCTTGTGGTTCGGCTTGTTGAGGCAGAAATTCAACTGTGCGAACACGTGGTTCTGCGCCGTGTCGCCGACGAACGACAGCGACGGCTTCATGCCGCCATTGCTGCTCGAACTCGAGCTGGATTTGGTATCGGACATGGCTGTCTCCCGCGGCGGCTCCCTGCATGTAAGCACGAACGCCACGCGTGCGGGGTGACGCAGTTCACCATTCGCCGCGGCGGGATTGCCCCCCGGCAGGATCGCGGCCTAGCATCGATGCCAATCATGGCGTGGCGTGACATGCGGCCCACGACGGAACACGGCCGAAGCCTCCACGCCAACGCGGCAACAGGAGGAACGAACGATGCCGGAAAAGCTGATATCGGCTGACAACCACATCGACCTCACCTACTGCCCGCCCGATCTCTGGTCGGCGCAGGCCCCGCGCGAATGGCGCGAGAACGCGCCGCGCGTCGAGGAACGCGACGATGGCCTGCACTGGTTCGTCGATAACCAGGACAAGGGCATGTGGAATGGCGTCGGCCCCGGCTTCCTGAAATACCAAAAAGGTTCGTTCGGCCACGTGGACGAAATGAAAGAGGTCGGCTTCGAATGGGATTATCGCCGCGGCGCGAAGCCTCGGCCCACCACGCCGGAACTGCGCGTCGCCGACCTGGACAAGGACGGGGTCGCCGCGGAAATCGTGTACGGCTGCCTGATGATCAACCACATGATCGCCGATCGCGACATGCGCGGCTGGGCGGACCAGGTGTATAACGACTGGGTCGCCGACTTTGCGCAGCAGGCCGATCCGAACCGCGTGTTCCCGCTGGCGATCGTGCCGAACCACGATCCGCAAGCCGCGGCGGCGGAAGTGCGGCGCTGCGCGAAGCTGGGCCTGCGCGGCGGCGATCTCGCGTTCAAGCACATGGTGGTGCCGCTGTGGCACCATGATTGGTACGCGCTATGGGAAGCCGCGGCGGAGTGCAAGTTCCCGATTTCATTCCACTCCACCGGCTTCCAGGCGGTCCGCCCGCCGAACTCGCCGGAAATGGAGAAGGAATACGCCACCGAATATCGCCTGGTGCGCTCGGCGTTGTTCCAGACCGACACGATGGAGGTGCTGGTCTCGCTGCTGGCGTCCGGCGCGTGCGAGAAATATCCGGAGTTCAATTTCGTGCTCGGCGAATCCGGCGTGACCTGGCTGCCGTATATCTTCGACCGGCTGGACACCGAATACCACGACCGCGCGCGCAGCCTGAACTTCAAGCTGAAGCCGAGCGATTATTTCCGCCGCCAAGGCTACGTCACGTATCAGCAGGACAAGTTCCTGGAGCCGATCGTGCCGCTGATCGGCGAGGACAACATCATGTGGGGCTCGGACTATCCGCACCCTGACTCGCTGTGGCCGGCGTCGCACGCGGTACTGGCGGAGAACCTCGCGGCGATCTCGCCGAGCGTGCGGAAGAAGATCGTGTGCGACAATGCGGCGAGGCTCTATGGGCTGAATTAGCGAACGCCCCTGCCGCGATCCGTCATGGCCGGCTCACGATGCAAGAAACCAAGGTTCCCCCTCCCCTTGAGGGAGGGGGTAGGGGGAGGGGTCGAAACGTATGGATGACCCCTCGCCAGGAACTTCTGGAAAATGCCAAGCGGGTAGGGGGAGGGGTCGAAACGTATGGATCGACCCCTCCCCCTGGCCCCCTCCCTCAAGGGGAGGGGGGAACCTACGTCATGAGGTATGACCCAGACACATCGGCAAGGCCATGACAGTCACGTTCCGAATGGCGCTGCTCACCACGTTCGGCACCGCCGCTTATCTATTGCTCGCCGTCCTCGGCGAGGGCGGCTTTGCGGCCTGCTTCTCCCACCCGCCGATCGTGATTGCCGCGCTCGTCACCATCGCAAGCGCCACGCTGGCGTTGTTCACCCGCGGCAACCTCAGCTCCGGCGAACAGGAGGACCGAGGCAACCGCTGGGTGCTGATCGCATTCGCGGTGCTCGGCGTGCTGGCCGGCTGGCTGCCCGCCTATACCGATCGCATCGGTTTCTGGACGCTCGATGGCGACACCATCCGCTGGATCGGCCTTGTGATGTTCATTGCCGGCTGCGCGTTGCGCATGTGGCCGGTTTACGTGCTGGGCAATCGCTTCAGCGGACTGGTGGCGATCCAGTCCGGGCACACGCTGGTGACGACCGGCATCTATCGGATCATCCGGCACCCCAGTTACCTGGGAATGTTGGTGACCGCGTTCGGCTGGGCCTTGGTGTTTCGCGCAGGCGCCGGTGTGGTGCTGGCCGCGCTCATCGTCGTGCCGCTGATCGCACGCATTCATTCGGAAGAGGCGATGCTACGCTCGCATTTCGGCGCCGAGTATGATGCGTATCGCGCGCGAACCTGGCGCCTGGTCCCCGGCCTCTACTGAACTGAGGTAGCACCTCTAACGGTCGATGCGCCGGGCCGACATCGTGCCCTCGCTTTCTCTTCCGGGCGATGGAATGATGATGCCCGATACGACGCAAGGGAGGGCCGCACATGGGACAGCTCGATGGCAAGGTGGCGCTGATCACCGGCGCCGCATCCGGCATCGGCGCCGCGTGCGCGCGGACCTTTGCGCGGGAGGGCGCGAAGCTGCTGCTGACCGATCTCGACGACGTCGGCGGACGCCGCATCGCCGCCGAAACCCACGGCGTATTCATGCAGCACGACGTGACCGACGAGGCGACATGGCCGGAGGTCATCGAGGGTGTGGAAGCACATTTCGACGGCCTGCACATCCTGGTGGCCAACGCCGGAATCGGCATCATGGGGCCGGCGATCGACATGTCACTGGCCGATTGGCGCCGGCAGATGGCGATCAACGTCGATGGCGTGTTCCTGTCGGTGAAGTACTGTATCCCGCTGATGCGGCGTTCCGGTGGCGGATCGATCGTCATGATGTCGTCGGTCGCCGGATTGCGCGGCTCTGCGGGCCTTGCCGGCTACAGCGCGACCAAAGGCGCAGTGCGTTTGTTCGCCAAGTCGATGGCGCTGGAGTGCGCGCAGGCGGGCGACAAGATCCGCGTGAATTCCGTGCACCCGGGCGTCATCGACACGCCGATCTGGACCAAGTTGCCCGCGGGTGCGAACGCACCGCTCAACCCGCAGACGATCGCCGCGGCGATCGTGCCGATGGGCGAGGCGGGGCGGCCGGAAGATATCGCGGATGGCGTGCTGTACCTGGCGTCCGACGCGTCGCGTCACGTGACCGGGTCGGAGCTGGTGATCGACGGCGGCATGACCGCAGGACGCATAACGCGGTTCCAGGGGTAGTGCGGCACGACTATTCGTCATCCCCGCGAGAGTCGGGACCTGAATTCACAAACGAAGTGCGACACCCGGTCAGGCTGCTGCCATCGCCCAATGTTACGATCACCGCATCCTTGATGACCGTTGTTCGGCTACCAGCCAACTTGCGAGTCCCGGGATCGTGCACGTCACGATCCGATCTTCAGGCATGTGCTTCATCCGTGGTCGCGTTCAGCATCTCGGTGACAATAGCCGTGTAGCAGGCAATCCATGCGCCACGGACTTCCGGCGTGAAGTCATTGCCGAGACCCTTTTCCAGTGTGGCGATCAGTGCCGCGCCAACTGTGTCGTAATCGGCCGGCGCGACGCCATACGTGACATGGCGCTTGCCGAGTGCCTGGACCGCAGCGGCGATCTTGTCCCATTGGCGAAGGTTCGCCACCGCCGTCCCGAGCATGCTCATCAGCTTCTGGCGTTGTTCCGTCATGTCGTCCTTGAACAGCGAGCGCAGACGCGGATCACGCTGGAACAGGTCGTCATAGAACAGCATCGCTGCGGTATCGGCGATCGGCGCCACCTTGGCGAAGCTGGTCTGCACGAGAACTTGTTGTTCGGGCGTCATGGCATTCTCCGAGGACAGGATTGGTGCGACGGGCCACCACTTCGCCGATCAGCACCAGGGCGGGACCACCGCTGCTCCAGGCCAGCGCCTGCGCGACCAGTTCGGGCAGGGTGCCGGTCAACATGCGTCGGTGCCGTGTGCCGCCGCGCTCCACCAGAGCGGCCGGCGTCGTGGTATCGAAGCCGTGGCGTGCCAGCCCCTGCGCCAGTTGCGGCAGCGTATGGACGCCCATGTAAACCGCCAGTGTCGCTCCCGGCCTGGCGAGCGCGGCGAAGTCCAGGTCCAGCGCGCCGTCCTTGGTATGGCCCGTGACGAACGTTACGGATCGGCTCGCGTCCCGATGGGTCAGCGGGATCGCCATGTCGGCCGCGCAGGCGAGCGCCGCGGTGATGCCAGGCACGATCTCGAAGGCGACGCCGGCAGCGGCCAGTGCTTCGGCTTCCTCGCCGCCGCGACCGAAGATCAGCGGGTCGCCGCCCTTCAGCCGCACCACGCATTTGCCTGCGCGTGCCAGGCGGATCAGCAGCGCGTTGATGGCTTCCTGGGGCATGCAGTGGTTGCCACGCGCCTTGCCGACGAAGATGCGTTCGGCTTCGCGTCGCACCATGTCGAGCACTTCGTCGCTGACCAATCGATCGTGCACAATCACATCGGCTTCGCGGAGCAAACGGTACGCGCGCAACGTCAGCAGGTCGGCGGCGCCAGGACCGGCGCCAACCAGGTGGACGCTGCCGGACCGGTCGATGAAATGTGGGAAATGACCCATCAATACACGTCCCGCAGGTAACGTCCCTGCCGCGCCAGCGCGATGATCCAGTCGCGGGCCTGATGTTCGCTGAGGCGGCCTTCGGTCATTGCCAACCGGCGGAGCGCGGTATCGACGTCTTTCGCCATGCGGAAGGCGTCACCGCAGACGTAGAAATGCGCGCCATCCTGCAACCAGCGCCACAGGTCCTCGGCATTCTCCGCCATGCGATGCTGCACGTAGATCTTGCGGCGCTGATCGCGTGAGAACGCGGTATCCAGCCGCAACAGCGTGCCGTCTTTGCGCCACGCTGTCAGTTCGTTTTCATAAAGGAAGTCCGTGGCGCGACTGCGATCACCGAACAGCAGCCAGGTGCGTCCGCGTATTCTCGCCGCAGCGCGTTCCGCCAGGAAGGCGCGGAATGGCGCGATGCCGGTGCCTGGCCCAACCATGATCAGCGGGACGGCCGGATCGGCGGGCAGCCGGAAGTGGCTCGTTTGAATATACGCATCGACCAGCCCGGCCGAGGCCGCGCGATCCGCCAGGAAGCCGCTGCCAATGCCGTTGCGCACGCGGCCGCGGCGTGTATCTCGCACGACAGCCACGCAAAGATGCACCTGCCCTGGCGCGGCACGCGGCGATGACGCGATCGAATAGAGTCGCGGCCGCAAGCCGGGCAGTGACGCGGCAAGATCAGCGAGCGGCGGGCGCGCGGAAGGAAACGCTTGCAGCAGATCGAGCAAATCGGCGTCGGCCGGTTCAGCTCCATCCGCGCCTTCGCTTAGCTTGCGCAGCGTCGCGGCGTGGCGCGGGTATTTGGCGCTCATCGCCAACAGGTCGGTGGTGCGATCAAGCGGCCGGGCGATATCGAGATATCGGGTGAAAGCTTCGCGGATCGGGCGCGTCGAGCCATCGGGGCATGGCACGGTTTCATCGCCTGACGCGCCGAGCGTTACGAGCGTCGCGTCCACCAAAGCCGGGTCATTCGGCGTGACGAGGCCGATGGAATCTCCGGGTTCGTAGGTCAGTCCGGACTCGGCCAGGTCGATCGTGACATGGCGCACGTCCTTGCTGGAACCCGAACGCGTCAGCGGTGTGGCCGCCAGTACGCGCACCGCGCGACCAATGGCCGGCGTTACGGCGGCCGGTGCCTCAACCGCCGTGACGGGCGAGTCCGTCAGCAACCGCTTCAACAGGCGCGCGGTCGGCTTGGCGCCGGGAACGCAGCGCGAGGTCGATGTCTCGCGGCCTTCGCTCAAAGCCGCGGCGTAGCTCTGGCACAGATAGCCGCACTGGCCGCAGTCGAGCTGCCCCATCGCCGCCATCAGCCGTTGTTGCAAAGGACGGCCTTCGGCAAGGCGCATGCGCTCATCCAGCTCGAGCGCGGGATCGTGCCAGGGGAGATCCTGGGGCTCTGGTGGCGGCGGCGGTGCGATGGACAGGCCTGCGATGCTCGCGCCGCCATACAGACCGGCAAGGAATCCGTTCAGCCAGGCACGCTGTGCCGGCGAGAACGGTGCGTCCTCCGGGATCAGCGAGATGGGAGGCGACATCGCGTTCATTACGCCGTCTCCAGAACGCGATCGCACAACGCAGCCAGCGCCGCATCCGACAGACGCGCGGTGAAGTCCTGGAAGGTTTCATCCGCAACGACCCGCTGTTGCTGCCATGCATGCAGCAGCGACAGCACCATCGGCGGCAGATCGTCGAATGCGATCTTTGGCCGCACGAGCCGCCCCAGCTTCTGCTGCGCACCGGCACCGCCGCCAACGAGCAGGTCGTAGCCTTCCACCATCTCCTCGCCCTGCGCGATTTTCGTCGCGAGCAACCCGATATCGGCGACGTAGTGCTGCGCGCAGGAATGATGGCAGCCGGTCAGATGAATATTGATCGGCTGATCAACCTGGATGCGTGCCTCCAGCCAGTCCACCAACGCCGCCGCATGGCGCTTGGTGTCCGAGGCCGAGAACTTGCAGCCGGCGTTGCCGGTGCAGGCCACCAGTCCGCCGCGCAGTGCGGTTGCACGCCAATCCAGGCCAAGCGCCGCGATCGCAGTCAGTGCCGCGTCCAGCTTTGCGGCCGGAATGTCGCTGACCAGCAGGTTCTGCCACACGGTCAGCCGCAGCGTGCCGGAGCCGAAGGTCTCGGCGATGGCGGCCAGGCCGCGCAACCGCTCACTGCCGAGCCGGCCCACTGGGCAGACAACGCCGACATAGTGCAGCCCGTCCTGCTTCTGCGGATGCACGCCGATATGGCCATGCTTGTCCTGCGCTGGGCGCGGCAGGATCGCCGCGGCATCGACTCGCAACAGTGGTTCGCCAAGTTCCTTTTCCACCTCGGCGAGGAATGCGGGCATCCCCATGCGATCCAGCACATATTTCAGCCGCGCCTTGGTGCGATCGGTGCGGTCGCCGTGCGCGATGAATGCGCGCACCACCGCGTCGCAGACACGCACCGCATCATCGGGCCGCACGATCACGCCGGTTGCGCGGGCAAAGTCGTGATGGCCGGTGATGCCCCCCAGGCCGAGCCGGAAAAACACGCCCGGCCGATCGGTAAGTTTCACCGCTGACAATGCGATGTCGTTGGTATCTTCCAGCACCGCGACACGTCCGCCGCCATCGAACGCTATGTTGAATTTGCGCGGTAGCCCGTATAGCTCGCGATGGTAGAGAATGTGGTGATGCAGGGCACGGCTATACGGCTGCGTATCGATCAGCTCCTGTGGATCGATCCCCGCGGTCGGGCTGCCGGTTATGTTGCGGATGTTGTCGGCTCCGGCACCGCGCGATGTCAGGCCGATTTCGGCAAGCCGCAGCAGGATTTCCGGCGCATTTTTCGCGGGAATCTCGCGAAGCTGCAGATTGGCGCGCGTGGTGATGTCGGCATAGCCGCCGGCCAGATCGTCGGCGATGGCAGCAATACTGCGCATCTGATGGGCGGTCAGGATGCCGCCGGGGATGCGCAGCCGGCACATGAACGCGTCCTGTGCCGGCGCGACGTAGAACAAGCCGTGGAACTTGGCGAGAAAGACCTCGATGCCCTTGGGGAACTTTCCCGCCGCCGCTGTCGCGTTGATCTCGTCGAAGCGGTCGAGGGGATGCTTCTTGCGCTTGGCCGCTTCCTCGGCCGTAAGCTTGCCGCCGGCCGCAACCACACGGTCCTGTGCCGCGCGGTGGATGTCGGTGTCGGTCGTCGCGTCCGCGGGCGAGAGCGGCAAGTGAAGTGCACCGCGCCGCGCCTCCACGCCAGCCATAAACCCTTTCAGATATTCCTGCTGCTCGCCGGTGAACGGTTGGTCGCTCATCGGATCAGTCCGCATTCGCCGGCAATGCGTCCGGCACTGTAGCCGCGTCACGCCCATACGTGACGTAGAGCGCGAGGCCGGTGAACAGTAGTCCGCCGACAAGATTGCCAAGCGTCACCGGAATCTCGTTCCACAGCCACCAGTCGCCGACGGTGACTTTGGCGCCCATCATCATCCCCGCGGGGATGACGAACATGTTGACCACCGAGTGCTCGAAACCCTGAGCGAAGAACACCACGATCGGCATCCACGCGCCGGCGATGCGCCCGATGGTGGAGGTCGAACTCAGTGCCATCACCACGCCCAGGCAGACCATCCAATTGCACAGCATCGCCTTGACGAATGCGGTGATCAGCCCGGCGGTACCGAAATGCGCGTAGCCGGTGGTTTTCATTTCGGCGATCTTGACGATGCTGGCGGCGACGCCGGTGGGCTCGACCTGGCCCGCCATCGTGAGTGCGATCGCCAGCAGTCCGGCATACAGCAGGCTGCCGAGCAGATTGCCGATGAACACCCAGATCCAGTTGGCAAGCACGGTGCCCACGCTGGCGCGACCGCGCAGCAAAGCGAGCGGCAGCAAGGCGAAGCTGCCGGTCACCAGCTCCAGCCCGAGCAATACGATCATGACGAAGCCAACCGGGAAGATCAGCGCTCCAACGATCGGCTGGCCGGTCTGCGTGGTGGCGCCGATGGCCAGGCTGGTGGCGAAACCGAGCAAGGCGCCGGATAGCGCCCCACGCACCAGCAGATCGAACGGTCCCAGTCCTGCCTTGGCAATGCCGGACTGCACCATGTTGGCGACGATGTCGGCGGGTTTCAGCGAGTCCATTCGAATGCCTCCGTTTGTTCGCGAATGATGGCTTGCAGTTCGGGCAGGCAGGAGCCGCAGTTGGTGCCGGCATTCAACCGCGCACCGATATCGCGAGTCGTGCGTAAGCCGTGTTGCTGCACGGCGTGGCAAATTGCTGTGCGGCTGACGCCGAAGCAGACACACACGAGCTGGCTGTCGCCGGTCGATGTTCCCAGGCTGCGGCCCGCAAGCAGACGTCTGCGCCGGTTGCCGGGAATGACGGTGCCCAACAGCGGCGCGATCGCCTGGTAGTGCGGCAAGGCTGCGCGATCGCGCGCCACGAACAGGCAGGCTTGCAGCACGTTATCGACCAACGCGGCGCACCGCATGACGCCGCGCGCCGGATCTTCCATTTCGATGTACTCGGCGCGATCGGGTAGCGGCCCGAGCAAACAGGCGATGTCGGGCAGTTCGTCGCCAGCCAGGTGATAGAGCTGCCCGTTCGCTAACGGCACGCGCGTCCAGGTGCATCGCGCTGCCAGTTCGCCGCCGGTGCGACGCAGCAACACGCCGTGAAAACGAGCCTCGACGCGGGTCAGCGACGCCGGTGTCAACTTCAGCTCCGGCTGACTGGAATGCGGATCCAGCCGCGCGGTTACTGTGCGTCCGATCGGTCCGGCGGAGGCAAACGCGTCGGTCCAGTGCATCGGAGCAAACAATTCGCCCGGACGCTGTGCATCGGAAACGCCAACGCGCAGCATGGTGTCGCCAATGTCGGTTTCGATGCGCGCGAGATCGTCCGGCTCCAGGCCCAGCCTTGCGGCATCGACGGGATGCAGCGTGACCATTGGTTCAGGCGTGTGCGTCATCAGCCGTGGCACGCGGCCGGTGCGGGTCATGGTGTGCCATTGGTCGCGCACGCGGCCGGTATTCAGGATGAACGGCCGTGTCATGCTTTGTGGCCGATGCGGCGTGGGCACGAAGCGCGCGCGACGATCGGGTGTGCTGAAGCCGCCATTGGCAAACAGCCGGCCATCGTGGGGCCAGCAATGCGGCTCCATCGCGTCGTAGGCGGCATCGTCTGACGCCGTCGCGGCAATGTTGAATACCCGATCGCCGCGATTTTCGAAGCCGCTCAAGGCGGCATGTTCGCGGAAAATCGCAGCGGGTCCGTCCCAGGCGAAGGCGTCGCCAAAACCCATGCGACGCGCGACCTCGGAGAACATCCACCAGTCGGGCCGGGCCTCGCCGGGTGCATCGCGGAACTTGCGCTGACGGGAGATGCGGCGCTCGGAGTTGGTAACGGTGCCGTCTTTCTCGCCCCAGCCGGCCGCCGGCAGCACAACATGGGCGTGGCGTGTCGTATCGGTGTGCCAGCAATCGGACGCCACGACGAACGGACAGGCGTCCAATGCGGCGCGCACGCGTCCCGCGCGGGGCATGCTGGCGGCGGGATTGGTCGCGACAATCCACAGCGCCTTCACGCGGCCGTCCAGCACGGCGTCGAACAGCTCCACCGCGGCAAGGCCGGGTTGCGATGCAAGGCGCGGCGCGTTCCAGAAGCGACGCAGCTTGTCGTGATCGCCCGGGCGATCGAACTGCAGATGCGCGGCAAGCTGGTTGGCGAGGCCGCCGACCTCGCGGCCGCCCATCGCGTTCGGCTGTCCCGTGACGGAGAATGGCCCCATGCCGGGCCGCCCGAGCCGTCCAGTGGCAAGATGGCAGTTGATGATTGCGTTGACCTTGTCAGTGCCCGCGGAAGACTGGTTCACGCCTTGCGAGAACACCGTGAGGGTGCGCTCGGTCGCTGCGAACCAATCGTAGAAGGTTGCCAGCAGCCGGGGATTGAGGTCGCAACCCTCGGCGACGGATTGGCCGTCGATCGCGGCCAGGGCGTCAGCGAAACCAGTGGTGTGGCGTTCGATCCAATCCCGGTTCACCGCGCCGGCCGCCGCGAGGTGCCGGAGCAGACCGTGGAACAACAGCACGTCGCTGCCGGGGGCCAATGGCAGGTGCAGGTCCGCGTCGTCGGCTGTGGCGGTGCGGCGCGGATCGATGACGACGATGCGTGTGCCTCGCGTTGCACGGGCGGCAAGCAGGCGCTGATACAGCACCGGATGGCACCACGCGGTGTTGCTGCCCACCAGCACCACGAGGTCGGCTTCGTCCCAATCCTCGTAAACACCGGGGACCACGTCCTCGCCGAAGGCGCGGATATGGCCGGCGACCGACGACGCCATGCAAAGCCGCGAGTTGGTGTCGATGTTGCCGCTGCCGATGAAGCCTTTCATCAGCTTGTTGGCGACATAGTAATCCTCGGTCAGGCACTGGCCGGAGACGTAGAAGGCGACGCTGTCGGGGCCGTGCGTGGCGATGGTTTCGCTGAAGCGGTGCGCAATCAGGTCAAGCGCCGTGTCCCAGGTGGCGGGGGCATTGTCGATGAGAGGGACTGTCAGGCGCTCGCTGTCATCCAATGTCTCCGCCAGCATGCTGCCCTTGGAACACAGGTGGCCGTGGTTCGCCGGATGGGCTGCATCGCCGCGGATGGTGCCATCCGGCATGGCAACGACACCGCAGCCGACGCCGCAATAAGGACAGGTGGTGCGGACAGCGGCGGACATCATGCGGCCGCGCCGAATGCGAGCGTATCGCGCATCGCCGATACATCTGCCCCGCGCCGCAGCAGATCGAAATACCAGCCGGAGTCGCGCGCATCGCCAACCATGGCGATGCCGACCAGGCGGTCGTCGCGCAGCACCAGCCGCCGGTGCACGCCGTGCGCGATATCGCGGAAGGTGATTGCGTCGGTGGTGTCGTCGCCGAGGAAATCACCGGCCGAAAACGTGTCGATTCCGCTGACCTTAAGATGGGTTCCCGCGACGGCGGGAGAGTACTGCGCGGCAAATTCGCCGGTGACATGCTGGGCAAAGATGCGCGCCATGTCGCGGATCGGTGCGACCAGGCCGACGACGACGCCATTATGTTCGGCGCATTCGCCGATGGCGTAGCTGAACGGATCGCTGGTGCGCATGGCGTCGTCCACGCGAACGCCGCGGTCGCAATCCAGCTTGGCCGACCGGGCCAGAGCGATGCGCGGGCGCATGCCGGCAGCCATCACCACAATATCCGCCGGAATGGTACGCCCATCGGTCAGTACTATGCCGGTGACACGATCGTCACCCAGCACGGCCGCGGTGCTGGCTGAGGTCAGGACTGTAATGCCACGCGCTTTGACGGCCTGCGCCAGCAGACAGGCCGACATGGCATCCAACTGCCGCTCCATCAGGCCAGGCATCAGATGCACGACGGTCACATGCATGCCGTTGCGACACAGTCCGTGCGCCGCCTCAAGACCGAGCAGGCCGCCGCCAATCACCACGGCACGTTTGCCCGCGCGGCTGGCGGCGCGCATTGCCTCCACGTCGGCGATGTCGCGGAAGGTGAACACGCCGGGCCGGCCGGCGCCTGGTATTGGCAGCATCACCGGGTCCGAACCGGTCGCCAGCAGCAGCAGATCGTAACCCCGGATCGTGCCATGTTCTCCGCGCACCGTGCGCGCGGCGCGGTCGATCTCCACCACCGCCTCGCCGGCAATCAATTCTATGTCGTTGGCCGCATACCAGGAGGCGTCGTGCGTCACGATGTCGGCGAAGTTCATATCGCCGGCCAACACGGGCGACAGCAGGATGCGATTGTAGCCAGCGCGTGGTTCCGCGCCGAACACCGTTATGTCGAACTGGCCGGGTGTGCGGGCGACGACTTCCTCGATCGCCAGCACACCGGCCATGCCGTTGCCGACAACGACGAGACGCTGGCGAAGGCGCGCGAGCATGTTCATCAGACGCGCGCCGCGCCGTACGCCTCGGCCCAGGTGGTGCGCCAACGCCGGCGGACGCCGCTGATGCAGACAAGCGCCGTGGCGGCGAGCAAGGAGAACACGAGGAAGCCGGCGCCATAGCTGCCGGTCAGTTGCTTGGAGAAGCCGAGGCTGGACGCGAGGTAGAATCCGCCCAGCCCGCCGGTCATGCCGACGAGGCCGGTCATCACGCCGATTTCGCGGCCGAAGCGCTGCGGCACGAGCTGGAACACCGCGCCGTTGCCCATGCCCAGCGCCAACATGCCGAGCACGAAGACCGGCATTACCAGCCAGATGCTGCCGATGCCTGTGGCGACGGTCGCAAATGCCATGGCGGCGACCGCGTACATCAGGCTGAGGGCTCGCACGCCGCCCACGCGGTCCGCCACCGCGCCGCCGAGCGGACGCACCAGGGAGCCGATGAACACCACCCCCGCGGTGCAATAGCCGGCGGTAACCGCCGGCAGGCTGTACTGATCGTTGAAGTAGATGGTCAGCGACGATGCCAGGCCGACGAAGCCGCCGAAGGTGACGCTGTAGAAGAACATGAACCACCAGGCGTCGCCGATGCGCAGCAGACGCAGATAGTCCGACAGCGACCTGGGCGGCGCCGCATTCGGGCTGTCCTTGGCCAGCGCCAGGTACACGGCCAGCGCCACGCACATGGGCACGGCGGCGAGGCCGACGACATTCTGCCAGCCCAGGGCAACGGCCAGACCGGGCGCAAACAGCGCCGCCAGCACCGTGCCGGAATTGCCGGCGCCGGCGATGCCGAGCGCGGTGCCTTGGTGCTCGGGCGGGTACCAGCCGGACGCGAGCGGCAGTGCCACGGCGAACGAGGCACCGGCGAGGCCCAGTACCAGCCCGAGCACCAGGGTGCCGGCGAAGCTGTGGATGCCGAGCAACCAGGCCGTGACGAGGCCGGCGATCACCACGGCCTGGGCGCCGATGCCGACGCGACGGGCGCGGAAGCGATCCACCAGCATGCCGAGCGGCAGCCGGAACAACGCGCCGACCAGGACCGGGGTGGCGACCATCAGGCCTTTGTGGGCCGGGTCGAGATGCAGCTCCTTGGCGATGGCCACGCCGAGCGGGCCGAGCAACACCCAGACCATGAAGCTGAGGTCGAAATAGAGGAACGCAGCAAACAGGGTGGGCAGGTGGCCTGCCTTCCAGAAGTTCTTGGGCACAGCGCGATGCTCCGGCGGACCTTACCGGCCCGAGCGCGGGTCGCCGTTGGCCCGCGGGTCGCTATCGGGGGAGCATGAGGGGCTCCCGGCTGCGGGCTACACCCGCCGTTGGGTGCATCCGGGTGGCACGGCTTTCTGGCCTTGCTGGTGTGCAGTGCAGCAATTGGCGTGCCACGCCGTCCGGCGCAGTTTTGCGGCATTCTTGAAGGCAAACATGACTATATTTTATTCTCATGAGATTAAATAACAGGCAATACGATCAATGTATGATCATTTTTAGGGTAGGTGCTTATAGCAAGCGTCTAGTACCAGGGCGCAAAGAGTGACGTACGCGCTGACACCCCTCCCCGTCATGCCGACGCAGGTCGGCATCCACGACTTACCGTTGCTGCGTGCCGCAAAGGCGTGGATGCCGACCTGCGT
>DASXFW010000015.1:0-4323 GCA_036489395.1 Acetobacteraceae bacterium | reverse complement strand
CGTACATCCGCGGTCAGAGGATGAACGCACCCCTCCCCCAACCCCTCCCTCAAGGGGAGGGGGGAACCTAGGTCAAGCGGCCGACGCCGTTTCATCCAGGGCGGGTCGGCAGCCGCCGGCCGGTGGCCGACTCGCAATGACATGCGGCGAGGGGGGTTACTCGACCGTCACCGACTTCGCCAGATTGCGCGGCTGATCGACATCCGTGCCTTTCAGCACCGCGACATGGTACGCCAGCACCTGCACAGGTATCGCGTACAGGATCGGCGCCACGAACGGATCGACCGCCGGCAGCACCACCGTCTCCGCCGCGATCCCCGCCAGCTTCGCCGCCCCGGCGGCATCCGAGAACACGATCACCTGCCCGCCGCGCGCCGCCGCCTCCTGCACGTTCGACGCGGTCTTCTCGAACAACGGTCCGGACGGCGCGATGGCGATCACCGGCACCGCGCGATCGATCAGCGCGATCGGGCCGTGCTTCATCTCGCCGGCGGCATAGCCCTCAGCGTGGATGTAGCAGATCTCCTTCAGTTTCAGCGCGCCTTCGAGCGCGATCGGGAAACACGCGCCACGGCCCAGGTACAGCACGTCCCTCGCCTGTGCGATGCGTACCGCAAGCTGCCGCAGCGGACCGTCGTTATCCAGCACAGACGCCGCGGCGGACGGCACCTGCAGCAGCGCGTCGGTCATCGCCGCCTCGCGCGCCGCATCGATCGCGCCGCGTGCGCGCCCAAGCGCCAGCGCCAGGCACGCCAGCACCGTCAACTGCGCGGTGAACGCCTTGGTCGATGCGACCGCGATCTCCGGCCCGGCCACGGTATCCAGCACCGCGTCGCTCTCGCGCGCCATCGAGCTTTCCGGCACGTTCAGCACCGACAGCACCGGCACGCGCTGATCCTTCATGTAGCGCAGCGCCGCCAGCGCGTCCGCGGTCTCGCCCGATTGCGACACCAGCACGCCGAGCGTCCCCGCATCCAGCGGCGGATTGCGATAGCGGAACTCGCTGGCGACATCGATATCGGCCGGCAGGCGCGCGAATTCCTCGATCCAGTGCCGCCCGGCCAGCGCGGCGAAATACGCACCGCCGCACGCGGTCAGGCTGATGCGCGAGAACGACGCGAGGTCGAACGGCAATTCCGGCAATGCAACCGCGCGCGTTGAAGGGCTCACCATCCGATGCAGCGTGTCGCCGATCGCCGCCGGGTGCTCGTGCAGCTCCTTTTCCATGAAGTGGCGGAAATTGCCCTTGCCGATCGCCGCACCGGTCAGTTTCGTCAGCTTGATCTCGCGTTGCACTTCGACGCCGTCGAAATCGAAGAACGTCGCGCCTTGCCGATCCACCACCGTCCAGTCGCCATCGCGCAAATACGCGATGCGTCGGGTCAGCGGCGCCAACGCCAGGCCGTCGGAGCCGACGAACATCTCATCGTCGCCGAACCCGACAGCCAGAGGCGCGCCGTGCTGCGCGCCGATCATCAGCTCGGGATGGCCGGAGAAGATCATCGCCAGCGCGTAGGCGCCCTCCAGCCGGCGAAACGTTTCGCCCGCGGCTTCGACCGGAGTCATGCCCTGCTTCAGATTCAAATCGACGAGCTGCGCGACCGTTTCGGTGTCGGTTTCCGTGCTGAATTCCTGCCCTGCGGCTTCCAGCTCGGCGCGCAGCTCGGCATGGTTCTCGATGATGCCGTTGTGCACGATGGAAACGCGAGAGGTGCCGTGCGGATGTGCGTTGTTCTCGGTTGGCGCCCCATGCGTCGCCCAGCGCGTGTGGCCAATGCCTGTCGTGCCCGGCAGCGGCGAACGATCCAGCACCGAGGCCAGATTACCCAGCTTGCCTTGCGCGCGCCGCCGTTCGATATGGCCGTTCACCAGCGTGGCGATGCCGGCGCTGTCATAGCCGCGATATTCCAGCCGATACAGCGACTCCAGGATCAACGCCGCCGCCGGCCGCGCACCGATCACGCCAACAATGCCACACATCAGTCTTTGCCCTTTCGTGCCGCCCGCATCGCCGCCGCTCGGCCTGGCTTCACCACCTGCCGGCCGCGCGCCAACGCCAATGCGTCGGCTTCCACGTCTTCCGTGATCACGCTGCCGGCGCCGACCACCGCGCCGTCACCCACGCGCACCGGCGCCACCAGCGCCACGTCGGAGCCGATGAACGCGTCGGCGCCGATGACGGTGCGATGCTTGGCGGCGCCGTCGTAATTGCAGGTGATCGTGCCGGCGCCGATGTTGGTCCGCGCGCCGACGTCCGCGTCGCCAAGATACGTCAGGTGGCTGGCCTTCACGCCATCGCCCAGCAGCGCCGCCTTCACTTCCACGAAGTTCCCGATGTGCACGTCATTGCCCAGCACCGTGCCAGGCCTGATCCGCGCGAACGGACCGACGATGCAGCCGTGCCCGATGCTGCAGCCCTCCAGATGCGAGAACGCACGGATTTCCGCACCGCCCGCCACCTTCACACCCGGCCCGAACACCACGTTCGGCCCCACCGTCACGTCGGCCGCGAATTCGGTATCGGCACACAGGAAGACCGAACCGGGATCGGTCATTGTGACGCCCGCATCCATCGCCGCGTTGCGCAGCCACGCCTGCACCACGGCCTCGGCCGCGGCGAGCTCCGCGCGCGAGTTCACACCTGCGAGCTCCTCCGCCGGCGCCTCCACCGCGGCGACGCGCGCGCCGTCCTCGGCCGCAAGCCGGACCAGATCGGTCAGGTAGTACTCCCGTTTGGCGTTGTTCGCGCGCACTTCGCCCAGCCAGCGCCGCATGTCGGATGCGGACGCACACAGCACGCCGGCATTGCACAGGCCGATGGCTCGCACTTCCTCGCTGGCGTCGATCCACTCGACAACCTGATCGACATAGCCGCCGCGCGCGATCACCCGGCCGTAGTGTCCCGGGTTCGCCGGACGGAACGCGAGGAGCGCCAGGCCCACGTCGCCGCGTTCGCGCCGCGCCAGCAGCCTGCGCAACGTCTCCGTCTGGATCAGGGGATTATCGGCGTAGAGCACCGCGACCTCGCCGTCGCCGAACTCCGCCGCCGCCGCCAGTGCCGCGTTCGCCGTGCCGAGTTGCTCCTGCTGGACCACGCAGGCGTGCGGCGCCGCCTCGCGCTGCACGGCTTCGGCGCCCGGCGCCACCACCACCACAATGCGTTGGAACATGGTCTCGCAGCTCGCCAGCAGATGACGCAGCATCGTCCGGCCGGCGATCCGGTGCAGCGTCTTCGGCAGGACGGACTTCATCCGCGTGCCCTGCCCGGCGGCCAGGATGACGGCGGTTGCCTGCATGCCTTTCCCCTGCGAATTTCCTCTCGGGCGTAGCGGCGGATACGCTGCCATGTCAAAGCTTGCCGGACCGTTGCCGGTTCAATTCGCATTTCGGAGTGCAACATCCTGCCGCGAACCCTGTTGCTCGATCTCGACGGCACACTGGTCGATACCGTGCCGGACCTCGCTGGCGCGCTGAACCGCCTGCTGGCGGCGCGCGGCCTGGCGCCCCTCTCGTCGCCGGAAGTGGCCGCGATGGTCGGCGACGGCGTGGCGACGCTGGTCGAGCGCGCCCTGGCCGCCCGCGGCCGGACCGCGCAAGCGGCCGACGTGGCGGAATACTCGGCCGATTACAGCGCGCATCTCGCGGTGGAGAGCCGGTTGTTCCCCGGCGTCGCGGAGACGCTGGACCGGCTGGCCTCGGATGGCTGGCGGCTGGCGGTCTGCACCAACAAGCCGGAGGCCGCGACCCATGCGTTGCTGTCCGTGCTGGGCATCGCGTCGCGGTTCTGTGCGATCGGCGCCGGCGACAGCTTCCCGGTGCGCAAGCCCGACCCCGCGCATCTGCTGGCGACGTTGCGTGCAGCGGGAGGGGATGCTGCGTCGGCGGTGATGGCCGGCGACCACCGCAACGACGTGCTGGCGGCGCGCGGCGCCGACGTGCCGTGCGTGTTCTGTGCCTGGGGTTACGGCGCGCCGGAGATGGCGGAGGGGGCCGCGGCGGTCGCGCGGGACTTCACGGAACTGGGGACGATCGTGCGTGGGCTGGTGGTCCGACCGGCGTGATACCCATGCGCATCAGGACAAGCCGACGGACGAAGCTGCCGATGCTCCCGTACCATGGCCGGCCCACGGGTCGCGCCAAAGGCGCGCCCGAGGACAGGCTCCGGCCGGCCCCCCACGTCTTTGCCGCTGGCAGCAAAGTAATGCCAGGTGTCGGAAAGGATGCCGTATCGCACCGGCGTCCTCCCCGTCATGCCGACGCAGGTTGGCATCCACGACTTTGCAGCACACGGCGAGGCAAAGGTGTGGATGCCGACCTGCGTCG
>DASXFW010000014.1:0-2338 GCA_036489395.1 Acetobacteraceae bacterium | reverse complement strand
CCGGCGGCTGTAGGCACCCCTCCCCCTTACCCCCTCCCTCAAGGGGAGGGGGGAATCCCGCCCAGCCCCGTCCCGCCCAGCCCCGTCCCGCCCCGCCCCGCCCCGTCCCGCTCCGCGCCCCTCGCCCCGCCTACTTCTTCTCCGACGGTTCTTCCTCCTCGATCCCCTCCTGCGGCTTTGCGGGCTGCAACTGCCACGGAATGGACACCACCGCGACGCGGCGCCCGCCATAACGCAGCAGCTTGGCACGCAACCGCCATTCGCGGTGCGTGTGCATCGCGTATTCCCACCAGCGGCCTTCGACAATCTGCGGCAGCACCACCATGACCCGGCGGCCGTGATGACGTTCTTCAATCTGCTCGATGGCCTTCAGCAGCGGTGCCGCGACGCTGCGGTACGGCGATTGGACGAGCAGCAGCCGAGGCAGTGGAACGCCCGCTTTCTCGGCCGGCGTTTCGACAAAATCGTGAAAGCGCTGGTGCAGCCGCGCCGCTTCCTCATCCGCTTCGGTGCCTTGCAGCGAGGTCACGTGCAACGCGACGATATCGGGCGTCAGGCGCAGCGCGCATTCGAGGGCGTTGCGCGACAGCCAGTCCCACCGGCTGATCGGGATCAGCACGATCGGTGGGGTGTGGTCGCGCAGGTTCAGCACCCGCTGGCTGCCGCGCAGCAATTGCTGATCGAAACGTTCGTAATAGCCGTGGATCGAGCGCAGCAGCAGCATGGTGCAGGGGATGATGATGACGGTGATCCATGCGCCCTCGACGAATTTTGCAACGACGATGATCGCGAGGGCGATTGCGGTTGCGATCGCGCCGCCGCCGTTGATCGCCAGTTTCGCCGGACCGGCGTAGCCACTCGGCCGGCCGGCCGGCGCCGCGTGGTCCGCCGCCCCTTTGCCATGGGTGGCGCGCCACCAGTGCGCGGCCATGCCGCCCTGAGACATGGTGAACGACAGGAACGCGCCGATGGCGAACAGCGGAATAAGCCGGTCGGTGATGCCGCCGAACGCGATCAGCAGCAGCCCTGCGCCGAGGCTGAGGAACACGATGCCGACGGAATAGACCAGGCGGCGTCCCGGGACGGCGAAGCCGCGTGGCAGGTACCCGTCGCGCGCGATCAGGAAACACAGTCTCGGAAAGCCGACGAAGGATGTGTTCGCGGACAGGCACAGCACGGCGAGAACGCTGCCGATCGTCACGTAATAGAACCAGCCGCGGCCATAGACCGCGCCGACCAGTTGCGACAGCACGCTTTGATAGCCCGGCTTCGTCTGGTCCATCGCGCCGATGCCGTATGTCCCCGCGAGGTGCGCGATGCCGGCGAGCAGCAGTGCCAGGATGATGACGATGGCGGACAGCGTGGCATGCGCGTTCCTCACCGGCGGGTCGCGGAATGCGCCGACTCCGTTGCTGACCGCTTCGACGCCGGTCATCGCGGTGCAGCCGGACGCGAAGGCCCGCAGCAGCAGCCACAGCGTGACGGCTTCGGTGGCGCGGGGCACGTGCGGCGGCGCGATAACCGGATGCGGATGGCCGCCGCTGACGATGCCCTGCGCGGTGCCCCAGACGATGATGATGCCAAGCGTCGCGACGAACAGATACGTGGGCACCGACCAGGCGAGGCCGGATTCGCGGGTGCCGCGCAGGTTCATGATGGTAATCAGCAGCAGGATGACGAGGCAGAGATACAGCGTGTACGGCTGCAGTGTCGGAATGGCGGAGGTCAGCGCGCCGACGCCGGCGGAAATGCCGACCGCGACATTCAGCAGGTAGTCGATCATCAGTGCGGCGCCGGCGAGCAATCCGGCCCGGATGCCGAGATTTTCCTTGGCGACGATGTAGGATCCGCCGTTGCTCGGATAGGCGGCGATGGTCTGCCAGTAGGAGATCCAGAGGATGCCGAGCAGGGCCAGGATGACCCACATGATCGGCTGGATGTAGGCGAGGCCGGCGAGGCCGGTGGCGGCGAGCATGGTCAGTGCCGCTTCGGGCCCGTACGAAGCGGAGCTCAGGCCATCGAGGCCCATTGCCGGCAGGCCGGACACTACGCCGAGCTTCTCTCCCTCCGCATCCTGGTTGGAGACAGGCGGGCCGATCAGCAGTCGGGTCAAAGAGAAGGGCATGGCGTCTCGATGCTGCGATACGGCAAAGCCGCCAGCGAGGCGGCTACGTCAAGCAACGCTTGAATGCGCCTGTGGTGGCCTGATCGTCTCATACCCGGTGTCGGCAAGGATGACGCACGCGCCGGCGCCCGTACCGTCATGCCGACGCAGGTCGGCATCCACGACTCTTTGCAGCACACGGCGAAGCGAAGTCGTGGATGCCGACCTGCGTCG
>DASXFW010000385.1:0-12844 GCA_036489395.1 Acetobacteraceae bacterium | reverse complement strand
GGACGCATGCGCGCGTCGGCTCCCCCTCCCTCAAGGGGAGGGGGAGCCGACGCGCGCATGCGTCCGTCATACTGTCCCCACCGTGCGGATCCGCGCGCGGGGGAAGATCTCCGTCTGCGCCAGCACCGGCGTGTTCGGACGCATGCGCTCGACGATCGCGCGGACGTGCAGGCGAATGCCGGCGCTGGTCAGCAGCACGGGCGTTTCCCCGGTCGCCGCGGCCGCCTCGAACGCCGCGCGCAGCTTCTGCATGAATGCCTGCAACCTGGTCGGTGCCATCGCGAGCTGGCGGTCTTCCGGCGGGCCGGTCAGTGACTCGGCGAAATCCGCCTCCCACTCGGGCGACAGCGTCACCAGCGGGATGTAACCGTTCGGACCGGTGTGCGAGTCGCTGATCTGCCGCGCCAGCCGGGCGCGGACATGCGCGACGATCGCCGGAATTGCGCGGGTTGCGCCGGCGCAGGCCTCGTGGATGCCCTCCAGCACCGTCGGCAGGTCGCGGATCGACACCCGCTCCGCCAGCAGCGCCTGCAGCACGCGCTGCACGCCCCCCACCGTGATCTGCGACGGGATCAAGTCCCCCACCAGCTTCTGCTGCTCGCGCGGCAGCTCATCCAGCAGCTTCTGCGTCTCGGCGTAGGACAGCAGCTCGGCGACGTTCTCCCGCACCACCTCGGTCAGGTGCGTGGTCAGCACGCTGGGCGGATCGACCACGGTGCAGCCGCGGAACATCGCTTCTTCCTTCAGCGACGGGTCGATCCACAGAGCGGCCAGGCCGAACGCGGGCTCGCTGGTCTTCTCGCCTGCCAGGTTCGGCACGCCGCCCTTCGGGTCCATCGCCAGCAGCATGGTGGGGCGCAGCTCGCCCTTGCCGGCCTCGATCTCCTTGATGCGGATCGAATAGGCGTCGGCGGGAAGCTGCATGTTGTCCTGGATGCGGACCGGCGGTAGGACGAAGCCCATCTCCATGGCGATCGACCGGCGCAGGCCCTTGATTTGCTCGGTCAGCCGCGGCGTGTCGCCGCCGGCCAGAGCCAGCAGTCCATAGCCGAGCTCGATGCGCACCAGATCGATGCGCAGCGCCTCGCTGAGCGGCGGCTCCGCCGGGGCCGGCGCTGGCGGGGGCACGTCGCCGGTCGGAGCCTGGGGATGGCGGTGCCGCAGCCAGGCGCCGCCACCGGCCAGCCCCGCCAGCGCGAGGAACGGCAGCGTCGGCAACCCGGGCATGAGCGCGAGTACCGCCGCAGCGCCGGCCGCCATCGCCAGCGGCTTCGGATTGCCGCCAAGCTGGCGGATCAGCGCGGTGTCGGCGCTGCCCTCCATGGCGCCCTTGGTCACCACGATGCCGGCGGCGGTGGAGACCAGCAACGCGGGAATCTGCGTCACCAGGCCGTCGCCGGCGGTCAGCGTGGTGAAGGCGGACACCGCGTCGGCCAGCGGCATGCCGTGGCGGATCAGGCCGATCGCCAGCCCGCCGACGATGTTGATGACGGTGATGATCAGCCCGGCGATGGCGTCGCCGCGGACGAATTTCGCCGCGCCGTCCATCGCGCCGTAGAAGCCGCTTTCCTCCTCGAGCTCCCTGCGGCGGCGGCGGGCGACCTTCTCGTCGATCAGGCCGGCGCTGAGTTCGGCATCGATGGCCATCTGCTTGCCGGGCATCGAATCGAGGCTGAAGCGGGCGGCGACTTCCGCGATGCGGCCGGAACCCTTGGTGATGACCATGAAGTTCACCACCAGCAGGATGGAGAACAAGATCAGGCCGATCACCACGTCACCGCCCATCAGGAAGCCGCCGAACGCGGCGACGACGTGGCCGGCGGCGAGCGGCCCCTCGTTGCCGTGCGACAGGATCAGCCGGGTGGTGGCGACGTTGAGCGACAGGCGCAGGAGGGTGGTCAGCAGGAGGAGCGTGGGGAAGGACGTGAAGTCCAGCGGGCGTTGCAGGAACAGCGCGACCATCAGGACCAGGACGGCGGCGGTGATGGACAGCGCAAGCCCGAGGTCGAGCAGGATGGTGGGAAGCGGAATGACCAGGACGGACAGCAGGCAGACGACGCCGATGGCGAGCCCGACGTCGCTGCCCGGCGCGTACTGGCGGGCACGGGCGGAGAGGGTGGCGAAAAGGGACGGAACGGCGGTGGCTTCAGCCATGGATCAGGCCACCGCTCCGCTTATCGTCGCGATCGGGGCGGGTGAGGAAAAGATCCCCCCTCCCCTCGAGGGAGGGGGTTAGGGGGAGGGGTGCGCCACGGCCGCAGTGCTTCGGATGTAGGCACCCCTCCCCCCAACCCCCTCCCTCAAGGGGAGGGGGGGCTTTTACGTCTGCTCCGCGCGATGAGCTGTTCATGCGGCCACGCCGGCGGCCGGCGGGGGCACGGCGACGCCCTGCGCCGCGTAGTCGCGCAGCTTGTTGCGCAGGGCGCGGATCGAAATGCCGAGGATGATCGCCGCGTGCGTGCGATTGCCCAGCGTATGGCCGAGCGTCTGGATGATCAGGTCGCGTTCCACCTCGTCCATGCGGCGGCCGACCAGGGCGCCGACGTTGCCCTGCGGTGCCGCGGCGGTATCCCCTCGCTGTGGGGCATCGCACGGACCGAGTTCGATCGCCTCGATGCCGATTTCGGCACCGTCGGCCAGCAGCACCGCGCGGTGGATCGTGTTCTCCAGCTCGCGCACGTTGCCGCGCCAGTCGTGCGACTTCAGCCGCTGCACCGCATCGCGTGACAGCGGGCGCATCGGCATGCCGTTCACGTCCGCGTATTTGCGCGCGAAATGTTCCGCCAGCGGCGCGATGTCGCCCGGCCGCTCGCGCAGCGACGGAATGCGCAGCGACACGACGTTCAGGCGGAAATACAGATCCTCGCGAAATGTGCCGCGGCGCACTTCCGCCAGCAGGTCGCGGTTGGTCGTTGCCAGGATGCGCACGTCCAGCTTCACCGGCGACGAACCGCCGAGCCGGTCGATCTCGCGTTCCTGCAACGCGCGCAGCAGCTTGGCTTGCAGGCGCACGTCCATCTCGCTGATTTCGTCGAGCAGCAGGGTGCCGCCGTCGGCGGCCTCGAACTTGCCGATGCGGCGGGCGACCGCGCCGGAGAACGCGCCCTTCTCGTGGCCGAACAATTCCGATTCCAGCAGGTTGTCCGGGATAGCCGCGCAGTTCAGCGCGACGAACGCGCCGGCGACGCGACGCGAGCGGCGATGGATGGTGCGCGCCAGCACTTCCTTGCCGGTGCCGGATTCGCCGCTGATCAGCACCGACGCTTCGGAGCGCGCCACTTGTTCCGCGCGGTGCAGCGCCGCGAGCATGGCGGGATCGTGCACGATCAGCGCGTGCGATTCGCCCGATGCGGCTTCCAGGATCGCGGCGATCAGGTCGGGATCGGGCGGCAGCGGCAGGAACTCGCGCGCGCCGGCGCGGATGGCGCGCGCGGCATCTTCCGGCGAGGCGTTGGTGGCGCAGGCGACCACCGGCACTGCGATGCGTTCGGCGGCAAGCGTGCGCACCACGGCGGCGATGTCGTGCGCGATGTCGCACAGCACGAGGTCCAGCCGCGCGTCCATGCGCAGGCGGGCGAGCGCGGCGTCGGTGTCGTCCGCCTGGTCGAGCTTGGCGCCGCGGGCGATGGCGATGCGCGCCGCCTTGCCGAGCTCGCCGGCGAGGGAGCCGATGATCAGGACGCGCATGATGGTACGGCGGCGCTAAGGTTCCCCCCTCCCCTTGAGGGAGGGGTTGGGGGAGGGGTGGCTAACCGCCGCTGGCCTGCGGCTGTTAGCCACCCCTCCCCCGGCCCCTCCCTCAAGGGGAGGAGGGAAGCCGGCCTTCGCCGGCGCTGACACACGCTGTTCACGGCACGCGATCCGCCTTGACGATCTCCGTCATCGTCACGCCCAGGCGGCTGTCATCGACCATCACCACTTCGCCGCGCGCGACCAGGCGGTTGTTGACGTAAATATCGATCGCCTCTCCCAGTTTCCGATCCAGTTCCACCACCGCACCGCGGCCGAGCTTCAACAACTGGCTGACCTGCATGGTGGTCTTGCCAAGCACCGCGCTGACGGTGACGGGGATGTCGTACACCGCCTCCAACTCGCGCGCGGTGCGGCCCGAGGAACCTTCGCCGGCCTCGTTCAGCTCGGTCAGTTCCATATCGTTATCCGGCAATGTTTGCTTCCTCCTGCACAGCGGCTTCGGCATCCAACAGTCCGGTCGCGCCCAGCGCCTCCGCCACCTGCTCCCATAGTTTTGCGACCTCGCGCGTGGCGTTACCGTTGCGCCACGCCACCTGCAGGTCACCCGGCGACATCGCCGCGGCGCCGATGACGCGGCAACGGGTCGCGACATCCGGGTCCAATCGCTCGATCTCGTGCCCCAGGGCCGCCGCATGATGCGGATGCACGCGCACGGTGATCGCGGGCTCCTGCGCCAGGGCGGGCAGCAGCGTGGCCATCACCGCGGCCAGCTCGGCATCGCCGTGCCGCGCACACAGCGCCGGCAACGCGACACTCAGGCTGTCCAGAAGAACGCGCGCCACCGCCTCGGCACAGCGCGTGGCAACGTCCGATGCGGCGTCGCGCGCGTCGCGCAGGTGTTCGGCGATGCGCGTGACCAATTCGCGGATCGTGGCGTGGTCCGCGGCGGCGGCTTCCGCCAACGCGGCGGCGCGTCCGGATTCGAACGCTTCGGTGCGTGCCGCCTCCACCTCCGCGGCACTGAACGTGGGTTCGATCACTTCCGGCTCGGGCGGCGGCGGAGCTGCGTCGAAGTCCTCCCCGAACACATGCTCTCCCGTCGCCGGCAAATCCAGATCGAGCATCGCATCGACGATGGCGTGACGCTCCGTCATGGGGGAGGCGATCAATAGATCAGCTCCTCATCCTTGCCGGCGCTGATCTCGATCTGGCCTTGCGCGGCGAGCTCCTTCGCAAGCTGTACGATCGTCGCCTGCGCCTCGTCCACATCGCGCACACGCACCGGACCCAGCGACTCGATATCCTCACGCAGCATTTTCGCGGCGCGTTCGGACAGGTTCTTGAAGAACAGATCCTTGAGCTTGTCGGAGGCGCCCTTGATGGCGATCGGCAGCTTGTCCTTCTCGATCAAACGCAGCAGCGTCTGGATGGCCGGGCCCGTCAGGCGCGCCAGATCGTCGAAGGTGAACATCAGCGACTTGATGCGCTCGGCGGCTTCGCGGTTGCGTTCCTCCAGCGCGGCGAGGAAGCGGCTCTCCGCCTGGCGGTCCAGGTTGTTGAATATTTCCGCCATCATCTCGTGCGCGTCGCGGCGGGTGCTGCGCGCGAGGTTGGACATGAACTCGGCGCGCAGGGTCTTTTCCACGCCGTCCAGCACGTCCTTCTGCACGCTTTCCATGCGCAACATGCGCATGACGACTTCCATGGCGAAGGAATCCGGCAGCAATGCCAGCACGCGTGCCGCATGATCGGCGCGCACTTTCGACAGCACCACGGCGACGGTCTGCGGGTATTCGTTCTTCAGGTAATTCGCCAACACGCTTTCGTTGACGTTGCCCAGCTTGTCCCACATCGTGCGGCCGGCCGGGCCGCGGATTTCCTCCATGATCTGCAACGCGCGGTCGCGCGGCAGGGCCTTCTGCAACAGCCGCTCGGTGCTTTCGAAGCTGCCGACCAGGTTGCCCGACGTGCCCATGTTCTCGACGAAGTCGATGCACAGCCGCTCCACCATGTCGGAGCGCACCGAGCCGAGCTGCGCCATCGCCGACGAGATGTCCTTGATCTCGTCCTCGTGCATCATGCCGAACAAGCGCGAACACTGGTCCTCGCCCAGCGCGAGCATCAGGATTGCGGCGCGCTGCGCGCCCGACATGCGGCGGTAGTCCTCTGGCCGCGCCAGCTCAGCCATTTTCCTGCACCATCCAGCCGCGCATGATGGACAGCGTCTCTTCCGGGTGTTTCTCCACCAGTTCGGTGATCTTGCGCAGCGAGGACGCGCGCATCTGGCCCTCGATCTGCGCGATGTTCACCATGCTTTCGTCTTCCAGCAGCGGCAGCGTCGGTGGCGCCCCCAGTGCCGCGGCGGGCGCGGACCCAGGCGGCCCCGCCAGCGCCATAACGCCGCCCGGTCCTTGCAGGCTGGCGACAACAGTGGTGCCCGGTGCCAGCGTGGTCAGCCGCGCCACCATCGGACGCAGCACCAGCAGCAGCGCGAGCAAGCCGACGATGCCGATTAACGCCGTTTGTGCGAGATGCATCAGATCCGCCTTGTCCAATCGGAACGCGAACAATCCGCTGGGTTGCGCGGGTGCCGCCTGGTCCTGGCCGGCAAAACGCATGCTGACGACATCGACCTGGTCGCCGCGCTTCGCATCGAAACCGATAGCGCTTTTCACCAGTGTGGTGATGCGATCGAGTTCCTCCGGAGTGCGCGGCTTCCAGATCTCCTTGCCGTCCGGTCCGGTGGTTTCACTGCCATCGACCAGCACCGCCAGGCTGATGCGATCGATCTGCGGTTGCTCGTGGATCAGCGTGCGGACGGTCTTGCCGATTTCGTAATTCGTCGTCTCCTCGTCGCGCGATTCCTGCGAGCCAGCGCCGGTATTGCCTGCATCGGCGTTCGGCAGGTTGTTTTGCACCGTGACCGCGCCGGTCGCCTCGGTCGTCTTGCTCTTGGTGTTGACGGTCTGCGTGCTGCGCGTCACCTGCTGGTCGGGATCGAAGCTTTCGTGCGTTTCGTTGACGTGGTCGAAATTCATCCGCACCGACGCCTCGGCGCGAACGCGGCCGGGACCGAGCGTGCGTTCCAGCATCTCCTCGACCGCGCGGTCGAGCCGAAGCTCGGTCGCCTGGCGCACTTCTTCCGTGGACATCGCCGTGCCGGCGTCGCCTGTGGGCTGCCCGGCACGTGCCAGCAGGTCGCCGCGCGAGTCGATGATGCTGACATTCTGCGGGTGCAGCCCGGGGACCGCGGCGCAGAGCAGGTTAAGGATGGCCTGCACGCCCTCGCGGTCCAATCCCGCCGCGCCGGCCAGGGTCAGCAGCACGCCGGCCTGCGCGTCCTGCTGGTCGCGGGCGAACGGATCGCGCCGCGGTAGCACCAGGTGGACGCGCGCGTTGCGCACGCCGCGGACGGCACGGATCGTACGGACCAGCTCGCCCTCCAGCGCGCGGGTCTCGCTCACCTGCTCCTGGAAATCGGTGGGAGCGAAGCCTTCGCCGCGGTCGAACAACTCGTAGCCGACGGTGCCGCCGCCGGGCAGGCCTTGCTCGGCCAGCATCACGCGGGCGGCCGGCACCTGGTCGGCGGATACCATGATCTGGCCGCCGCCGCCGCCGATCTGGTAGGCGATGTGGTGGCGGCCGAGCTGGTCCACCACCTGAGCGGAGTCGCGCAGATCGAGGTCGCCGTAGAGCAGGGCCATCGGCTCCGTGCCGCCGCGCAGTACCATGAGTGCGAGCATGGAGAGCATGCCGAGCGCGACGACGGCCAGGGCGGCCAGCCGGGCCGGGCCGAGCGCCTTCAGTCCTTCCAGCAGGGCGTTCATCGGCGGGGTATCCCCGTGTCGTGCATGACGGGTCGTCCTTGCCGGCAGCGCCGCAGTCCGGCGTGCCGTGCAGGGAGTTTCGCGCGGATGGCTTACCCGCGTGTTAACGGGCGGCAGTTATTGCCGGGTGGCGACCACAACCGATCCGACCAACCGCGATACCCCCCCGCAGTCCCGGGGCCTGCGAAACAGGCTGCGAATAATACCGGCCGCCCGGTGTCCTGACCCGTGCCGTTGCCGGGCCACGGCCAACCGGCCAGCAGACCCCCGTTCGCGGCCCGCACCCCTTCACCTCGACAACGCCCCAGCCGCCCGCGACAACGCGCCATGCCGCCGTTGCCCGAGCTTCCCGTCACCGAGGCCCTTCCCGCGCTGTCAGCCGCCCTGGCCGCCGGCCGCAACGCCGTGCTCGTTGCCCCGCCCGGCGCCGGCAAGACCACGCTGGTCCCGCTGACCCTGCTGGACGCCCCCTGGCGCGGCGACGGCCGCATCGTGGTACTGGAACCCCGCCGCCTCGCCACCCGCGCCGCAGCCACACGCATGGCCGAGCTGCTCGGCGAGCCCGTCGGCCGCACCATCGGCTACCGCACGCGTCTCGACTCCGCCGTCTCCCCGGCGACCCGCGTCGAGGTCGTCACCGAAGGCCTTCTCGTTCGCCGCCTGCAATCCGACCCCGGCCTGGACGGCGTTGCCGCGGTGATCCTGGACGAAATCCACGAACGCTCGCTGGAATCCGACCTGGCCCTGGCGCTGACTCTCGACCTGCAGGCGCAGTTACGGCCGGAACTTCGGCTGATCGCGATGTCCGCCACCGCCGACGGTGCCCGCCTCGCGCCCCTGATGCGTGCCGAGGTCATCGAAAGCGCCGGCCGCATGTTCTCCGTCGTGGTCGAACACGCCAAACGCGACATCCCCGGCCCGCGCGAGCTGCCCGACGCGCTGGCCCGAGCTGTTCGCGCCGCACTCGCCGACCACGCGGGCGACATCCTCGCCTTCCTCCCCGGCATGGCGGAAATCCGCCGCGCCGAGGTCGCTCTGGCCGGCTGCGGTGCCCTGGTGCTGCCATTGCACGGCGAACTGCCGCCGGAATCACAGGACCGAGCGCTACGGCCAGCCGGATCGCGTCGCGTGGTGCTGGCCACCTCGATCGCCGAGACCTCGCTGACCGTGCCCGGCGTGCGCATCGTCGTCGATGGCGGCTGGCGGCGCGCACCGCGGCTCGATCCGGCGACCGGGCTGACGCGGCTGACCACGCTGCGCATCTCGCGCGCCGCCGCGGAGCAACGTGCCGGCCGTGCCGGCCGCGAAGCCCCAGGCGTGGCGATCCGCCTCTGGTCCACGGCCCTGCACCGCGGCATGGCGGCGTTCGACCGGCCGGAAATCCTGGAGGCCGAGCTGTCCTCGCTGGTGCTGGACTGCGCCGCCTGGGGCACGCCGCCGGAGGCGCTCGCCTTCCAGGACAAGCCCCCCGCCAGCGCGCTGGCCGCCGCACGCGCGCTGCTGGCCGAACTGGGAGCGCTCGCTTCCGACGGTCGCATTACCGAGGCAGGCCGCCGCATGGCCACGCTCGGCGCCCATCCCCGCCTGGCGGCCATGCTGTTGGCAGCGGAGACGCCGGCCGAGGCGGCGCTCGCCGCGGACCTGGCCGCGCTGCTGGAAGAACGCGATCCGCTGCGCGCGCCCGAGGCGCCAGCCGACATCGGCCTGCGCCTGGACGCCATCGCCGATGGCGACCCCGGCGCGGACCGCGGCGCCCTGTCCCGCATCCGCCGCGCCGCCGCGCAGTACCGCCGCCGCCTGCGCCTGCCGCCGGATATCCGGCCCGCCGGCGACCCGGGGGCGTTGCTGGCAGCGGCCTTCCCCGACCGTGTCGCGCAACGCCGCGGCGAGCCTGGCTCCTTCCGTCTGTCCGGTGGCGGCGGCGCCCGCCTGCCCCGCACCGATCCGCTGGCCAATGCGTCGCTGCTGTCGGTCGCCGCGCTGGAGATGAAGGCGTCCGCACGCATCCGCCTGGCTGCGCCGCTGGACGCGGACGCGCTGCCGCCGGTGCTGGCGGCACGGGTCACCGAAACCGTGGAGAGCGGCTTCGACCCAGCCTCTGGTGCCGTGCTGTCGCGCCGCCGCCGCCGGCTGGGCACTCTGGTACTGACGGACCGCACCGAGCCAGCCGATCCCGCTGCCGTGGCGGCCGCACTGGCCCGCGCTGCCGCGGCCAACGGACTGGCCGCCCTGCCGTGGACCGACGCCGCACGGCAGTTGCAGGCGCGCGTGGGGCTGATGCGAACGCTGGAACCCGAGGCGGACTGGCCGGACCTGTCCGACGCCGCCCTGGCGCAGGACGCGGCCGAGTGGCTGGCGCCGCATCTCGCCGGCATGGCGCGGCTGGCCGACCTGGCGCGGCTGGACCTGGCCGCGATCCTGCGCGGCCTGTTGCCCTGGGCGCTGGCGGCGCGGCTGGATCGCGAGCTGCCACGCGAGTTGGCGCTGCCAGGCGGACGCGCCGCGATCGATTACACGCAGCCGGTGCCGACCGCTTCGGCGCGCGCGCAGACGTTTTACGGGCTGGTGGAAACGCCGCGGCTCGCCGGTGGGCGCGTGACGCCGCGCCTGGCGCTGCTGTCCCCCGCCGGGCGCCCGGTCGCGGTCACCACCGATCTGACCGGCTTCTGGCGCAACGCGTGGGCGGACGTCCGGCGCGATATGCGGGGGCGGTATCCGAAGCACGATTGGCCGGAGTTGCCCGGCAGCGGACACTAACGAGATACCTCGGCGGCTGGCCACACCCGAAGTTGCGAGGAAAGCAGTACAACGACTGCAGGGCGTCAGGATTTCATCAGATCGGCACGCTTCAGGATGGCGCGAATTTCCTCGAATACGGATTTCACATTCCCTTTGGGAATCGGATTTCGCCGGCGTCTTCGATGTTCGAATACGGCTCGACCCGGCTTCCAAAAATATTATCCCGCGTGCCCTAACGACCCCGAAAAAGCGCTGAGCCGGCCAGGCGGGACCGTGCGGTCGGTGGCTCGGCAAGCAAGCAAGAATTTCTACGCAGATAAGGTACGGCGATGCACGCAGATGGGGCAGAGTCCGGCATGTGGCTGCACGGCCAACCAAAATCTTCGAGTGAACCCGGGAAGCCGCACGACCGCGGAATCCCCACTATATCTGCATAGCTAACCTGAAAAATCCCCGCGGATCGCGATGATTTCTATCAGGCTGCCATTTTAGTAAGTTCCGTCGTGCATGCGTTGCGTGCCGCGATCAGTGCGGTGACCGCGATGCGTCCGGCCCTGGTGAGTTGATATCGGTGGGTGCGCGAGACCTTGTGGATCAGCCGGTGTGCCCGCAGCAGGTGCAGCTTGCGCGAGATCACCGCAGCTTGCCGCTTCTGCTCGGCCTGACTGCGCGCCGGCTTGGGGAACAGCAAGGTGCGGATATCGCGGTTGCGCAAACCGTTGAGGGTGAACTCGCCGCGGCTGATCGCTTCGAGCAAGGCCGCGTCGTCCGGTGCGTGCGGGTTGAGTGCGCGTACCCGCCGTCCCTGGTAGCGGACCGGCCGGCAAAGCCGTGCCGCAAGCTCACCCAGCGATGTGGTGTCCTCCACCGAGGCCAGCGCCTGAAGGTAGCGATCGTTGGCCGCCTGCGAGACCGCTGCCCGGCGATGCAGGCTTGCCCCAGCGAAGGCGGGGGTCGGCAACCCCCTTGCGCATGCGCTGCCAGCTCGGTGCCGCTTCCGGCTTGTTCTCCGGTGCGCGGAATGTCTTGAAATCCTCGACGTCGTTGATCGTCGTCTCGACCCGCAGCACGCTGCCCTCCCCCGGGTCAAGCCCGGGGGCATGGCTTGATCTTGTCGTACATCTTCACCGAATTGTCGCCCACCCGGTGCTTGATCCGCACACCCTCGGGCCGGCGCTTCACGTCGCTCACCACCTCGGCCTCAAGCCGCGCCGGGATAGTGCCATGGGCCGGTGCCTTGCGGCCGAGGAAGCGCATCACGTCCGGGCTGAGGAACGTGGTCAGGCCGTGCTGCACCAGCCTGGGATACAGATGCGCCAGCGTCGCCGCCTTGCCGAACATGACGTCGGTGGCCCACTCGCTCTGGTAGGTGGACCAGTAGTACTCCATGGGGAACGCGGCAAACATCGTGTCGTGCAGCGGGTTCAGGCTGCGGGCGATATCGTTCAGCAGCACCGGCCAGTCGGAGCGGAGCTGCTGGTCCATGAGCTGCTGCGCCCGTTCAGGATGTTCCAGCCAGGTGAAGCAGTTGTCGCGCTGCACATAGGCCAGCCCGGCAGCGTCCATGCTGCGTGCCAGCCATTCCCGTCCGTTCACGCAGATCTGGATGCGGAACGGCAACCAGGTCTGGATGCGGGCGCTCATGAAGCCGAACAGCGGATGGATCTGATAGTGGTAGAGGTGCAGGCACTTGCGGTAGCGCGGCTCTGCCTCGATCCGCTTGCTGGCACGGTCGCGCACGATCTCGAACGACCAGCACGGCTCGACCGCGGTCAGCACGCAGATCAGCCCGCGGTCGATGTGGTCGGCCGCGGCGATCCGGCGGGCGATGTCCTCTTTGGTGCTGGCCGCCGAAGTCAGGTATTTCACCGGCCGGCCGCTCTGCCGGGCCAGCGACAATGAGGCGTCCTTGAGCTGCTCGGTCAGCTTCAGGGCGTGCGCGGCGAAATCCATCAGCCGCACCTGGACTGCCCACAGATACGACATCAGCCCGCTGCGGCTGCACAAGGCCCGCATCGTTCCACGGAACACCAGCCGGTCAAATCCGGACAGCGTACCAATGACATGCTCAGCGTGTTTCGCTACAAACTGTTGCACGGCGTTCTCCTCCTGCTGGTTCTGGTCTTGCTCGTCACAAGCCAGTCTACTCATCAGGATCGTGGGACGCCGTGCAACAGTTTTGGTTGCGGCCTCACGGCCGCGCTAGGTGAATCCGCGTGCATCGTCTTGGCTTTATCTGCGTAGAAATTCTTACTTGCTTGCTTCTCTGCTCGCGAGTCCAGAATTCTGGCCCAATCCCGGCTCAGGACGCGAGGCGGAACGCCTGCATCTGATTGCTGTCCTGTCGTTCGATGACGAATTTCGCGAAGCTGTTGCCCGCGGCGGCATTCAGGAGAAATTCCGGCATGCTCTGGCGCAGCGCATTGGCCACCACCAGCTCGGACGGCGGAATGCCGGGCCGGATGGTGCGCAGCCAGGAGCCGAAGGAGGCCCAGACGCGCTGCGGGAAGGCTGTGGCCAGGTACTGAAGCAGTCCCTGACAGACGACAGCCGCCTGGATGAAGACGTGGTAGGCGTGCAGCTTG
>DASXFW010000344.1:0-9348 GCA_036489395.1 Acetobacteraceae bacterium | reverse complement strand
CAGGTCGGCATCCACGACTTGCTGTGCTGGCCGCGGCAAAGGCGTGGATGCCGACCTGCGTCGGCATGACGGTGGGGGCGTGGGCCGAAGAGTCAGCCATTTCGGCACCTGGTATTATTGCGCGCCGCGCAGCCCCGCCTGACGCATCAACGGAATCACCTCGCGCCCGAAAAATTCCAGGTCCGGCAGATAGTCGAAGAAATTCACCTGCACGCCGTCGCACCCTGCCGCGTGCAATCGTGCGAACCAATCCACGATCATCCCGGGGGAGCCGACCAGGTGTACGTTGCCGCCAATCACCCACTGCGCGCGCGTGTGGCCGCGCCATGATGCGGTGTCGCCGGTTTGGAACGTGCGCACGAAATTGTCCGCCGCGACCGGGTCCTGGTTCTCCAAAATCGAATCATACGCCGCCCGTGCTTCATGTTCTGTCGCGCGGCAGATGACGTGCGGGTTGATGATCGTCTTGACCTCGCGCCCATAACCGCGGGCCAGCGCCTTGATCTTCGCAATATGTGCGGGCAGCGATTCGCAGGCCTGCGCGGGATCGGCGCCGGTCGGGGCGGTGATGAAGATCAGGTCGGAGTGCTTCGCCGCGTAGTTCAGGCCAGCACCGGACGATGCGGCGTTCACCAGGAACGGCCGCCGCTCGCCAGGCTTGGGGGCGAGGAACGCACGCTCCGTCTTCCAGAAGCGTCCATCGAAGCTGAGTTCCTCATCCTCACTCCACAGGCGTTCCATGATCGTGGTGAACTCGTCCGCCATGTCGTAGCGGCGGTCATGCTCTATCGGTTCGAGGCCGAACATGCGGTATTCGCTGGGCTTGTAGCCGGTGACCACGTTGATGCCCCAGCGCCCGCCGCTGATGTGGTCCATCGCCGCGCCAAACTTCGCCAGGTGCAGCGGGTGCCATGCATACAGCACGTGCACGGTATTGATCAGCACGATGCGTTTGGTCAGCGCGGCGAGCGAGGCGTTGGCGATGATCGGGTCCACCTCATGCTCTCTGAACCGCATCTCGCCGCCGTAGCCGCCTTTGCCGAGCCATTGCGCCAGGCCGAAGGTCAGGTCGAAACCAAGCGCCTCTGCCATCGTGGTGCAGCGTGCGATGTAGTCGAACGTCCAGGACGTGGATCGCGGTGCGCGCGACGGGCTCCACGCGCCCTGCTGCATCGGCAGGAACAAACCGAGCAGCAGCTTGTGGTCGGGCAGGCGGCGGAGCGGCGATGGGGCGGATGCCTGCGTGACGATCGATGGGGAGGCGGACATGCGTGGCTCCTGCGGGCGGTACGGATCAGCCTTTGCCATAATCCTGCGGAGGATGGCGTTCCAGGTCCGCGCCGTTGCGAGACGTGGCGGACTCCGACCGAGTTTGCCCTCCGGACCTGGACTTTGCACGGCGCATCCGGGATGATGCCGCGGCATCGTTCGATGTGAAGCGACGGGTTGGTAAGAAGGAAAATGCCTTGGCGGATCTTTGCTATGTGACGCCAACGTTCGCGCGGGACATCAATCGCTTTGCGTTACTGCGCAAATCACTGGCCTTGTTTTCACCAGACATCCCTCACATCGCAATCGTGCATTCCGAGGATTTCGGGGTTTTCAGGGAGCGATTTTCCGCCGACAGAAATCTGCAGATCATTCCCACATCGTCGGTTCTTCCGCGCAAGCTGGAGGCGGCACGAAGATCGCTGCAATCCTGGCGCGGCTACCTGACGCAGCGCGTTGCGTGGCGAAGCGGCCTGGTTCGTCCGGCGTCGGGGTGGAAGTTTCAGCAGATCAGCAAGCTCGAACTTATCACGCAGATACCGTATGACGTGGTTGTGTTCCTTGATTCCGATCTGACATTGTGCGGGCTGATGAATCGCGCCGACTACGTGGCCAATGGGAGATTGCGCCTGCTTGAGACAAGGGCCACGTCTTACGAAGACTATGCCTTCGAGATCAGCCGTCAGATCCTCATCGGGGGTGATCTTCTGATGGCAGCCGACGCCTTTAATTATATCCACCAGGCGCCACGCTTTCTTACAAGAACAGCGAAGCGATTGAAGCAACGTTTGGAGGGTACCCATCGGGACTGGCATCGCAGGTTCATCGCGGAGGCGTTCCCGTCCGAGTATAATTTACTGGGGTACTGCGCACGCGTGCTGGAGGAATACGATGGCTATCTTGTCGAAACGCGTCCGCCCGCTGAATGGATGTACGATATAAAAGTGCATGAGGACCTGCGGGAGCGGCTTGGGCTGTGCCGCCAGGAGTTTGGCCAACGCAGGTTCATTCGGGTTCAGTCGAATCTGTCGATCCCCGAGACGGAGTACCTGCCCGTCGTTGCGAACATGATCGAGGAGTTTGCAGCGCTGGAACATGCCGGGAATGACCGTCGCCGGTGAACCGCGAGATCCACCTGTCATTGCGAGGCGCCACCGGCCGGCGGCCGACCCGCGACTGGATGAAACGGTGTCGGCGGCTGGACGTAGGTTCCCCCCTCCCCTTGAGGGAGGGGTTGGGGGAGGGGTGCGTTCATCCACCGACCGCGGATGAACGCACCCCTCCCCCAACCCCTCCCTCAAGGGGAGGGGGGAACCTTGTTTCTTGTCAGGCGCCACCGGCCTGGCGGCCGATCGTAATGACAGGGGAGGGCGCGCCGCCGCCACGCAACCTGGAACCGCCGCTACGAAGCCCCCGACTGCGCGCGATCGGCCTGCAACAACGCGTCGCGCAGCGCCGGCTGGGCAAAGCCGAGATCGATCGTGGGGCCGCCATCCGCGGCCCGGCTGCCGACCTCCGGGCTCAGTACGCGATAGGGCCGCCGGTCGTAGAATTCCGGACGGCGGGGATCGAGCCGGGGACCGGAATTCTCGATCTCCAGCGGCAGCAGACCATATGCGCCGAAGAAACCGACAACGTCGTCCACGATCCTGCCCTGCTGTGCGAGGGCCTCCGGATTGAGCTCCAGTAGCACCAGGCAATCAGGGCGCAGCGTCGGCAGGACGTCGCGCATGCCTTGCAACACCAGCCATTCCGCGCCCTCCACATCGATCTTGATTAGCCTCGCCGCCTTGATTTCCTCAATCGGCACGATGCCGGACAGCGGACGGCCATCGACAACGACCTCGACCGTGGTGGCGCGCCGGCTGGCCGCGCTGGCGATGATCGTCGTCGCGCCGAGGTTCGTGGCGTCGTGCAGGAACACCGTGACCGGCCCCGCCTGGTCGGTGACCGCCACATTATAGGGTGTCACCTGGTGCAGATGATTGAGCTCCAGGTTTCGCGTCAGGCGCTGATAGATGGTCGGCGATGCCTCGATGGCGTGAACCCGGCCGTTGCTGCGAACCAGGTGCGCCGCGAGCAACGTATGGGCGCCGACGTTCGCCCCGATGTCGATGCACACGTCGCCCGGGCGCAACTGGGTCTGAAAGATGCGGGTGATGCCGGGCTCCCACACGCCAAAGAAATAGAGGCTGTTGTGGATCGCATCATGCAGCCGTCCCTCGAGGACGGCGCCGAATTTAGTGACGGCCGTGATCGGCTGGTCGCGCCACAGCAGGTACGGCCGAACGACATGGTTCCAGAGATACGGCTTGCCGAGAGCGAAGGGAGCAGATTGAAAATAGGTGCTCGCCGTGGCGCACAGCATCCGGGCGAGCCGATCCTTCAGCATCGCTCCATAAGGCTGCATTGCCATGACCCTTGCTGCGGACCGCGGTTAGATCACGTCCTGACCTGGCGTTGCAGCCGGCTGGCCGCACGCCGGGCCTATCCCGCCACGGCCCGCGCGTTTCCCGCCAGGTAGTCCATCGCCGCCTGAACGCCGCCCGGCCGGTAGGGCACGCCGGCGACCGACATGCCCATTTCCACCCCGGCCAGTGCGCCAGCCAGTTGCAGCGGCCCTAGGTCGCCCATGTGGCCGATGCGGAACACCCGGTCCTCGATGCGTCCCAGGCCGTTCCCCATGCTCATGTTGAACGTGTCCAGGATCGTCGCGCGCAGCCCATCGGCGCTGTGACCTTCCGGGGTGCGCACCGCCGTCACCCCCGGCGCATAGGCCTGCGGGTCCTGGCATTGCAGCTCCAGTCCCCAGGTGCGCACCGCGCGCCGGGTCGCTTCGGCGTAGCGATCGTGCCGGGCGAACACGTTGGGCAGGCCTTCCTCCAGCAGCATTGCCAGTGCCTCGTTCAGGGCGAACATGAGATTGACCGCCGGAGTGTAGGGGAAGAAGCCGGTGCGGTTGGCGGTCACCAGCGGCGCCCAGTCCCAGTAGCCGCGTGCGAGCGTAGCGCCCTTCATTGCCGCCAGCGCCTTCTCGCTGATCGCGTTGAAGCTCAACCCCGGCGGCACCATCAGGCCCTTCTGCGAGCCGGCGATGGTGACGTCCACGCCCCATTCGTCGTGCCGCAGATCGGCGCAGGCCAGGGAGGAGATCGCATCGACCATCAGCAGCGCCGGATGATCCGCTCGGTCCATCGCCGCGCGCACGGCCGGGATGTCGGTCATGCAGCTTGTGGAGGTCTCGCAGTGCACGACGCACACCGCCTTGATGCGGTGTTCGCGATCGTCGCGCAGCACCGCGCCGATCGCTTCCGGGTCGGCACCGCGGCGCCAGTCGGTGTCGAGGAACACCGGATCGAGTCGATGCGCCGCCGCCAGTTGCTCCCACAGATGGGAGAACCAGCCGGTACGCGTCATCAGCACGCGGTCGCCGGGCGCCAGCGTGTTGACCATGGCCGCTTCCCAGGCGCCGGTCCCAGAGGCAGGGTAGATCGCCACGATCCCTTTGGTCTGCAACACGGCGCGCAGCTTCGCCACGACCTCGCGGCCGAGCTGGCCGAACTCCGGCCCCCGGTGGTTGATGGGGTTGCGGTCCATCGTCCGCAGCACGCGGTCAGGGACGTTGCTTGGTCCCGGCGTGTGCAGGAAGTGGCGGCCGGCGACGGTCATGGGCATCGATGCTTTTCCTCCCGGGGGCGGGAGAAAAAGCACGGCGGCGCGAGCTTGCCAATGGCCAGGTACGCGGATCGGAACCGAACCAATAGCAGGGCGGGGGTTTGTCCCCGAACCCTCACCACGTGATTCCGCCCTGGAACCGCGCCAAGCGCATTGCCCTTGGATTGCTTCACTTCGCTGGATGGGGGAGGGGGCAAAGCCCCTCGGTCGGGTTTTGCTATTGGTCCGGTTCAGGACGGCAAGGCCGATGAATCGTTGCGCCGGCCGCGGCGGCGCGGTGCCGGATCGACCTGGATTGGCGCCGCGGCCGCGTCCATTTGCCGCATCTCCCGGTAGATCTCGTCGGTGATCTGCTGCGGTGCCAGAGCCAGCCACTGCTCTTGCGTGTGGCGGTTCCGGGCCCGGCGGTAGGCCTCCTGGAAGAAATCGCTCATGGGCAGGGCCAACACACCCGTCTATTTAGCGTTAAAAGTCCGTTATCGAGTTTCCGGTAATTTGGCAAGAGTCCTGCTTCTGCGATGGCAGCGAATCGTCAGCGCCGGGCATCTACGGGGGCAACCGGCAGCCTGGGCAACACCCGGCGCCGCGCCTGTGGCATGGGCGGCACCCATGGCCGATCGCCGCGTGCCTGGCGGTCCGTCAGGACGCTGGCTCGGGCGCCGTCAAGCCAGATGGCCGTGGACCCGTAGCGCCAGACGGTGAAGCGATCCACCAGCGAGGGCCATGGACGCGGACAGAGTCCACGCGCCGGCTCTGCCGAGACGATAACCGCGATATCGCTGCATTCGGCCCGGCGGGCCGTGCCGCGCGCCAGCAAGACCGCGTGCGCACCCACGCGAGGACGCAGCAGACACGCATCGTCGCCGCAGTCGATCGCGCCGCCGGCGGCCAGGCCGGTCTTCGGGATGATACCGGCCCGGTCCGTCGCCCAGTATTGCAGCCACGCATCGCGCACGAACTTCGATCCGCCGGAAACCTGCTGCACGAATACCCCGGCGGGGGTGCGCACGGCGATCAGCCGGGCATCGTCGGACACCAGCACCTGTGGCGGCTCGACCATCGCCGGCGATGCCAGTCCGATCGCGATCGCCAGCACGCCGGCCAGCCGCAGCCTGGTGCGCCACAGGCCCAGCCACGCCAGCCCGACCGACAGCACCGCCAGGCCCCAGGCCGGCATGTGCGGTACCGCCACCGTCGAAGCCGGCCAGGCCGCGACGAGGCGGGCGATCCAGACCACGGCATGGGCACCCCAGCCCATCGGCACCAGCGCCAGGCGCTCCAGGTGGAACATCATCAGCGGCAGCGACAGCAGGCCGAGCGGCAGCACCCAGAACGCGGTCAGCGGCACTGCCGCCATGTTCGCGACGATGAAGTAAACCTGCACGCGGCCAAAATGGTAAGCTCCGAACGGCGCGGAGGCGGTCCCGGCCAGCGCGCTGGTCAGTGCCAGAGTGACCAGAAGTGCCGTGAAGCGTCGGAGCGGGCTCGCCCCGTGCAGGCGGCGCAGCCAGGGCCGCAACGCCTCATAGCCGGCGATCAGTGCCAGCACGGCAGAGAAGCTCATCTGGAAGGAAACGTCGGGCACTTGCTCCGGCTCGATCAGCATCAGCGTAGTGGCGGCCAGGGCAAGTCCGCGCAGCGAAATCACCCGCCGGCCGGTCAGCAGCGCCAGGGTGAATAAGCTCGCCATGGCGAAGCTGCGCACGATCGGCACGTGCATGCCGGTCAGCAGCATGTAGAAAAGGCCGGCTGCGAGCGCGATCAGGCCGGCGATCTGCTTGGTCGGCCAGAACAAGCTGGCATGCTCCGACAGCGCCAGCGCGGTGCGCGCCAGGAACATTGTGAACCCCATGACGATGCCGATATGCAGCCCGGCCACGGCCAGCAGATGGGCCAGGCCGGAAATACGGAAGGCGTCGTGGTCGGCGGCGGGAATGCCGTTCTGGAAGCCGGTCAGCAGGGTGACAGCGAACCCGCCGGCGGCGCCGGGAATCGCGGCGGCGACGCGGCCGGCGATCACCTCGCGCAGCCGCTGCACACCCCGCAGCAGGCCGGTCGGCGCCGCCTGCGCCAGACGTTCGACCGGACCGAGCGCGTAGCCCGAGCCGCCGAGCCCGGCATAGAACGCGTCACGCTGCAGATCCCAGCCGCCAGGATAAGTCGGCGGCGCCGGCGTGCGGACCAGCGCACGCACGCGCACGAGGTCGCCGGTGGCGATGTCGGCTGGGTCGTTGTTCCGCAGCCGGACCCGCAAGGATCGTCGCAGTGGGGCCGCCGCGCCGTCCAGATGCACATCCTCGATGGTGATGCGCCGCCCATTGGGTAGTGGCTCGATCGCGCGCACCACGCCCGTCAGTACCGTCGCATGGGTTGGCAGGCCGGTCTCCAGCGGCGGCGCACGCATGGTCGCGAACTGGCAGGCGGTCACGCCGATGGTGAAAGCGGCCAGCGCCGCGGTGGCGCCGCGCAGCCAGGGCACCTGCCGGCACAGGATCGCAGCCGGCAGGGCGACCACGGTCAGCGCCGCGCCGAGCCAGAGCGGTGGCTCGAAACGCAGGCTGTAGTAGGTCAGGACGCCGGCGCCCATGAACACCGGCAGCCACAGCGCAAGACGGTCGCGCTCGGCGTACAGCCAGTCGGCCAACAGGTCGCGTATCCGCTGCATACACGCCAGCGTATCCGCCGACCCATCTACAGCCGGTGAACGACCGTGCTAAATCCGCCGCATGACCGTCCGCACCCGCTTCGCGCCCAGCCCGACCGGCCCGCTGCACATCGGCGGCGTGCGCACCGCCTTGTTCAACTTCCTGTTCTCTCGCCATTACGGCGGCGAGTTCCTGCTGCGCATCGAGGACACCGACACGGCGCGCAGCACCGAGGCGGCCACGCGCGGCATCATCGACAGCCTGGACTGGATGGGCCTCGATCGCGACGCGCCGCCGGTGTTCCAGTCCACCCGGCTCGGCCGTCACGCCGAGGTGGCGCGCGAGCTGCTGGCGACGGGCCACGCCTATCTCTGCTTCGCCACGCCGGAGGAGCTGGCGGCGGAGCGCGAGAAGGCGCGGGCGGAGGGCAAGCAGTGGCGCTATGATGGCCGCTGGCGCGACCGCGATCCGGCCGATGCGCCACCCGGGGTGCGGCCGGTGATCCGGCTGAAGGCGCCGCGCGACGGGGAGACGGTGATCGAGGACCTCGTGCAGGGCACCGTCCGCGTCGCCAATTCCGAGCTGGACGACATGGTGATCCTGCGCAGCGACGGCTCGCCGATCTACAACCACTCGGTGGTGGTCGATGACCACGACATGAGCATCACCCACGTCATCCGCGGCGACGACCACCTGACCAATACGTTCCGCCAGGCGCAGATCTACGCGGCGATGGGGTGGGAGCGGCCGCATTTCGCGCATCTGCCGCTGATCCACGGCCCGGACGGCGCCAAGCTGTCGAAGCGGCACGGTGCCCAGTTCGCGCTGGAGTTCCGCGAGCAAGGGTATCTGCCCGAGGCATTGGGCAATTACCTGCTGCGGTTGGGCTGGGGGCATGGCGACGTCGAGGTGATCGGCCGCGACGAAGCGGTCCGCTTGTTCGAGCTCGCCGATGTCGGCCGCGCACCGTCCCGCATGGACTACGCCAAGTTGAACTACCTCAACGGCGTGTATATCCGCGCGGCGGACGACGACCGGCTGACGCGCGAGGTGCTGGAACGGCTGGCGCACCGCCCCGGCCTGGCGCTGGGCAGCCACGCCGCAGAGCGCATCCGCCGGCTGGTTCCGGCGTTGAAGGAGCGGGCGAAGACGCTGGTGGAGCTGGCCGACGCCGCGATGTTCCTGGCGCGCCCCCTGCCGCTGCCGCTGGAGCCGAAGGCGACGGCGCTGCTGACACCGGAGGCGCGGGTGATGCTGCGCCACCTGGCCGGCGTGCTGGGGGAGACCGAGTTCTCTCCGTCGGCGCTGGATACGGCGCTGCGGGCCTTCGCCGACCGGACCGGCAAGAAGCTGGGCGACGTGGCGCAGCCGCTGCGCGCGGCGCTGACCGGCAGCACCGCCAGCCCGGGGATCGATGCGACGCTGATCGCTCTGGGCCGTGACGAAGCGCTGGCGCGGATCGCGGCGGTTACGGGGTGACAGCTCTCTTTGGGCGGGGCTTCACGGCCGGTGGGCCCGATCGAGTGACCATGTCCAGGCGGATCGGGTCGTTCGACAGGGCAATCGGATGAACCGAAGGAAAGGCCGGGGCTTTCAGTCCCGGACCCCGACCAAGGGGCGCTGCCCCTTGGATCCCCGCCAAGGGCATTGCCCTTGGGACCCTTTACTCCGCTGGATGTTGGGGAGGGGGCACAGCGCCGGAGGACCACGCATCGCCAGCGCTGGCGATGCGTGGTCCTCCGGCGCTGTGCCCCCTCCC
>DASXFW010000173.1:0-4083 GCA_036489395.1 Acetobacteraceae bacterium | reverse complement strand
TCAGTTTGCAGGGAGCCTATGATGCGGTTCGTCAGTCCCCTTGTGGGTGATACCACCAACCGGAGAGCCGGATGCGGGAGAACCGCCAGTCCGGTTCGGAGGGAGGGGGAGGCGGGACAACCGTCTCTCCCTACCCCTATTTCGCACGAACGGACGCAGCGACGCTGGCCGGATCAAGCCCGGCGATGACGGGGAGGGGTGGAAGCGCTACAGCGCGCGCACCAGCTTGCGAACGCGGTGGTTCTCGCTGTCGCCGATGTAAACCGCGCCGTCCGACCCCACCGTCGCGCCATGCGGCCGCGCCAGCCCGGCCTGCGTCGCGGGGCCGCCGTCACCATGCGGACCCGGCGTGCCATTTCCTGCGATCGTGGTAACCACCCAGGTCGCCGCATCGATGCACCGGATCGCATGATTTTCGGTGTCCACGACAAGAATATTGCCGTCGCGATCCACCGCCATCTCCTTCGGCGCATTGAACACCGCCTGCCGCGCGTCGCCGCCATCGCCGGCGTAGCCGCGCGCGCCTGTCCCGGCGACGGTCTCGATGATGCCGTTACGCACGCGGCGAATGCTGCTGCCCTGCCGTTCCATCACAAACAGCGCACCGTCCGGAGCAAACGCCACCGCGCGTGCGCCAAAGATGCCCGCGCGCGTCGCCGGTCCGCCATCGCCATCGTGCCGCGCATCACCGGTGCCAGCGAACGTGGCGATGGTGCCAGTTCCCAGATCGATGACGCGCACGCGATGATCGGCGACATCGGCAATGAACAGGCGGCGTTCTGCAGAATCCAGGGCCAGGCCGTTCGGCTCGGCGAGCCCGGCCATCGACGCCGGACCGCCGTCGCCGCTGTACCGACCCGAACCATCACCGGCGAGAGTCGTAATGGTGGCGGACGGATCGATTCGCCGCACCCGTCGGTTCAACCGGTCCGCGAAATAAATCGTGCCGGCGCGATCCACCGCCACGCCGTACGGCTCGTTCAGCATTGCGCGCATCGCGGGCCCGCCGTCGCCGGCGAATCCGCGCTCTCCCGTTCCCGCGATCGTGCTGATCATTCCGGTCCGCGCATCGACCCGGCGGATGCGATGATTGAACGTGTCGGAGAAAATCAAATTGCCGTCTGAATCGAATGCCAGATCGAACGGATTGTTCAACATCGCCTGCGCCGCCGGGCCGCCATCGCCCGCGCATCCCTGCACGCCGGTTCCGACGACCGTGCTGATGATCCATTCGCTCGACATGACCGTGATCCTTCCCGCCCGGCCACGATGGTTGTCGGCCCCCGCGTGTCAAGCCTAGGATACCCCCAACGTTGTCGGAGGAACCCGAAATGGACGTGCAGACCGAGATCTCGAGAGATCGCGCCGAAGCAGGCAGCCTCTACGCAAAACTGGAGGAGCGCATCATCGCGCGGGATCAGGTGGGCGCCAGCAACGTCTATTACGACCTGATCCGAGCCGGCCGTCCCCTGAACGAGATCATCGCCGAAGGCGTCCGCATCCATGCGCCGTACACGCATGTGCCATACCATGAGCGCATTGATGACGGCTATCCGAACTTCGTCAACAACGACCACTGCCTGCTGAGCGCGCGCGCGACGGTGAACCTGTCGAAGATGCTGCCCGCGCATCTGTCGATGCTGCCGATGGCGCAGACGATCTGGTACATCCCGAGCGGCCTGGATATCTGGAACCAGAAGATCAACAAGGCGCCCGGCCATTATACGCGCATGCGCGGCAAGCTTGGTGCGGTGGAGGCGCCGCCGGCGCCGGAGGTTTACTGGCAGGACCAGGAGCCGTTGCGCGAGAACGCGCCGCTGCGCGAACGCCTCAACACCTGGCTGACGCACGTGCATCGCGGCAACGTTATCGACGCGTATCGCTTGTTCCTTGGGCTGATGGAGCTGAAGGCGGACCGCAAGGAAGTGCTGGCGGAGATGTGCTTCGCCGGGTTGATGGATGTGCAGGACCGCATCCTGCACAACCGCTCCTATACGACCGGCCACAAGGCGTATCGCGCACGTTCCACGGTGGAGATCGGCAACGCCATCGGTTGGGACAATCCGGCGGTGCATCACGTGGTGTATGCCGGCGCGCTGGATATCGCCGTGGGGCCGCGCTGGTATTCCACCTATGAGCTGGCCTGCAACCTGGTGAAGATGAACCTCGAGGGCGAGGCGCTGCACGCCGTGCCCTATGGCGGAGTCAGCGACGCGGAGGTTGCGCTGCTGCGCAACACCGGCGAGGTCACGCCTGAAGAATCCGCCGAACTGATGCGTGCGACGATCCGTGACGACGAGATGGTTGCGCTGGATTATGTGACCAAGCTGGTCAAGGCCGGCAAGAATCCGCGCCGCATCCTGGATGTTCTGCAGATCGCTTGCGCGCAGGTGGTGCTGGAGACACAGGCCGGCGAATACTTCAACATGCCGCACCACTGCTATGAGTACCTGAACACGCTCGGCTGGTTCTGGGACAATTTCGATCACCCGCGCCGGCTACGCTTGCTGTACGTTGCTGCGTCGTTCCTGAATCGCACCGCGTATTGCCAGCGTGGCCTCGGTGAGGCGCATCCGTTCGCCGCCAAGGCACCGGCGGGAGCGGATCGGCTGAGCGCACGGCAATTGCTCGATCGCGTCGATGCAGCGGTGTGCTCGTTGAACGGCCAGGAAAGCGTCGATTGGACGCAGGCTTATCTGGACAACGTCGCCGACCGTGCGCCGCTGGTGCAGTGCATCGCACTGACCGCGACCAAGCTGGGCAACGATCCGCACAATCAGGAAATCGCCCAGTGCATGCTGATGGATTATGGCGTGAATCGGCATGCGGATCGCGACCGGCTGCTGCTATCGGCCGCGTATCACACGGCGATGCACCGTAAGTACGGCGATCCGCTGGAGCCGGCGCGCCGGTTTGGCCAGGCGATGGGGATGGCCGAACTGGTGAACTGAGCAGGGCGTTGTCATGACGATCTCGATTCGCCCGATCGATCCGGTATCCCGCGCGTTCTTCGCGGGCGAGGTTTCCGGCATCGACATCACCCGGCCTTTGGCCGCGTCGGAGGCGGCGGCGATCGCCGCCGGCATGGACGAATTCGGCGTGCTGGTGTTCCACGACCAGCACTTCACCGATGACACGCAGCTCGCGTTCTCCCGTAACTTCGGCGAGCTGGAGCTGGCGAGCGGCGACCTCAACTGGGGCAAGGATCGCCGCTTGCCGTCGCCGCATGTGAACGACATCTCCAACCTGGATAACGACAACGCGGTGCTCGCACGCGAGGACCGGCGGCGCTTGTTCAGTCTGGGGAACCGGCTGTGGCATTCGGACAGTTCGTTCAAGCCCGTGCCTGCGAAGTATTCGCTGCTATCGGCGCGTTCGATTCCATCGTCCGGCGGCAATACGGAATTTGCCGATATGCGAGCCGCGTATGACGCGCTCGACGACGAGACGAAGGCCGAGTGCGAGAACCTGATCTGCGAGCATAGCCAGCTTTATTCGCGCGGCATCCTGGGCTTTTCCGACTTTACCGACGAAGACAGGCGCCGCTTCGCGCCGGTGCAACAGCGCCTGGTGCGCCGGCATCCGTCATCCGGCCGCAAGTCGCTGTACCTGGCGTCGCACGCCGGCGCGATCCTCGGCTGGCCCGTACCGGAGGCGCGCGCGTTCCTGCGTGACCTGACCGAGCATGCGACGCAACGCAAGTTCGTCTATGCACATGTATGGAAGCAGTGGGACCTGGTGATTTGGGATAATCAGGCGACCATGCACCGCGCACGTCCGTTCAACGTCAGCGAAGTGCGCGATATGCATCGCACCACGGTGGGGTGCGAGCGCTCGACGATGGCAGAGGCGGCGTAGCCTGTGTCATTGCGAGGCGCGTAGCGACGAAGCAAGAAACCGCGGCCCCCTGTCATTGCGAGTTGGCCACCGGCAGGGGGCGGCCCCGCGACTGGATGAAACGCTCGGCAGTACCTGTTGTGTCATGGCCGGGCTTGGCCCGGCCACCCATGACTGTGCCCCGGCCGGCAAAGGAAAGACGTGGGTGGCCGGGACAAGCCCGGCCATGACACGGGTAGTTTCTTG
>DASXFW010000342.1:0-4632 GCA_036489395.1 Acetobacteraceae bacterium | reverse complement strand
GGGAGGGGGCCAGGGGGAGGGGTCATTACGTTACGAAGCGACCCCTCCCCCTGGCCCTCTCCCTCTTTTACGCATCGACCCCTCCCCCTGGCCCCCTCCCTCAAGGGGAGGGGGGACGCTGAAGATCAAACGTCAGCCGCCGAGAGCGCCTCGATTTCGGCGACCAGCGCCGCCGTCGTCACCTGGCGGCAATAGCCGCGGTTGTTGCGCAGCGACCAGTCGTGACGTTCCGCGCTCAGCGTCGCGCAGGCGTCCGTCGGCACCGTCACCAGGTAGCCAAGATCGCACGCATCGCGCACCGCCGAATCAACGCACTGATCCGTCAGCACACCGGCGAGCATCAGCGACCGCACGCCAAGATTGCGCAGCACGTAATCGATGTTGGTGGAGATGAACACCGACGACGAGGTCTTCGGCAGCACGATCTCATCCTCGGCCGGGGCGATGTCGTCCAGCACGCGCGCGTCCCACGATCCGCGCGGCACGAACAAGCCGCTGATGCGATAGTCGAGGCTGAGGTCGCGGCCGTCGCGTGTCAGAGCCTCTATCACGGTGTACATCACCTCGATGCGCGCACGCCGGCACGCCGCCTGCAGGCGCTGCATGTTCGGCACCGCCGTGTCGCGCATCGTGCGGAAGAACCAGCCGTAGCGCGCGTCCCGCTGTGCGGAGTCCATCGCGGCATACTCGCCGCCGTCCGGCCGCGCCGTGTAGTTCTGCACGTCGATGAACAGCAGCGCGGCGTGGGCCGGATCGATCGGCACGTCGCGGCTGAGCGCGGCCATCCGGCGGAATCCTCAGCCCGCGGCAAGCACGGCGGCAACCGCGAGCGACGCGGCGGCCTGGCATGGCTCGATCACCGGCACGCCGGCGGCGTCCTCCACCGCCGCGCGATGATGCGCCATGCCGGTGCAGCCGAGGATGACGGTGTCGGCCCCCGCCGCCGCCAGCGCCCGCCCCGCTGCGATCAGCGCGGCGCGAGCGGTGTCCGGCTCCAGCAGCGCCTCCATCGTGACGTTCAGCGCGACTTCGGCCGCCAGGCGAGCCTCCAGCCCCATCGACCGCAGCGCCGCCAGGTGGCGCGCCTTGGACGCCTCGACGATGGCAATCACGCCGAAGCGCTCGGCCCGCGCCACGGCCGCTGCAACCGCGGAGCGGAACACGCCGAACACCGGCCGCGGCGTTGCCGCACGGGCGGCCTCGATCCCGGGATCGGACGCGCAGGCCATCACGTAGGCGTCCGCGGGCTCGCGCTCGATCAGCCGGCACATTGGGCCGACCACGGCGTGCCAGTCGCGCCAGTCGTAAATGGCGGGAGGCCCCTCGGCCAGAGTCGCCACATCCAGCACCGGACCGCGGGCGAAGCGGAACACCGCCACCGCCGCGTCGATGCCCGCAGAGCATGCGACGGAGCAGTTGGGGTTGATTATGAGAATACGTGGCATGCGGGGAGTTTCCACCCACTGGTGCCGCGTCACAAGCGTTCCGATATGGCGGTGCAGCATGGCCTGGGCTATGCCGGGTGCGCCGCGCGCGCCGTTCTCCGCGCCGAGCCTTTGTTCTGCAAGGAATCCCCGCCGATGGCCCCCGTCCGCTGGCAGCCCGACCGCTCGCCGCAATTGCCGTCCTGGAACCTGCCGCCGATGGGCACCGCGATCGGCCGCGGCATCCTGGGGCGCTGCCCGTCCTGCGGGCAGAGCCACTTGTTCAACGGCTACCTGCGCGTGGTGCCGGAGTGCTCGAACTGCCACGCCCCGCTCGGCCTCGCACGCGCCGACGACGCACCGCCCTATTTCACCATTCTGCTCGTCGGGCACATCGTGGTGCCGCTGATCCTGATCGTGCAGCGCGAGGCGAACCCGCCAAGCTGGCTGCTGTCGGTGATCTTCCTGCCGCTGACCGCGATCCTGGCGCTCGGCCTGCTGCGCCCGGTGAAGGGCGGAACGGTGGGGCTGATGCTGCGGCTGAACATGCTCAAGAGCGAACCCGACGGGGCATGAGCCCGGGGCGCACGACTCAGGGCACGAGCCAGGCCGGCCGGCTCACGCGTGTCGTCATGGAAGATGACTCGCCGACCAGCCTGCCGCCGTTCATCGAGGCAGACCGCGAGCAAGCGGTGGCCGACATCGCACAGGCCAGCCGGTTCGCGCCACTGACGCTGAAGCCCGGCCAGACCTGCGACGGCCCATTCGCCCTGCACCTGGCGTTGCGCGACGGCCGCATGGTGTTCGACATACGCTGCGACGACGATACGCCGGTGGCGGCGATCGGCCTGGCGCTGGGACCGTTCCGCTCCTTGATCAAGGACTATCACCTGCTGGTCGATAGCCATATCAAGGCGGTCCAGGAGGGGCGGATGGAGCACATCCAGGCGGTCGATATGGGCCGGCGCGGCCTGCACGATGAAGGTGCGGAGCTGCTGCGGACGCGGCTGAACGGCAAGATCGACATCGATTTCGACACCGCGCGGCGGCTGTTCACGCTGCTGTGCGTGCTGCACCAGAAGGTCGCCGCGCGATGAAAATCGACGGCGCCGCGTATCGCAGCATCTGGGTGGATGCGGACGATCGCTGGTCGGTACACATCATCGACCAGACAAAGCTGCCGTGGTCGGTGGAGATACTGCGGCTGACGGACGTGGCGCACGCGGCGCACGCGATCCGGGCGATGCAGGCGCGCGGGGCGCCGCTGATCGGCGCTCTGGCGGCGTACGGGCTGTGCCTGGGGCTGCGCGCGGATGCGTCCACCGCCGCGATGGAACGCGACGCGGCGGTGCTGGAGGCGACGCGGCCGACCGCGGTGAATTTGCGCTGGGCGCTGGAACGGATGCTGACGCGGCTGCGCAACACGGCCGCGTCGGAGCGCGCCGGCGTGGCGTACGCGGAAGCGGCGGCGATCGCCGACGAGGACGTGGCGCAGAACGAGGCGATCGGCCGGCACGGTCTGCCGCTGATCGAAGCCGCCGCGGCGCGCAAGGGCGGCGGGCGGGTGAATTTGCTGACGCATTGCAACGCCGGCTGGCTGGCGACGGTCGATTGGGGCACCGCGCTGGCGCCGATCTACACCGCGTTCAACGCCGGGATGGACCTGCATGTCTGGGTCGATGAGACGCGCCCGCGCAACCAGGGCGCCGCGCTGACCGCGTGGGAGCTGGGCAAGCACGGCGTGCCGCACACGGTGGTGGCGGACAATGCCGGCGGGCACCTGATGCAGCACGGCGAGGTCGATCTGGCGATCGTCGGCGCCGACAGGGTGACTCGGGCAGGGGACGTGGCGAACAAGATCGGCACGTATCTGAAGGCTCTGGCGGCGGGCGACAACGACGTGCCGTTCTGGGCGGCGGTGCCGTCATCCACCATCGACTGGACGGTGTCGGATGGCGTGGCGGAGATTCCCATCGAGCAACGTAACGCCGCCGAAGTGACGGACGTGACCGGGCGGATGGCGGACGGCCGGGTGGCGACGGTGCGGGTGATGCCGCTGGACAGTGCGGCGGCAAACCCGGCGTTCGATGTCACGCCGGCCCGGCTGGTGACGGGGCTGATCACCGAACGCGGACGCTGCGACGCGAGTGCCGCAGGGCTCGCTGCGCTGTTCCCGGAGCAGGCGTAGCGCACTGGATCGCCCCCCGGACGCCCACGCCGAAATGACGTGCCCCGACCCGTGATCCGCGCTATCCTCCCGCTTGCGGTGGGTCGCGGCTTGCACGTGACCGACGGCCGGCTCGGCTATCCGCCACGGCTTGACCCGCGCACCCCCGACCGCAGGTTCGGGAGGAACCAACATGCTCATTCAAAGCCCCATCGCGTGGGTCGGCGATCGGCTCAATCAGGCGCGCCACACCGTCGGCTCCGCGCCGCTCGACGAGTACTGGCCGGCGGAGGCGGCGCATCCCGCCCGCCCCCACGTCCGCCGCATCCGCACCGCGGATCTGTGGATCGCGCTGGACCGCGGCGTGCAGGACTTCGCCGCCAACCGCACCGACGTCGTGTTCTTGTGCGTGATCTATCCGCTGGCGGGGCTGATCCTGGCCAGCCTGGCGTCCGGCTACGGCGTTGTTCCGCTGATCTTCCCGCTGGCGTCCGGCTTCGCGCTGGTCGGGCCGCTCGCCGCCATCGGGCTGAACGAAATGAGCCGCCGCCGCGAACAGGGCGCGGAGGTAAGGTGGGTGGACGCGTTCCACGTGCTCCGAGCGCCGTCGATCGGCGCCATCGCCGGCCTCGGCCTGCTGCTGGTGGCGATCTTCCTGCTGTGGCTGCTGACGGCGCAGGGGCTGTACGACGTGACGCTTGGCCCGAAGCCGCCGGTGTCGGCCGCGGCGTTCGCGCACGACGTGGTGGCGACGTGGCGGGGGTGGGTGATGATCGCCGCGGGAGTCGGCATCGGGTTCGTGTTCGCCGTGGTGGTGCTGTCGATCAGCGTCGTGTCGTTCCCGCTGCTGCTGGATCACAACGTGCGGCTGGAGACGGCGATCGGCACGTCGGTCCGTGCGGTGCGGCGGAACAAGCGGATCATGGCGCTGTGGGGGCTGATCGTCGCCGCAGGGCTGGTGCTGGGGTCGCTGCCGGCGCTGCTCGGGCTGGTGGTGGTGATGCCGGTGCTGGGGCATGCGACGTGGCATTTGTACCGGCG
>DASXFW010000172.1:0-28325 GCA_036489395.1 Acetobacteraceae bacterium | reverse complement strand
GTTGACGAATAATCGAATCGGTTGAGTGAGGCACCGGCCTTTGCCCCGTCATGCCGACCACCGGGTCAAGTGCCCGGTGGTCGGCATGACGACATTATGCGACCGTGCGTCAACTGCAGCGATTATTCGTCAACAGTGCCTTAGCGCGCGATCGCGCCGGATCGCGACGGGCGTTGCCTCAGGCGAAAACCAGTGCGTCCGGACGCTTGATCTCGACCTCGATGAATGCCATCGGCACGTCGGCGCCGTTCATCACATCGTGTTCTATGCCCGCGGGGCGGTGATAGGCCTGGCCCGCGGCCAGGCGGGTTTCCGTCACCGCCGCGCCATCGTCCACCCGGATGATCGCGTCGGTCAGCATGACCACGACATAGGGCCAGCCATGCGTGTGCTGTCCGGTCACCGCGCCGGGCGCAAAGTCCCAGCGCGTGATGCGGGTATCGGCGTCGTCACGCTGCACCGTCGGTACGGCGGGAACCGTGCATTGGAAGGCCATCGCGTTGCTCCGCGTTGGGGGCGAGGTCAGATCAGCGGCGGTAACGCCGAGAATTGCCCGATCACCGCATGCGCGCCAGCCTGGCGCAAGCGATCGGCGTGGCCGGCGCGGCAATGGCTGCCGCCGGTGAAGCCGATGGCGCGCATGCCGGCGGCGACCGCGGCCGTAACGCCGGCGACGCTGTCCTCGATCACCACGCAGTCGTCCGGCGCGCTGTTCATTTGCTGCGCGGAGAACAAGAACAAGTCGGGCGCCGGCTTGCCGCGTTTCACCTGTGTGGCGCTGAAGATGTGCGGGGCGAAGCGATGAAACAATCCGACGCAGGTCAGTGCGTGCCGCAGGCGTTCCGGCGTGCTGCTGGAGGCGACGCACGTTGTTTGCTCGAGTCCGTCGAGCAAGTGCTCGATGCCGGGCATCGGCCGCAGCTCGGTCTCGAAGGCCTGCGCGATGCGGCGCTGCAAGGTCGCGGCGAAATCCGCCGGCAGGGTTACGCCGGAACGGACCTCGATGTCGGACAACATCGTGGCCATGCTGATGCCGACATAGCGGTCGAGGATCTCCTCTTCGCTCATGGCGATGCCGAGCTCCGCGAGACATGCGGAATCGGTGCGGCAGGCAAGGTGCTCGCTGTCGATCAGCACGCCGTCGCAGTCGAAGATGATCAGGGCGGAACTCATGGTGACCGATCGGGGCAATAATGAAGAACCCCACCGCTCGGACCTGTCAAACCTCCGACAGATACGCCATCGCCGCTTCGACACCGCCGTTGGCATGCGGAATGCGCTCGATTCGCATGGCCATTTCGACCGCGGTCAACGCACCGAGCAGCATCGGCTCGTTCAGGTCGCCGAGGTGACCGATGCGGAACAGCTTGCCGCCCAGCTTGCCCAATCCGCCACCGAGCGACACGTTAAACCGCTGGCGTGCGCAGCGGCGGATCGCTTCCGCGTCATGGCCTTCCGGCATCAGGACCGCCGTGACCGAATCGGAATAGCGCGTCGGGTTGGTGCAATAGAGCTGCGGCCCGTTGTTGCCGGCCCACACGCGCACCGCGCGGCGCGTGGCCTCGGCCAGTCGCGAATGGCGGGCGAAGACGTTTTGCAGGCCCTCTTCATCGATCAGACGGATCGACTCGCGCAGGCCGTAGAAGATGTTGACCGGCAACGTGCCGATGAAACTTTTTTGCGGACGCTGCTGCATCAGCGTCCAGTCGAAATAGAAACGCTTCAGGCCGGCGTTGGCGTGCGCCGCCATGCCCTTGTCGGACACGCCGGTGAAGCTGACGCCGGTCGGCAGCATCAGGCCCTTCTGGCTGCCGCCGACGACGCAGTCGATCTTCCATTCGTCCATGCGGAAATCGAGCGAGCCGAGCGAGGAGATCGTGTCCACCAGGAACAACGCGGGATGCTTCGTGTCGTCGATCGCGGCGCGGATTTCGTCGAGCGGCAGCATCATGCCGGTGGCGGTTTCGTTGTGCACGACGCAGACCGCTTTCACCGCGTGCGCCTTGTCGGCGGCGAGCGCGTCGCGCAGCGCACCGATATCGACGCCGCGGCGCCAGTCGGCTTCGATCATCTGCACGTCGAGGCCGTGGCTGCGTGCCATGTTGGCCCATTCTTCGGAGAAGTAGCCTGACTCCAGCACCATGATCCGATCGCCGGGCGACAGCAGGTTGGTCAGGCTGGCTTCCCAGGCGCCGTGGCCGGAGGCGTTGTACATGAACAAATGCTGCGTGGTCTGCAGCACGCGCTTCACGCCGGCGATGGCCGCGTCATAGACCTCGACGAACTCCGGATCGTTGAAGTCGATGCTCGGACGGTCCATTGCCCGCAGCACCGAATCGGGCATGTTGGTCGGGCCGGGGTTGGCGAAGAAATGGCGGCCGCGGGGCTTCGGCAGGGTGGCGCTCATGCGGGGGTCCTTCGTACGGGCGGGCGCGGTGGCTCGCGGCGCGCATAGGCGGTCGGACGGGGCGGTTTGTAAAGGGCGGCGCAGGCAGGGCTGGCATGAACCCAGAACGGCTCACGGCATTCAGCGACGGCGTGATCGCGATCATCATCACGATCATGGTGCTGGACCTGCATCCGCCGGCGGGCACGGACTGGTACGCGCTGGCCGGCACGCTGCCGTTCTTCCTGACCTATGCGATGAGCTTCGTCTATGTCGCGATCTACTGGAACAATCACCACCATTTGCTGCACACCGTCCGGCACGTCACCGGCGCGATCATGTGGGCCAATCTCGGTCTGCTGTTCTTTTTGTCGCTGACGCCGTTCGCCACTGCCTGGCTGGGCGCGCATTACCGCGCGCCGGTGCCGACTGCCGTGTACGGGCTGGCGTTGCTGATGCCAGCGCTCGCGTACTTCGTGCTGCAAACCGCGATCATCGCGGCGGAAGGCCATGGGTCGGTACTGGCACAGGCGGTGGGGCGGGACCTGAAGGGGAAGGGATCGCTGGTGCTGTATGCCTCGGCGATCGGACTGGCATTCGTCGATCCGTGGCTGTCGGATGCGATCTACGCGCTGGTGGCGGCGATCTGGCTGATCCCGGACCGGCGGATCGCGCGGCGGTTTGTGAGTGAGGAGGAGCGGCGGTGAATGCCGCTAAAGAATCTCATTTCTTCCGGTAGAACAGGGCGCGTGCTGCCGGAATGAGTTGCAACAGGACATCGTAGTCGCGGACATTCGCGGTCAGCACTACCAAGCCAAGCCTCTGCGCCTGCAAAATCAGTACACAGTCCTGCAATGCCCGCAGTTTGCCATTCGTTCCGTATCCCTGAATGCGGCACATGATTCCCGATAGCAGCGCCGCCCTTCCCAGAACCTCGGTATCCGGCGCAAATACCCGATGTGGCGGCATCGCCTTGATTTGCCTGCCAATTTCGGTCACGACGCCCGCCGTGCGCGGATCCGACGGATTCAGCACGCCGACGGTGTGCATCAGCTCCTGGATGGCGACCGTCGAGTGGTTGACCTGCCGCTGCGCGATCACATCATCCAACAGGTGCGGCGAACGATCTTGCATCTGATCGATGTAAACACACGTGTCGAGCAACAATCCCTGTCCGGCAATCCGATTCGCATCGACGAAGGGCAGTTCTGAGCTGCGTCGCCGCGCCAGCGTCTTCTGCGGATCGAACCGTGCCCAACGTCGCGCCGCGTCAAAATCAAACGCGGCCACATCAGAACCCGAGTTTCAACTTTGGATCGGCCGTGGCGCGCGACTCCCTGAACGACTCGGCAAAATTGTCCTCGAGCGCGACAGTTGCGAGCGCAAACTCGATCAAATCGGTATCGGTCGCGATTCCGGTCTGTCGCTTGGCCTGCCTGATCAGTGCCGGGCTCACCCTGCCGCCGATCCGACTGCTTTTCCTGCTCAGAAGACCCGATTGTTCCGCCGCGCTCATGACCATCTCGAACCGGGCACCACTGATGGCAGACGGGCTGGTCTTCGCAGCAAGTTGAGCGACCTTCGGACGCCGGGCGCCGCCATTGCGCGGCCTCCCTGAAGCCGGCTTGCCTCTGTGCGTCGAATTCGTGCTCTCTGATGTCTTCGCCACGCGAGCCTCTTGGGTACGACAAAATCAGGATTTGTCGAACATGCGGCATCAGGGCGCCAATTTCAACCGCGTCATGATACGCGACAGATCTCACCCGATCGGCCGGCGGATCGCGCGCCGGCTGGTGAGTGAGCAGGAACGGCGGTGAGCCGCGGCACCCAATAGGATTCCAAGGCCCGGTCTGGCAGGCCGGCACGATACGGACGAGCCGATCATTCCCGGGACTCATACCAGGCGACGAAAAGAATGACTTGCGGGCGGCGGTGCAATGACTGTGCAATGATACTGCAATGACACTGTGCAGGTGGCCGCCGATGCAGCGCTGGGATGCTACCGGGCACCGCGGCGCCGCCCGGCCGCCTATCCCTCGATCTCCTCCCGCATCATCTCCAGCGTCAGCCACTGATCTTCCGCCGCCGCCAGCGCGTCCTGTGCACCGCCGAGTGCCTGCGTAACGGCCGTGAACCGGGCCGGATCGCGCGCATACAGCCCGGTGTCGGACAGCACGGCGGTCAGCCGCTCGATGTCGGCCTGCAGCGCGCCCATCCGCGCCGGCAGCGTCTGCAGCGCATGGCGATCCTTGAAGGTCATCCGTCGCGGACGTGCGGCCGGAGGCGAACGCTCGGGCGCCGCCGGCCGTGCCTGTTTCACCGGTGCGGCGACCGGCGTCGCTGCCGCAGGGCCGCGCTGGGCCAGCATGTCGGTGTAACCGCCGGCGTATTCCATCCAGCGCCCATCGCCCTCCGCCGCAATCACCGAAGTCACCACGCGGTCCAAAAAATCGCGGTCGTGGCTGACCAGCAGCACCGTCCCCGTATATTCGGCCAGCCGTTCCTGCAGCAGGTCCAGCGTCTCCAGGTCCAGGTCGTTGGTCGGCTCGTCCAGCACCAGCAGGTTGGACGGCTGAGCGAAGGCGCGGGCCAGGGTCAGCCGCCCGCGCTCGCCGCCGGACAGCACGCCGACCGGGGTGTTCGCTTGCTCCGGCGCGAACAAGAAGTCCTTCATGTAGCCGATGACGTGCCGGCGCTGGTCGCCGACCGTCACCATGTCGCCGGCGCCGCCGGTCAGCGTCTGGCTCAGCGTCAGTGCCGGATCCAGGGTGTCCCGCCGCTGGTCCAGCGTCACCAGGCCGAGGTTGGTGCCGAGCCGTACGTCCCCCGCATCGGGCGCCAGAGCACCGGTCAGCAGATTGAGCAATGTCGTCTTGCCGGCGCCGTTCGGTCCGACGATGCCCACCCGGTCGCCGCGCAGGATGCGGGTGGAAAAATTCCGCACGATCACGCGGTCCCCGTAGGACTTCACCACCGCATCGGCGGCCACCACCAACTGGCCGGACAGCTCCCCCCGCGCGATCTCCAACCGGACGCTGCCGAGCGCGGCCCGACGTTCGCGCCGCCGCTTGCGCAGCGCGTGCAGCTCCCCCAGCCGCCGCACGTTGCGCTTGCGCCGCGCGGTGACGCCGTAGCGCAGCCAGTCCTCCTCCATCACGATCTTCCGGCCCAGCTTGTGGTGGTCCTGCTCCTCTTGTTCCAGGACCGCGTCGCGCCAGGGTTCGAATGCCGCAAAGCCGCGGTCCAGGCTGCGGGTGATGCCGCGGTCCAGCCAGACGGTGCCGCGCGAGATGCGCTCCAGCAGCCGCCGGTCATGGCTGATCAGCACGACGCCCGAGCGCATCCCCATCAGCTCTTGCTCCAGCCATTCGATGCCGGGCAGGTCCAGATGGTTGGTCGGCTCGTCGAGCAGCAGAATGTCGGGCGAGGGGGCCAGGACGCGGGCAAGCGCGGCACGACGGGCCTCGCCGCCGGACAACGTGGCGGGGTGTTCTGTCCCCGTCAGGCCGAGTTGCTCCAGCAGATAGCGGGCCCGGTGGCGGGCGGCGTCGGCGTCGGTGACGAGCCCGGCCTCGACGTAGGCGAAGGTCGTGGCGAAGCCGGCGAAATCGGGTTCCTGCGGGAGGCTGCGAATGGTGGCGCCCGGCTGGACGAAGCGGCGGCCGGAATCGGGCGCGATCACGCCGGCGGCAATGCGCAGCAGGGTGGATTTCCCTGAGCCGTTGCGCCCGACCAGGCAGACCCGGTCGCCCGGCGCAATCGCCAGGCCGGCATTGGTCAGCAGAGGCGTGCTGCCGAAGGTGAGGCTGATGTCCTGGAGCAGGAGAGTCGGGGGCATGGATGGCGGCATAGCATGGGGTGGCGGATACCTGTGCTTGCAAGATGGGTCCGTACGCCAGGAATGCGCGCCTGGCCGCGCGCGCGTCCCCGCGGCCGGCACGCGCACTGGGACGCGACAGGTTCGCTGCGGGTGCGCCTCGTACGCGATTCAGCGATGCTGGCGTGAAAGATGCGGGGCGGGCCGTCAACGGCTGCCGGTGCCCCATTTGGTTGATTTGCGGCGGCTGGAGGAAAGCGGCCACAGCGCGTAGGATCGGGGCAACAAACGCCAGTGGGAGGGCGCGATGAAATTCCTTGATGATGGATTGATCAGCGGGTTGCTGCCGGCCGAGACGGCCTCGTTTCCTTCCCCCGTGCCGACGCAAATCGTGTCGAGCGACGAATACCCGCCGGTGCCGCAAACCGCGCAGCAGAAAGCGGTCGAGGCGCGGCTCATCGATATGAGCGACCGTCTCGCCAAACGCCAGGGTCTGTCGCGACGCCGGTTCTTCCAGACCGCCGCGGGCATGGCTGCGTCATTCGTGGCGATGAACGAGGTCTTCGGCCGCTATTTTGACGTCAGCGAAGCGGAAGCCGCCACGCCCGAGCTGGCAGACCAGCGGGCGGCCGCGAACTCCGGTCAGTTCGTTTTCGATGGCCACACCCACTTCCTGCGCGACGACACGCGGCTGACCGGCTTCGTGAAGGGCCGCGAGGCAGTCGGCCAGTGGGGCTGGAACAAGGAGCTGTCGGGCAAAGAGCAGACGCTCGACGATCTGAAATTCAATAATTACGTCAAAGAGATTTATATGGATAGCGATACCAAGATGACGATCCTGACCAACTCGCCCTCGGTTGACGCACAGGATTGGTTCATTCCGCAGGACCAGGTGTTCAAGACGCGCGCCGCCGTCAATGCGAAGGCCGGCACACGTCGTATGCTGGCGCATTTCACGTTCACGCCGGGATGGGACGGCTGGCTCGACAAGGTCGATGAGGGGATCGAGCGCTACCAACCCGATTCCTGGAAGGGCTACTCGGTCGGCGACAACACCCACAAGGAGCTCGACGGGCACCCCTGGCACGCCGACGACGAGAAGCTGATGTATCCGTTCTACGAAAAGATCGCCAAGGCCGGCATCAAAAACGTCTGCATCCACAAGGGATTGTTCGCGCCCGCTGTCGCCGGGAAATTCCCGCGCCTGTTGCCCTATGCCGACGTCAGCGACATCGGCAAGGCAGCGAAGGACTGGCCGCAGCTCAATTTCCTGGTTTACCACTCGGGTTATCGCTGGGTCGGCGCCAACCCGGCCGACGCGATGGCGGAGTTCGACAAGACCGGCCGGTCGTCCTGGACCAGCGATCTCGCCGAGATTCCGGAAAAATACGGCGTTACGAATGTGTATGGCGATCTCGGGCAGATCTTCGCGTGGACCGCAGTCGCCCAGCCGCGCCTCGCCGCGGCGCTGATGGGGATGCTCGTGAAAGGCCTTGGGTCCGACCACATTGTCTGGGGCACCGACGCGGTATGGACCGGCGCGCCGCAGTGGCAGATCGAGGGGCTGCGCCGGTTGGAAATCCCCGACGACATGCAGCAGAAGTTCGGGTTCCAACCTTTGGGATTGGCTGACGGTCCGATCAAGACCGCGATTTTCGGTGGAAATTCCGCCAGGCTGTATGAGATCGATCGAAAGCATGCCGAGCTGGTCAGCCACGATCGCTTTGCGGCGATGAAAACCGACTATCTCGCCAATGGCGGCGGCCGGAGCAATCTGCGCTACGGCTACGTCGCGCCACCCGCGTGAGGAGGGCGGCTTTCACGCCGATCGCCATGTGACACGCCGTGAACTGATGGCCGCGGCACTGGGCGGACTATCGACAACGCGGCCGGCACGTGCCGAGGAGCCATCGACAAAGATGTCGCAGATTGCCGCCGCGTACCAGAGCACGCCAAAAGGCTTGTTGAGTTGCGGCGCCTGCTCGTTCTTCATCCGCCCGCGTGCCTGCAAGGTCGTGAGCGGAGATATCAGCCCGACCGGCTGGTGCAAGTTTTTCGACCTGCCGGACTGACCGGATGGAAAATCGGCAAGCGCCGCGGTGATCTTGCCAAATGAGCGCCAGGCCGCTCATACGGGTTTTGATCCAGCGAAGGCTCAATAACGATGCGAGGGAATCGAATGTTCGTCCGCACCTTGATCACGATCGCACTTCTGGCCTGCGCGTTTCCGGCGCTCGCGCAAGAGGCGGCGAACAAGCCGAACACCAACTGGCCCGGGTATCGCGACGGCGATTACGTCATCCGCGACTACAAATTCACCAGCGGCGAGACCCTGCCGGAGGTGAAGTTGCATTACCGTACGATCGGCACGGCAAAACGGAATGCCGCCGGCGAGGTGGTCAATGCCGTGCTGCTGCTGCAGGGCAACACCGGAACCGGCGCCAACTGGTTTCGGCCGACGCTGGCCGGCGAATTGTTCAAGCCAGGCCAGCCGCTCGACGCGGCAAAATATTACATCATCATGCCCGACGCGCTGGGGCGCGGGGGGTCATCGAAACCATCCGACGGACTCAAGGGCCACTTTCCACACTACCGATACCACGACATGGTCGATGTGACGCATCGGCTGGTCACGGACGGGCTGAAGGTCAACCACCTGCGGCTGGTCATCGGAAGCTCCCTGGGCTGCATGCAGCAATTCCTGTGGGCTGAGTGGTATCCCAATCTGATGGACGGCACGGTCGGGATGTCATGCCAGCCGGTCGAGATCAGCGGCCGCAACTACATGCTTCGCCACGCCACCGCCGAGTTGATCCGCCATGATCCGGCCTGGCAAGATGGCAATTACGACAAGACCCCGACGCTCTACATGTACGCCGGGGCCGGCAACGACCTGGTCGAAAGCCCGGTACGCATTCAGGAAGCAGCGCCAACGATGGCGGCGGCCAAGGCGCTGTACGACAAGCGCCTTGCGGCGATTATGAAAAGCGGCGACGCAAACAACACGCTGTATGAGATCGAGTCGATCTACGACTACAGCCCCGAGGCGGATCTGCCGAAGATCAAGGCGCACGTGCTGCTGATCAACAATGTCGAGGATTTTGCGGATCCGCCAACTCTCGGGACGATCGAACGAGCCTTCAAGAAGATCGCGCACGGCACCTACGTGCTGACGCCCTATGGCAAGGGCACGCACGGACATTTCACCCATTACTACGCCGCGGTGTGGAAGCAGTATCTGGTGAAGTTCATGGCCGGTTTGCCGCCGCCGGCGCGATGACGGCGGTCTATCCGTGACCTTCGCCGTGTACTCCCATTCGATCGTTCCAGGCGGCTTGCTGGTAATGTCGCAGGGCACGTGGTTAATCCCTCGCACCTCGTTCACGATCGGATTCCACCGCTCCAGACCGGTCGAAGGGTGTGGCTAACACCGCGCGCATTTCCGGCCCCGGCGGGACGGCCGAACGTTGGCGCAGGATGTGGCGATGACATCGGCGGACGAGACTTGCGGGCGCGCCCGAGGTTGTGTATTCTTGTAATACAAGCATACGCGGTGGAGCCTCGGATGACCCTCTCTGTACGGCTGGACCCTGCCCTGGAGGCGCGGGTCGAGGAGGAATCGAAGCGTCTGGGCATATCCAAGAGCGACTTGGTGAAAGACGCGCTGGAGCTGCGGCTCGGTTTGAAAAATCCTTATGATCTACTGCGCCAGGTGAGAAGCGGCGCGCCGATGGGCAATCCCGCCGCGTCCGAGCGCACCGGTGTGGGCCTGAAAGCCAGGCTGCATGCGAAACGTGCTGATTGACGCGGGGCCGCTGGTCGCCCTGTTCGCCGCTGACGACAAGCATCACGATCGGATCGACGCGAACCTGGCCTCGCTGGCTCGGGAAGGATTGCGACTGCTGACGACATGGCCGTGTGTGGTGGAGGCCGCTTACCTTCTCGACCCGCCGCTGCGGTTCGAGCTGTTGCGTTGGATCGAACTGGGCGGGGTGCAGGTCTATCCGTTCGAATCGCACCACCTGGGCGACATGGTTGACTGGATGCGGCGTTATACCGAGGCAGGCAAGCGGGATATGGATTTCGCCGACGCGTCGCTCTACTGGTTGGCGGTGGATACGGGGATCGTCGATATTTTGACGATCGACGTCGCGGACTTCAGTCGGTACCGGCTGCCAGATGGGCGAGCGTTCCGTTTGGTGTGACGCCGGCGGTTGGTTGGTTGGAGATGGTAGATTGCTATGATGGGGCGTCGCATTGAGCGGGTCAGAGCATCGTCCTTGCGCCTCGAAACCGGGCTCACCCAGACGTCCGCGCCGTCTTGCTTTAGAACAGCATGAAATCAGCGTCCTCGCCGACGTCTTGCTGGCTCTCAACGGTGCGCACAAACGCATCCGCGATCTTATTCGCCCTTTGAGCGCCCCACCGGTCGAAGTGGAGGGGCGAGATGAGGACATTGGATACCCGACTCAACACCAGCTTCATAGCTCATATTTCTGCACATCCCCCGTTGAGCCCAGGATGCGGTCCAAAGTGGCGCGGAATATTCCTTGATCCTTCTTCGCGTAAGAGAACGCCGCAACGGTCCTTGTCTCGCTGACCGGCAAGATGTTGATCGCGACACCGACCAGATCCTCATCGATCGGCACATCCTTGACCGTGATGAATGACGAGGCGGCAAGGCATGGCGCCTGATTGTTCAGATCGATGACGTCGTGCTCGATGCCGTCGAAGGTCTGACGCAGCAGCGGCTCGTCGTAGTACTTGTAGCGATACCGCCAAGTTGCCCAAGACAGGACCATTTGCTCCACGGCCTTCTGCCCCGCTGGACTGGAGGAATCCGCAGAGTCAGCCCCGCGCTTGACCCTCGCTGCATAGAGGCTCTGCAACTTCATGACCCCAGTCATGATCGCGTGCAGCTCACAGGTGATTCCCCCTGTAGGCCAGCAGGAAGAGCTGCTCGCGATCAGCTCCATCGAGCGGTTTGGTGTCGAGCGGCCGAAAAAGCTCGGTGTCGTGCTGACTGCAGAATCCTGCGAATGTCGATGCGTCGTTCCGCCCAATCCGTCTTAGTGCGATGTCCGGCCCAGCCTCGGAAAACCGCGGCTGCCAGGCGATCACATGATTGTTCTGTTCCAGCAGCGTGATGGTCTGACGGTTCTGGATCGAATGCGCGCGGATCGCCGACTGACCGCATTGCATGGTTGGTTCGAGACACCGTCCGAACTCAATCTTCCGGGTTCGAAAAAACTCCGCCAATTCCTCGGGTCTAGGGTTCATCGAACAGCCGCCGGATATCGACCATAGGTCGGAACAACTTCATCGGTTGGTCCGGAAACGGCAGGAAACTTTCGCGCTCATAGAAGCGGCGGGCGTTTTCGTCCTTCGCATCGACGATCACGGCAAATGAGGCGATCTCACTACGAGCCGCACGGAAGAGAGCATCAGCCAGCAGAAACCGGCCGTAGCCCTTTCCCTGTTGGCGGCGATCCACCGCGAGCCGGCCCAGTAGCGTGGCCGGCACCAGCGGATATCGCGGCAGCTTGCGCACCATTTGCCCCGGCAGTTCGGCGAGCTGCACCGATGTCGACGATAGGGTGTAGTAGCCGGCGATCGCCCCATCCAACAGCAGCAGGACGAACGGCGCAGCCATGTTCTTCCGCGCGTCCTGGCCCGCCTGCGTCCGGAAGTATCGGTCGAGTGGCTCTACGCCGCTCTCGAACCCCGATCTGTCATGGTCTGACGCCAGCGGCTCGACGCGGAGCTTCTCATCTCTTCCAGCAACCACGTGTCAAACGCCAACTCGCTCGCGATAGCGGTGGACCGTGTCGCGCAGCCGGTCATTGACCGGCTTCGGGTTCAGCAACGCATCAACGAAGACCTCACTGTCGCGAACTGAAAGTGCGAGCTGGGTGTGTTCCTTGATCGCGCGCCGGGCGGCGTCCTGCACGCTCGTTAGCACGAAGTCGGTCACGGTCCTTCCTTGCAGGGCGGCGGCCTGCTCGATCAGAGTCTTCTGCTCCGTCGTGACGCGGGCCTCCAAGCGCTCCGCTCGGACCGGCCCCCTATTCGATTTGGATGCTGCACTGGGCATGGTTTTTTCTCCTCATCCAGTGTACAGTCAATACCCGGCCAATTCAAGACTGATGCTTCGAGGTATCCGGCTGGCAGCGTCCAAAACGTGGCTAAAAAATACCGTCAGGCTCAACGATTCAAATTGACGGTAGTTTCATCCGGCCCTCATTCCGGTCCGAAAACTACCGTTAGAAACATCGTCAAAAATCTCTCTGGCCTCGGCTGGTTTCCAGCAACGCGAAGCGATCCGCGAAGAAACAATGGGTTAGTGAAGAAGGAGTTTGATCGACAATCGGCCGTGGATCATTGATGGACTACCCCGTAACCCTCTATTTTTCCTAACTATTCCCCTCCGGACCCCTCCAGGGTATCCCATACCCTTATTCCCACTCAATCGTCCCAGGCGGCTTGGACGTAATATCGTACGTCACCCGGTTGATCCCGCGCACTTCATTCACGATCCGCCCGGCAACCCGCGCCAAAAACCCCGCATCGAACGGATAGACATCCGCCGTCATCCCATCCGTGCTCGTCACCGCACGCAGCGCACACGCGCGATCGTACGTGCGCCCATCCCCCATCACCCCAACCGTCCGCACCGGCAGCAGCACGGCGAACGCCTGCCAGATCGCGTCGTACAGTCCCGCCGACCGGATCTCCTCCAGGAAGATCGCATCGGCCTTGCGCAGCAGCGCCAGCTTGTCCCGGGTGATCGCACCCGGGATGCGGATCGCCAGCCCCGGCCCGGGGAACGGATGCCGCCCGACGATCACTTCCGGCAACCCCAGTTCGCGCCCCAGCGCGCGCACTTCGTCCTTGAACAACTCGCGCAGCGGCTCGACCAGCTTCATACGCATCCGCTCCGGCAGCCCGCCGACATTGTGATGCGACTTGATCGTCACCGACGGCCCACCCGTAAACGACACGCTTTCGATCACATCCGGATACAACGTGCCCTGCGCCAGATAATCCGCGCCGCCGATCTTCGCCGCCTCCTGCTCGAACACGTCAATGAACAGCCGGCCGATGGTTTTGCGCTTCAGTTCGGGATCAACCACGCCGTCGAGCGCGTCCAGGAACATGTCGGACGCGTCACGATGCACCAGGCGGATGTTGAAACGGTCGCGGAATGTAGTGACGACTTCCTCCGCCTCGCCCTGCCGCAGCAGGCCGTGATCGACGAAGATGCAAGTGAGCTGGTCGCCGATCGCCTCATGGATCAGCACCGCGGCGACGGATGAATCCACCCCGCCTGACAGGCCGCAGATCACCCTGCCCTGCCCCACCTGGGCGCGGATGCGCGCGATCTCCGCGGCGCGGAAGCCGGCCATCGTCCAGCGCCCGGACAAGCCCAGCACGCCGTGCGTGAAGTTGCGCAGAAGCTGCGCACCGTGCGGCGTGTGCACCACCTCCAGGTGGAACTGCGTGCCGTAATAATGCCGCGCGTCGTCGGCGATCGCGGCGAATGGCGCACCCTCCGACACGCCCACCACGCGGAAACCCGGCGGCAGTTTCGTCACCCGGTCGCCGTGGCTCATCCACACTTGCTCGCGCGCGCCCTTCGGCCAGACGCCGTGGAACAACGCGCAGTCGTCCGTCACATCGACGAAGGCGCGGCCGAACTCGCGATGGTCGGAAGGCTCCACCGCGCCGCCGAGCTGCTGACACAGCAATTGCTCGCCGTAGCAGATGCCCAGGATCGGCACGCCCAGATCGAACACCACCGACGGAGCCAAAGGCGCGGCGGCCTCGTGCACCGAGGCGGGCCCGCCGGACAGAATGATGCCGCGCGGCTGCCACGCGGCGATACGCTCCGGGTCGGCGTTGAACGGCCAGATCTCGCAATACACGCCGGATTCGCGCAGCCGCCGGGCGATAAGCTGCGTCACCTGGCTGCCGAAATCCAGGATCAGCACATGCTCCTTCGCAAGCTGCGAGGTAGCGGGATCAGGCAAGGAATCGGGCATGGCGATACGGTCCGAGCGTGATCCCCGGGCTTGGACCATGCCGGGGCGGCTCCTGGCAAGGCTTGCATCCGAGCGGCGATTACGTTATTCATTGTAGGTAACTTCACTACAGATTACGCCCAATGGAAAAGACCATCGCAGCCGCCGAGGCCAACCGCAATTTCTCGCGCCTGCTGCGCGAGGTGCGTGAGGGCGACAGCTTCACCGTCACCTCGCACGGCCGGCCGATCGCCCGCATCGTGCCCGCCGAGCCAATTGATCGCGAGGCGGCAAAACAGCGCTTGCTCGATCGGTTGCGCGGCCAACCGGCGATGAACGCCGGGCCCTGGAACCGCGAGGAACTGTACGACTGCTAGCGGCATTCGACACGAACCTGCTCGCGTACGCGGAAGGCGTGAACGATCCGGATCGCCAGGCCGCGGCCCAGCGCGTCATCGATGCGATACCGACCGAATTTGTATTCCTGCCAGTGCAGGTGCTTGGCGAATTGTTCCAGGTGCTGGTGCGGAAGGGCAAGCGCACTCCGATGCAAGCCCGCGACGCGGTCGCCTCCTGGCGGGACGGCTATCGTACCATCCACACGACTGACGCGATCCTGGTCTCCGCGATGGATCTGGCTGCGGACCATCAGGTCTTCATCTGGGACGCCATTATCATCGCCGCGGCGTCGGACGCTGGCTGCCGCCTGCTGCTGTCGGAAGACATGCAGGAAGGCTTCACCTGGGGTGGCGTCACCATCGTCAACCCGTTCGCCGCGACGCCGCACCCATTGCTCGCCAGCCTGACCCGCACCTAGGCCGCCTGCAGGATCGCGTCGGCCGCCTTTTCCGCGATCATGATGACCGTCGCGTTGGTGTTGCCCGACACCACCGTGGGCATCACCGAGGCGTCCACCACACGCAGCCGGTCCAGCCCCTTCACCCGCAGCGACGTATCGACCACCGCCATCGGCCCAGGCCCCATCATGCAGGTGCTGGTCTGATGAAACGTCGTGCCCGCGGTGGCACGGACGTGGTTCAGCAGGTCATCGTCGGTCTTCGCGTCGGGGCCGGGCATTTCCTCCACGGTCACGTATTGCTTCATCGCCTTCGTTGCGAAGATGGCGCGCGAGACCTTCAGGCCGGCGATGATGGTGTCCTTGTCCCGCTGCGTGGACAGGTAGTTGGGCTGCATCTTCGGCGGCTCCGTCGGATCCTGCGACGCAATGCGCAGCCAGCCGCGGCTTTCCGGCCGGCACGGAATCGCGACCAGCGTGCAGGCCGGAAATTTATGCATCGGATCGCCGGTCTTCGGCGCACTGCCGGCGAGGAACTGATACTGCACATCGGGCGACGCCAACTCCGGCCGCGTCCTGACAAACATGCCGATCGGACCGGCGCCGGTCATCAGCGCGCCTTTCGACGCGAGAACGTACTGCATCCCATGATGGATGCGTCGCAGCCAGCTATGGTAAACTTCATTCATCGTCCACACGCTGGCATTGCAGCGGTAGATGATGCGGCCGCCGATATGGTCCTGCAGGTTCTCGCCGACTCCGGCCAGATCATGCAGCGCCGGGATGCCGACGGATTGCAGCAACGCACCCGGTCCGATGCCGGACAACTGTAGAATCTGCGGCGAGTTGATGGAGCCGCCGCACAGGATCACCTCGCGCCGCGCGCGTGCCTGATGCTTCACGCCGTGCTGGCTGTACTCGATGCCGGCCGCGCGCCCGCCTTCCAGCAGCACGCGATGCGTCAGCGCACGGATTTCCACCTGCAGGTTCGGCCGCCGCATCGCCGGCCGCAGGTAACCCGCCGCCGCGGAGCACCGCCGCCGCCCGCGCACCGTCAATTGCAACGGCCCGACGCCCTCTTGTTCCGCGCCGTTGAAGTCGCGGTTGTACGGATATCCCGCCTCCTGCGCACCGGCGATGAACGCGTCGTGCAGCGGATGTTCCGTGCGCAGATCGGACACCGACAGCGGACCGTCGCCGCCATGAAACTCATCGGCGCCATGCTCCTGGCTCTCCGCCTTGCGAAAATACGGCAGCACGTCGTCATACGACCAGCCGGCATTGCCGAGCTGCCGCCACAGATCGAAATCCTGCCGCTGGCCGCGGATGTAGATCAGCCCGTTGATCGACGACGATCCGCCCAGCACCTTTCCGCGTGGCCAGGAAATGCGGCGATTGTGCATCTCCGGCACCGGCTCGGTTTCGAAATACCAGGCGACCTTGGGATTGTAGATGTTGCGGTAGAACCCGGCGGGAATGTGGATCCACGGATCGGTGTCCTTGCCGCCGGCTTCCAGCAGCAGCGCCGTGTTCTTGCCATCCGCGGTCAGCCGGTTGGCCAGGACGCAGCCGGCCGATCCGGCACCGACGATGATGAAGTCGAATTCCTTCGCGTCCGGCACGTTCGGTTTCCTCCTGACGATACGTTTCTGCATGGACGATGCCGGGAAAGCGCGCGGGACGCCAGCCTCGTTGCGCCGTCGCGGAACGTTACGATCCCGCCGCCGCCACCTGCAAGCGGTTCGCCGCCCGCGCGCGGCCGATCAGCGGCAGCAGATCGTGCAGCTCCGGCCCGCGGTCCTCGCCGGTCAGCGCCAGCCGCAGCGGATCGGACAGCGAGCAATCGTGCAGACCGGTGGCGCTCGCCAGCGCGTCGGTCCAATCCTGCCAGACGCTGCCGTGCCAGGGTTCCGGCGGCAGCAATGCCAGCGCCGTGATCAGCAGAGCGCGCTCCTCGATCTCCGGCGGCACGATCGTTCCGGCCACGACGTCCCACCAGCCGCGCGCTTCGTTCAGCAGATCCAGATTGCCGCGCACCGCCAGCCAGAATGCCTCCGTCGCACCGCCAGGCAGGCGATGCGCCACCGTTGCGAAATCGGTCTCGCCCAGCACGCTGCGGTTCAACGCCAGCATGGTTGCCGCCTCGAAGCGCAGCGGCCGGTCGGCGAAGCGCGTCACGTCGAAGGTCTCGACAAGACGTTCCAGCGACAGCGGTTCGATCGGCTGCGAGGTGCCCAGGCGCGCGATATACGCAACCAGCGCGCGCGGCTCCACCCCGTCGCGCCGCAGGCTGCGCAGCGTGCGCGCATCCACCCGGCGTGCGATGCGGTTCTCGCCCGCGTCGGTCACCGGCGGCAGATGCGCCAGGCGCGGACGCGACTCCGCACCCAGCGCCGCCATGATGTCCAACAAGACGCCCGTCGCGACGACCTGACTTTCATTACGGATCAGGTCCGTCACTCCGGCCGCGATATCGTCCACGGCGGCCGTCAGTGCCGGCAGCGGCGTTGTGTCGGCGCCGATGACAACCGGGTCCGACACGGCGGACAGCTTCACGGTGCGACGACCCAGCACCATGTCGCCCCACGCCACGTCCCCGTCGGACAGACGGAACCGCCAGTACGGCCGCTTGCCCGATGCCAGCGCCGACTCGCGCTGCGCCGGGGTCAGCTTCAGCATCGCCCGGTCGTACACACCCGGTTCACCACGCTTCCGGCGGTACTCGCGCTTCGCGCGCAACTCCTCCTCGGATTCGAAACACGGATACAGCCGCCCGCGCTGCTTCAGGTGTTCGATCGCCGCAGCATAGCGGGGCAGACGTTCCGATTGGCGGATGACCTCGTCGCATTCGATGCCGAGCCAGCGCAGATCGGTCGTCGCCGCGTCGATCAGCTCAGGCTGCGCACGCTCGCGGTCCAGATCGTCGAGCCGCAGCACAATGCGGCCGTCATGACGGCGCGCATGCAGGAAATTCGCCAGCGCAATACGGGCATTGCCGACCGACAAATGGCCGGACAGCGGCGGCGCGAAACGGGTGCGGATCATTCGTCCGGCCCGTCGTCAACGTCGTCGCGTCTGGGGTCGAGCGCGCGCCAGTCGCGATCCTCGGCGCCGGCGGGGTTATCGACGAAGTCGCCCAACTCGGTGGCGCTGCGCCATCCGGATTCCGCGGCGTCCACCACTTCGGCGTCCTCGCCGAAAGCAAACCACGTCTCGAGCACTTCCTTCGGCGTCATGCCCGGGCCGCGCGCGTGCTCTACCGAATCCCGCACGTAGCGGCGGGCGAATTCGTTCGCCTGCATCAGCGTGGGAAAACCGCCGATCTCCTCGACAACGTTGTCCTGCGCGCCACCCGACAGGTCGAGTATGCGGACGCGCCATCCCCCCTCCGGAGCGAACAAGTCGCTCATGGATGGTCACTGGGCTGTGAAGCAAATCCCCCTGTCATGGCGCGGACCCTAGCCATGCTGCGCCGCGGAATCAATGTCCCGCCGAATGCGTCGCGTCCGGGCGATGTTTTCTCAGGATTCGCCGCGGCCGCCGTTGCCGCGCCGGCGCGAGCCGTTTCGGCGCAACAGGAATTCGCGCCCAACCTTCACCATCGGCACGCCGTCATATTCGACGATGTCCGCCGTCGCGTAGGTCTCGTGCCATGAGTCGGGTATGAAACTGCCGGTGCCGACAACATCGATCGGCGCCTTGGCATCGGCCATGACGCGGCACTTTTCAACGCCGAAACCAGACGACACCACAATACGCACACGAGGATAGCCGGCCGCGTCCAATGCCTCGCGCGTATGCCAGATGGCGGCGGTGGAGACCCCGGTGCCGACCAGGAAACGCAATTCCGTCTCGCTGCGGTAACGACGGATCGCGCCGGGCGCGTGCCGTTCCAACACGGCATAGCTTTCCGCTGGATCGAGTCCTTCAAGGAATCGGCCGCCATGCGTATCGAGACGGAACGACAACTGTCCAGCCGCCGCCAATTCGGGAAACCGCTTGCAGACAGCGAGTGAATCGGTGATCTCGCGGCCGAAGTAATCCACCAGGACCGTCATCGGTTCGTCGGGAAAGGTCTCGCGGAACATTTCCGCGGCGCGCACGGTGGAGCCGGCATAGCCGATCAGCGAATGCGGCATCGTGCCGAAGCCGCATGGTGCGCCGAACCAATGCGCAGTGCCGTCGTTGGCATTGCCGATGAAGCCCTTGGCGCCTTCGCGCTTTGCCGCGTCGCTGCCAACCGCGGCGGCGTAGGCCATCATGTCCTGCATTTCCGCGCCGGCGCAGTGCCGCGCCTCCATCGCCAGGAAGGACACCTGCGGCAACGCCAGGCACATCTGGTAGGAATTATGCGCGGTAACGCAGGCGGGACCGATCTTCTGCAACACGATCGTTTCGAGATCGGACAATTGCACGAAGCTGCCGGTGATATAGCACAGCGGCTCGCCCGCACCGACCCAGGTGCCTTCAGGATACATCAGGTCCACGTCGATGCGCGTGCCGCGCGCGGCGGCGACCATCTCCAGCCATTCCGTCATCAGCCGCGGCGCGGAGATCACCGGCCGGCGCAGGAAGATCGCATAGGTGACGCGCTTGTCGCCGAACTGCGCGGCGATCTGCTTGGTGCGGTTGAAGTACGTGTCCACCCGTGCCGCAATATCGGCGGCGAGATCGCGGCGCGGGTCCCCTGGAGAGTCGGCCGGCATGGCACCTACTGCGCGGCTGCCCGCATCGGCGCCGAGGGCATGCGCCGCTGCTTCAGTTCCTCCGCCACCAGGAACGCCAGCTCCAACGATTGTTCCGCGTTCAGCCGCGGATCGCAGAAGGTTTCGTAGCGTTCCGACAGGTCCGCCTCGGTCAGCCGATGCGCGCCGCCGGTGCATTCGGTGACGTCCTGCCCGGTCATTTCCACATGCACGCCGCCGGCCCAGGTGCCTTCCGCGGCGTGGATATCGAAGAAGCTGCGCACTTCCGACAGGATCGCATCGAAGTTGCGCGTCTTCAGCTTGTTGGCAACCGTGGTGATGGTGTTGCCGTGCATCGCGTCGCATAGCCACACGACTTTGTGGCCCGCACGTTCTACCGCGCGGATCAGCGGCGGCAGCTTCGCCTCCACTTTGTCGGCGCCCATGCGAACGATCAGCGTGATGCGGCCTGGCTCGTTATCCGGGTTCAGCAGGTCGAGGATGCGCAGCAGGTCGTCAGGTTCCTGCGTGGGGCCGACCTTCATGCCGATCGGGTTCTTGATGCCGCGCATGAACTCGACATGCGCGCCCTCCGGCTGGCGCGTGCGGTCGCCGATCCACAGGAAATGCGCGCTGCAGCCGTACCAATCGCCGGTGGTGGAATCGACCCGCGTCATCGCTTGTTCGTAAGGCAGCAGCAGCGCCTCGTGGCTGATGTAGAAATCCGTCTCCCGCATGTCGCGCGTGGTCTCGCTGGTCATGCCGCACGCGGTCATGAACGACAGTGTTTCGTCGATGCGGTTCGCCAGGTCGCCGTAACGCCCGGCCAGCGGCGAGCGGGCGGCGAAGTCCAGGTTCCAGCGATGCACTTCGTGCAGGTCGGCATAACCGCCCGAGGCAAACGCTCGCAGCAGGTTCAGCGTGCTGGCGGACTGGAAATAGCCGAACTCCATGCGCGCCGGATCGGGGATGCGCGCTTCGGCAGTGAACTCCGGCCCGTTGACGATGTCGCCGCGATAGGACGGCAGCGTAACGTCGCCCTGCTTTTCCGTGTCGGAGGAGCGGGGCTTGGCGAACTGCCCCGCCATGCGGCCCATCTTCACCACGGGAAGGGACGCGCCGAATGTCAGCACGACAGACATCTGCAACAGCACGCGAAAGGTGTCGCGAATGGTGTTGGCGGTGAAGTCGGCGAAGCTTTCGGCGCAGTCGCCGCCTTGCAGGACGATGGCCTTGCCTTCGGACACGCGTGCGAGCTGCGCCTTCAATCGGCGCGCCTCGCCGGCGAACACCAGCGGCGGATAGCGGCCGATGCGCTTTTCCATCGCGGTGAGTTTCGCCTCGTCCGGATAGGCGGGGACCTGGCGGATCGGGCAGTCGCGCCAGGAGTCCGGGTTCCAGCGAGGCGGGGCGGATGCGGTCATGGTCGTGTCTCCTCCGGCGCCGCTATGTCATGAAACGGGCAAGATGGCCATAAGGGGCGGTTGGGCAGAGCAAACAGATTAGCACAAGCGGTCTGCCGACTGCCGAACAACTCATGGGCCTGGCGCGACGCCGACGCGGTAGTGGTTGGCCAGTTCGTAGAACCAGTCCTGGTCCAAATCGAGCTCGCGATGAGCGACGGCGACCTTGGATAGCGCCCGTTCGAAGATCGCATAGCAGATCTGGTTGTCATCGTGGCGGGAGCGGTAGGCGATGCCATCCGGTTGCGCCGGATGGTCATGGATTGCCTTGGACCACGCCTGGGGCAGGTGATACGGCAAAGCGCCGTGCGTGACCTGGGCGGTACAGCCGACTTTGGCAAGAGCCGGTCCATACAGGCGAACGACACGCAGTGCGCCGGTCACTTCAATCGTCGTACTGGCTTTGGCGATCATCAGATCATGCGGCAACAACGTGCGTCCGGGCTGACGCAGGAACGTCTCCGCGAAGGCGCCCAGCCGGTGCTTCGCTGTATAGAGCACGCCGTAGCTTCCATCCGGCGCATTGAGCCGGCCCATCAGGCTGCGATCAAAATAGATTGGATGGAAAGCGCGCGCATGGAATCGATGCAGCCTTGTCCCCGGCTTGAGCGTACTGAATGCCAGGCGGACGCAATGGAGATCCGCGGGCGGCCAGGGATCGGGCCTGCTCACGCACCCATGTCACCGACGCGACGGGCGGCCTGCATGACCACGGCAGCTTCCCCCTGTTGGAGCAATTCGCACGGCTGCTTGCCGTTAAGGCGCGGATCAGGATTGACCAGGAAGTTCAGCCGAAACCAAGGATCACGGCTGGGCAGGGCGCGCAGCACGCCGCGCAGCCCCGGAACCACGCCATCCGAACGGAACTGGCACACTGGATACCGGCGCCTGTTGCTGCGTCCAGATACCGCGAGCAATGCGTCGTCTTTCACTTTCTTGTCGATTGCCTGCCGGCTGATGCGCAACAGTTGCATCACTTCGTCCAGGCCAAGTGTGCCGCCGGCGGCCTCGAGATCGGCCTCCGCGATAGCGGCCCCGAGCAGCAACGCACGTGCCTTGGGCGCAGATTCTGGCGGACGTGCGCGGCCAGCGGTGCGAGCCTTGGCGGTCTTCGCGGAAGCAGTGCGGCCGTGATCGCGACCGCCGAACGTTTCGGTGCCGCTTTGCTCGATCGGACCGATGATGATTTCAACATCTCGACTGGATCCTGAATCCGAATCCTTCCCCCGATGCAGGTCCTTGCTTGATCGGCCGATTGCCGCGGCGATCTTCCCGGCATTGCCGATAATGCGGAAGCGGCCAGGGCCGGCCTCGGTCACAACGATGCCCGCGGCTTCCGCGGTGGCCGCAATCGCGGCAGCGGCGCTTCTCGGACGCATGATATGGCGCCGACCGGTTGTCCCCGTCACCGGGGTCCCGGACCGGTGAGCTGCAGCCGGCATGGCAATCCCCCTTGCACGGGGATCATTTATGCACCGCATGCAACTTTGTCAACTTCGTCAATTCGGTCAACCATTGGACGACCGCTGCGGCTTTACTCCGCCGCCTCCGCCACCCCGGAAACCCGCGTCCGTGTGCGCAGCGTGACGAACTCCTCCGCCGCCGTCGGATGAATCCCGATCGTCCGGTCGAAATCCGCCTTCGTCGCGCCCATCACCACCGCGACGGCCAGCCCCTGCATGATCTCCGCCGAATCCTCGCCCAGCATGTGTACGCCCAGCACCTTCTGCGTCCTCTGGTCCACCACCAGCTTCATCAGCGTCTTGCGCGCGCGCCCCGACAGCGTGTGCCGCATCGGCGTGAACTTGCTGACGTACACATCGACCGGTCCGTGCGCCGCGGCTTGCTCCTCCGACAGCCCCACCGTGGCGATGGGCGGCGTGGAGAACACCGCCGATGGCACGTTATGCAGCGAGATGCTGCGCGGGTTCTTGCCGAACAAGCTGTCGGCCAGCGCGTGACCTTCCGCCGTCGCAACGGGAGTCAAATTGATCCGGTCGGTCACGTCGCCCATGGCGTAGATGTGGTGCACGCTGGTGCGCAGGCCGTTGTCCACCAGGACCGCGCCTTTGTCGTTCAGCTTCACGCCGACCCTGTCGAGACCCAGGTTCTCCGTCGCCGGGCGGCGACCGGTGGCGAAGAACACCAGGTCGGCATGCATCTTATGGTTCTCGCCGAAGGTCAGCACGCGGCGGTCGCCATCGGCTTCCAGTTTCGTCGGCCGGCAGCCGGGATGCAGCGCGATGCCCTGCGTGCCGAGCGCCTCCGCCAACCCCTCGCGCAAATCGTGGTCGAAGCCGCGCAGCGGCAGCGGCTGGCGGTAGATCAGATCGACCTCCGCGCCCAGCGCCTGGAAGATGCCGGCGAATTCCACCGCGATATAACCCGACCCGATGATCGCCACGCGCTCCGGCATGCGCGGCAGGAAGAACGCGTCGTCGGAGATGATGCCGAGTTCCGCACCGGGGATCGGTGCGCGTTCGGGGTGCCCGCCGGTGGCGATGACGATGCGCTCGGCGGTGACGCGTTGCCCGCCGACATCCAGCGTGTGCGGGTCCAGGAACACGGCGCGGGCGTCGAAAATCTGCGCGCCGGCACCGTCCAGCAGGCGGCGATAGATGCCGTTGAGGCGGCCGATTTCCTTGTCCTTGGCCTCGATCAGCTTGCGCCAGTTGTGCGGGCCCTTGCGAATTTCCCAGCCGAAGCCGGCCGCGTCATCCGCCCAGGCGCCGTATTCGCCAGCCTGCACCAGCAGTTTCTTCGGCACGCAGCCGACGTTGACGCAGGTGCCGCCCCAGAAGCGTTCCTCGGCAATGCCGACGCGCGCGCCATGGCCCGCGGCGATGCGCGCGCAACGCACGCCGGCCGAGCCGCCGCCGATGACGAAGAGATCGAAGTCCATGTGCCGCACCCTTGCTGGTTGGCGGAAATGTGTGCCGGGGTGCGGCGCAGGGCAAGATGCCGGGATCGGCTCTAGCGGGTCTGGTTGTAGGTGTAGTCCTCGCGCACTCCGGCGCCAGCCCGCAACCCTGCGGGCATCGGCGCCCGCGTCTCGTTGACCTTCGCGTGCACGTCGAGCGCGGCCTGGTCGCTCCACAGCTCGAGCAGGGCGAATTTGTCGGGGTTCAGCACGCTTTGGAAGACTTCGAATTGCTCGCAGCCTGGTTCCTGCATGACCTCGGCGCAGCGCTGGCGAAATGCCTGCGCAAGTTCGGTGCCTTTGCCGGGGGCGGCGTTGATCGAGACGACGAGTCGGACGGGCATGCTGTTTCCTCCCATAATGCACGGCTTACGTTCCGGAGTAGCGGCTGCGCGATGCCGGGCGTCAAGCACCCGCACGGCTGCCAGGCTTCGTACCGCAGTCACGTTCTCGGCGCGTCGATCGATCCGGCCGCGTCAGCCTTACCTGGCGGATCCGAAGGCGCATCCGCGCCGAACCAGGATGGCCCCCAAAGCATTGCCGTCAGATAGACGGTGAGCAGCAGAATCATGCTGCCGCCGTAAATCGCTGCGGTGATATTTACCTCCGGATGCCCGATGAAGCGCTTGAGCATGTCAGTGGCCACCATCGAGACCATCAGATTGACCATGAGCGCCTTCACGCGGTGCATTTGATGTTCCGATGCGCCGGCCGCACCGTGTTGCACGATATCGAACAGGAACCGGCCAACGCTGATAACGATCACGTAAACCAGAGGGGCCAGCAGCAGCAGTTCGAAACCGACCAGGGTACCGGTGATGGTATTGCGAACCCGCTCCTCATGTTCAATCGAGGCACCGAGTATGCCGGCGTACCCAAGCAGACTACGCGCAATCTCCGACAGCCCGCACGCGCCGATCGCCAACATTATGATGAATGCGGCCGCGTAAGCGACAAAGAACAGGATCGCCATGACCGATTTGGCGATTTCCTCCAGCGCGACCTGACGGGATTTCGAAAGCATATTGTCACCGAAGCGGGAAGCAGTGCAGACCAGGTGCGATGAATGGCCGAAGAATGTGCTGCTCATCCACCAATTCGAGCAGCGCCAGACCACCGGCGGCGTGACCGCCCGCATGCCGAATGACATCGAGCGTCACGAACCGCCGCCGACGCGCGGTTGGCCGATACCATTTCTGCACCTGCTCCCGCACGCTGTCGGCCAATTGCTCCGGCGTTGCCAATTGGCCGCAGATCGCCGCGGTTATGTCGTCGATCTCGCTGGTCTCGTGGTTCGTGGCATGGCCGAAATGCAGTATCAGCTCGGCGATCGAATCCAATCCATGGTAATTTGCGTGGTCGGCGCGATCCGACGCGGCAACGACAATGCTGGTCACCTCCTCGGCTGCCAGCATTTGCAGCAGTGCCGCGATGAAGACCGGCTCCTTGGCGCACAGTGGAAAGCGCGGGCCCAACTGATCGAGGCTGTTGAACACCAGCGTGATCTTGCGGCCTGGATTCGTGTGCTTCAACCGCAGGACGCTGATATGGATGCGGTGCAGGAATTCCTCGGGGGAGATATTTCCGGGCGGGAAGTACAGCACCTCGAACCTGTTCCACATGCGAGTGGCCAGCTTGTCCTTGCACGTCGCTGCTTCCGCGGCTGCTTTACGCCGAGATAGGTCGCCCCAGTCTCCGGAATTGCTCCAGACGTTCAATATTCCCCGCATGGTCTGCAGGCTGATCGCTGTGTCGTCGCGCAACGATACCACCAGGCCGCATTCGTCGTGGCGGAACACGCGATCGAGCACCTGCATGAATCCGAGATAACTCTTGTGCGCGCCACTGGTACCCACCAACGCGGTACACCTGCGCTCAGGAAAACCACGCATTCGGCTGGATGCGTCGGGATCCCCCGCCGGATTGCTCAGCAACCGCGTGAGACTGGGGATTGGCGTCTCGACCCAGGTGAGGTCGCCAGGCCCGCGATGCTTGTAGGTGGACAGCAGGTAATGGACCGATGGATAGATGAATATGCCGCCTTCGGCACGGAACGGATGGGCGTGACCCACCTCATCCACCTCCGTCGTCTCGGGTGGGCCCGGCGGAGCCTGTCTTGCCGCGTAGAGCTTCAACTGCTGAGGCCCCCACGCATGCTCCTGATAGCGTGCCTTTACCACCTCGATCGTGCGGAACAGGTAAGAGTCGGTCGTACCCCGAGGCGTCGTCCGGTCCATTCGGATAACCACGTCGCAGACATATTGCCAGAAATCGGCATCGCTCCCCGGGCTGTGCCCGCTGGAGTCCAGCACGAATATAACGACCCTTGGCACTCGCGATCCGGGATGCTCGCGGATGATTGCTGCCTTTCGTTCATGGAACTCGCGCGCCCGTTGTTCCGCATCCGGCAGTACGTTCAGACTGTCGAGAACCACGACATCGAACATCTCAGAGCCCGTAGCGCCATGCTGTTCTGCCCGCGACGGCTCCAGCACGCCGGTGACATAGCTGCGGCACCAACCCATCACGCTGACCGAATGGCCAGGATCCTGCTGGCCGTCCCAGGACACCACGCGAACCGGAGTCTTCGCATCGTCTGCACCGATGGCGCTACGTACACCGTCACCCCACAACGACACCGCATTTCCGATGAGCCTGGCGGGATGCGCTTCGGAGGTGATGTAGAGTGCGGTGAACGGCTTGTGTGGGGCACAGTCGGCCATCGTCGCCCAGCGGTAACAGATCTCAGTGGCCAGCATGCTCTTGCCGGTTCCGGGCGGTCCGGTAATCAGGATTGTCAGCGATTCCCTTGGGTCCTCGGGAATGAGCAATCCGCCACCGAGCAACTCATCGAGCCAACAGATCGGCCTGTCACTCTGCCGAACCTGTTTCGTTGCGGGAACTAGTTCGAACGAGCCATTGCTGTCGTCGCGCGAGCACCAGTACGCGCCAGAGATCAGCGTCGGTCGTTTCGGGCCATACTGCGCTGGCATCCCTGTCTGCCTTTCGACCGGGCGTCACCCACGTTCACGCCAGCATGGCAGACCCATGACTGGACCGCAATGAGACCCTGGCTTCCGCTGCGGCGCGGGGCGTGTACAGTTGCCACCCTCGAGCCCCAGATCGGGCAACGCTCGTGACCGCTATCCGGAGGCGAATGCCATGCCGCGTGATCCCTTTGTCGATGTCGCCGACCTGTCGTCGCTGGGTCCCATCCGCTATCTGGACGTACGCGATCAGGCAGCGTTCGACGCAGACCATGCGCCGGGTGCGGTGCGCGCGCCCCTCGAAGCGTGGGACGCGACCATCAAGTCCGCTGATCCTGGCTTCGCAAAGACCGACTATTGGGAAGCCGCATTCGCGGCCCTCGGCGTGGGCAAAGGTATCCACGCCGTGGCATACGACACCGGTGCGATGACCAATGCCGCTCGGGTGTGGTTCATCCTGCAGTATTTCGGTGCGCCCTCGCTGATCGTGAACGGCGGCTGGCCGATGCTGGCCGCGGCGGGCACTCTGCCAGCCGCCGCGGCGCCGGCGTCAGGTTTCCGCGCGGTGTCCGGCGCCGGACCCGTCGGCGTGGTCGATCGGCACACGCTGAAACAGCAGCTCGATGGCGCAGCGCAGGTGTTCGACAGCCGCACCCGCGCGGAGTTCACTGGCGAGGACGCGCGCGGCCGGCCGCGCAGCGGGCATCTGCCGGGTGCGCGGCATTTGTCGCATGCGGATCTGATGGAAAAAGGCATCGTGCGTTCGGCGCCGGTGCTGCGGACGATGATGGAGGGTGTGGGATTCGGCCCCGGCGATCACATCGTGACGCATTGCGAGGGCGGCGGTCGCGCCGCACTGGCCGCGGCGGCAGCAGTTCGCGCCGGGTTCGACGATGTGCGCGTCTATTACCTCAGCTTCGCGGATTGGGCGCGTGACGAAAGCTGCCCGATCGTGCGGGACTGATGCGCCCTTCTGTCATTGCGAGTTGCCATCGGCTGACGTCGGCCGACCCGCCCTGGATGAAACGGCGCCCTTCTGTCATTGCGAGGCCGCTTGGCCGAAGCAATCTCGTTCGTGACGAGCCGCCGGCAGCTCGTCACGAACGGGATTGCTTCGGCCAAGCGGCCTAACAAGAAACAACGTCCCCCCTCCCCTTGAGGGAGGGGTTGGGGGAGGGGTGCGTACATCCGCGGTCAGTGGATGAACGCACCCCTCCCCCAACCCCTCCCTCAAGGGGAGGGGGAACCTT